>CAZARE010000242.1:0-5114 GCA_964487455.1 uncultured Propylenella sp.
GCCCTGAACCACGAAATAGTAGCCGAGCGGCCAGTCGAAGATGACGATGGAATCGAGCTCCGCGGCGAACCACGGGACAACGAGCCCGAACAGGGCCCATATGACCAAGACGAGATAGGTGAGATTGCGCGTCTTCGCCCAGTGACGGCGTTGATTTTCTGCGGGTTCCGTTGCCATGGGTGCCCCCCCGAAGTGGCTCTTGGGCCTGCCTTTCGTCCGGTCACGATCGCCGATAGCTCATCGCCCGGAATCAACGGCAAGATTACAAATCCGTGAACGAGCGAGTCAATTGTATGTATTTTGGCCAACCGCCTCCTTCTTGAACAGGCCGCATCATGCTTGCAGCCCTTACCGCTCTCCTGCCAAAGCCGCTTAAGGCGCTGGCGATCCGATTCGACAAACGCCCAATCGATACGGTCGAGCACTTGACCGAGTTCGTGCGCACGCGCGCCTCTTATGTGGCCCAGACATCGCTATACGGCTATCTGAAGACGCGCATGGGGACGCGCTACCCGGAATATTTCAAAGACGAGGTATTCTCCTCCTCGATCCGCATCGCCGCGGTGAACCTGTTTGTCTCCTGCCTCGGCGACCTGACGCTCCATGCGGTTGCCATCGCCGATCGCGACGGCCGACTTGGTGCGCAGGAAGCGGCGGCGCTGGCCAGGCAATGCTTCAAGCACGGAATGGAGCGGCACTTGTCGGACCTCGCCCCGGAATTGGTGCCGGCGCATTCCATCGGGGAATTTGCCAGGCGGAGCGCCGAGACGCAGTGGGCAAACGCCGCAGAAGGCGCGGCTGCTTTCGCCGGCAGCGAGAGGGATATCGTCCGTTTCGCGCCGGTCATCGATGAGTTCAAGGCGCTCGATCACGAGATCGTCGCCAATTCGATACGGTTTCGCTGGCGCGACATCCGCGAGCAGTTGCGGAAGCGTATCGACGCGAAGGGAGTCTGCGACGATTGGCTGAGCCGCGGCGGGATAGCCGCCGCGTCGGACACATGAGCCGTCTCTCGATCCGGGGCACATGCTCCCGCGCCACTCGGAGGGCTGGCAGAAGCGCTATCCCGCGCCGCCGCCTGGTGCGCGAACGCCCCTGACCGTGCCCTGAAGGGCATCGACGGCGCCTGGCCGAAGCTCCGCGGCAAGCAAGCGGGCCGGGTCCACGGGGCCGGGCATCCGCACGCGCTTTCCCGGCAGCGGCTTGAAGCCGAACGGGCGGTAGTAGGGCTCGTCGCCGACCAGGATGATGAAGGGCCAGCCGCTCTCGGCCGCCTCAGTCACGGAGCGTCGCATCAAAGCCTTGCCATAGCCGAGGCCCTTGTGCGGCGGATCAACGACGAGCGGCCCGAGAAGGAGGCCGCGCGCCCCCCCGACATCGATCGGAGTGAGCCGCACTGAGGCCACTAGCGCGCCGTCGAGCTCGGTCAGGAAGGACAGCGCGCGGTCATGCGGAGCCTCTTCGCGCACGCGAAATGCGGCTCGAGCGAAAGCGCCCGGCCCGAAGGCCGCCCGTTGCAGGGCTTCCACGGCGGGATCGTCCGATGGTGTCTCGGAACGTGTGAGGGCTGCTTCGGAGGGCATTGGCGGACCCGCGGCTCATCGAAATGCCGCGGATCCCTCGGAAAACCGGCGGCTCAGCGCAGTGAAACGACGGCACGTCGCAAACGACTCGGACGCGTCGCTCGTCGCAATGCGCAAATGACGGTTCCATTCATTGCGCGCGGCCCTATCATGATAGGAACCAAAGGGGCAAGCCGGAACGGCGGCTGCCCGCCACCGGTCTCCTTCACCGGCGACCTTGCCCAGCCGTTTCGCATCAGGGCATGAGGCCGCTTCACCGACAGAGTCTGCATCAGGGACGGTATCGCATGGGTATGCTCGTCGAGGGCAAATGGGAGAAGCAGAAGAAGCGCGACCCGCGCTCTGCCGACGGGCGGTTCGTGCGCGCGGAGGCGCGCTTCCGCAACTGGGTTACCGCCGACGGCTCTCCCGGCCCTTCCGGCGAGGGCGGCTTCAAGGCCGAGCCCGATCGCTACCACCTCTACGTCTCGCTTGCCTGCCCTTGGGCGCATCGCACTCTGATCTTCCGCAAGCTTAAGAAGCTGACCGACATTATCGGTGTGTCGGTGGTGGAGCCGCACATGCTCGACGAGGGCTGGGAGTTCAATGCGACCTGGCCCGACCACCTCTACGGCCTGAGCCGACTCTATGAGATCTACCTGAAGTCAGATCCTACAGCCACCACGCGCGCAAGCGTGCCGGTGCTTTGGGACAAGGCGAGCGAGAAAATCGTCTCCAACGAATCGTCAGAGATCATCCGCATGTTCAACAGCGCTTTCGACGAGTTCGGCGACGCCTCGCTGGACTTCTATCCGGAAGAAGTGCGCGAGGAGATCGACGCCATCAACCACACGGTCTACGAGACGGTGAACAACGGCGTCTACAAAGCGGGCTTCGCGCGGACCCAGGAGGCGTACGAGGACGCCTTCCGCGCGCTGTTCAACACGCTTGACGAACTCGACGTCACGCTCGACGAGCAGCGCTTCCTGGTGGGCGACCGGCTGACGGAGGCGGATTGGAGGCTTTTCACCACACTCATCCGCTTCGACGCCGTTTACTACAGCCATTTCAAGTGCAACCGGCGGCGAATTGCCGACTACCCGAACCTGTCCGGCTACGTGCGCGACCTCTTCCAGATGCCCGGCGTCAAGGACACGGTCGACCTGGAGCACACCAAGCAGCACTATTACTACAGCCACGAGAGCATCAATCCCACGCGTATCGTGCCGCTCGGGCCACTCATGATCATCGATTCTCCGCACGACCGCGATCGTCTGCGCGGAACCGGCCTTCCAACACGATAGACGCCTGCTACCAGTCGCTGGCGGCGGGCTCGCCATCCATCACTTCGCGAAGCCGCGCCAACGTGGCAGGCGTCGTATCGGCGGGCAGATCGGCGAGCGGGAATATCTCGCAGGCGACGATCTCAAGGTTGGGCAGGCGCGGCATTTGAGGACACGACCAATCGCGGCAGACGTAGAGCGCCACGTGATCGCCGCGATGCATCCGACCGTTGCGGTAGATGGCAAAGAGCTGCGGCGCCCCGGTGAGCACGGCGCCGGCCTCCTCGCGAATCTCGCGCTCCAGCGCCTCGCCGAGGCTTTCGCCGGCCTCCACTCCGCCGCCCGGAAAGGACCAGCCGGGAACGTAGCTATGCTTCACCAGGACCACCTGATCGTCTTTGAGGAGCACGGCGCGCACCCCGAGGGTCATGCCGCGCGCGAGGCGGGAGTAGGCAAGGTGGACCCGCTGCATGAGGCGGTGGTGCAGCCCAAGCGTCATGGCGGCGAACTAGCACGGTTTCGCCCCCGGCGCAGATGTCGGCTCAACCTGCTGGCCCGCGCAGATGCTGCCCCTTTCTCTCCATTCCAGAGCTCGTTCCCCGGGCGAGGACATCTCGACGAACGAGGAAGCGAGCGGCCGAATCTCCAACTGCTGTGGACTTTATCCCAACCGCAGCGTTAACGCGGGACATGTTCCGCCTCGGCCACCTTTCCGACTTGCATCTCGGCCCGGTTCCACGGCTGCGTCTCCGCGACTACGCCTCCAAACGCCTCGTCGGCTACGCGAACTGGCGGCGTAGGCGCTCACGCTCTCTCACGTCCGACACTCTCCATCGGCTGGTCACCGATTTGCGGGCGCAGGCGCCCCATCATATTGCCGTGACCGGTGACCTCACCAACATCGCCACGCGAGAGGAATTTGAGAACGCGCGCGCATGGCTGGAGGAGCTCGGTCCCCCGGAAATGGTCACCGCGATTCCCGGCAACCACGACGCCTACGTCCCGCGGGCGCATCACCGCTTCCGCCGACTCTGGGCGCCGTGGATGGCCAGCGATGACGCGGAGTTCATCGACAAGGCGCTGTTCCCCTTCATGCGCCGCAAGGGCCACGTGGCGTTGATCGGAGTCTCATCGGCGGTCGCGACCGCGCCGTTCATGGCGACGGGGCGGGTCGGCGAGGAACAGACGCGGCGCCTCTGCATGCTACTGGACGAGGCGCGCGAAGAAGGGCTTTTCCGCATTGTCCTCATCCATCATCCGCCGAAGCTCATCGATCCGACCAGCGCTTGGCGCAAGCTCAGCGACGGGAGGCGGTTCCGCCGGGCCGTGGAGCGCCACGGAGCCGAGCTGATCCTGCACGGACACGAGCACATCCGCATGGCGACCGCCATCAAAGGACCGCGGGGCAGGATCCCGGTCGTCGGCGTGCCGGCCGGCGGCTCCCTGGTGCGCGGAGGACCGCGGGCGGCCGGGTACGCCCTCTACGAGATCGCGGAGACCAACGCCTCTTTCGAGATGACCGTCATCCACCGCGGCGTCGGACGGTCAGGCGAGATCGCGGAGACGGAGCGCAACACTCACTCAGTCAACCGGCAATGAACCAGGCGTAGGCCAGGAGCAGGAACATGCCGGCGATCATGCCGAGCCCGAAGCCGCCCAGTCCCCATATGACCGCGTCCGTCTCTACGCTTCGCCGCCTGGCGCCGAACAGACCGCCGCGGCCGCGGATGGTCCGCGTCAGCCAGTCCGCCTCCATCACCTGCTCGCGCTCCACAATGCGCTCCGCCACGTAGCGGGTGACCGCGTCTGCGATGACTTCAAGACTGGGGCTTTCCTTGAGCACCGTGCGGCCAAGCCGCGTGTCCTTGACGAACTGATATTGCCGCTTGTCGCGCCCCATCACGACGAAGCTCGTTGCATCCACCCAGAAGCGTGGCGGGTCGCCGGGAAGGACGCCTAGAAGAAGCTGGTCGTGGTCCGACGGGAGGTCGTTGAAGACCCCGTCAAGCGCCTCGGCCAGAAGCTCGAGCCGCGCCTGCTCCGCTTCCCGCAGTTCCACGACCACGTCGTTCCGCTCGGACTGCGCAATCCTGACCTCGCGAATTGCGTGCTTGAGATCGATTATCCGCCTGGGCCTACCCTCTACCATAACGCCCCCAGAGCCTTCACCAACATTCCGCGGAGACTAGCAGGTTCCGGCGCGCCGCACACGCGCCGTGCACGGTCTTGCATTTTTCTGGTGAACGGGCATGACCGACGGCATGAGGAG
>CAZARE010000243.1:0-13737 GCA_964487455.1 uncultured Propylenella sp.
GGCGCGCGCCCCCTTTGCGCCACGATCCCTCTTATTGTTTTTCAAGGAGTCGACGGCAGTCTTTGGCTGGCGATTTACGAAGCGTGGGGCGGCGTTGGTAGGGGGGACCGGGGGGAATGAACCGCCGGGAGAGCGGGCGTAGATGGACGCAAGAACGTTTGACAAGAAGAAGCTGCCCAGCCGTCATGTGACGGAAGGCGCGAGCCGTGCGCCGCACCGCTCGTACTACTACGCCATGGGCCTGTCGCCCGAGCAGATCCATCAGCCGTTCGTCGGCGTCGCCACCTGTTGGAATGAGGCGGCGCCTTGCAACATTTCGCTGATGCGCCAGGCGCAGGCCGTCAAGCAGGGCGTCGCGGCGGCGAACGGCACGCCGCGCGAGTTCACGACGATCACGGTCACCGACGGCATCGCCATGGGCCACCAGGGGATGAAGTCGTCCTTGGTGTCGCGCGAAGTCATCGCCGATTCCGTCGAGCTCACAATGCGGGGGCATTGCTACGACGCTCTCGTCGGGCTCGCCGGCTGCGACAAGTCGCTGCCGGGCATGATGATGGCGATGGTCCGCCTCAACATCCCGTCGATCTTCATCTACGGCGGCACGATACTGCCGGGCACGTTCAAGGGCAGGGACGTGACGGTGGTCGACGTGTTTGAAGCGGTCGGTCTGCATTCCGTCGGCAAGATGTCGGACGATGACCTGGAGACGCTGGAGCAGGTTGCGTGCCCCTCGGCCGGCGCCTGCGGCGGTCAATTCACCGCCAACACCATGGCGACGGTGTCGGAGGCGATCGGCTTGGCGCTGCCCTACTCGGCGGGCGCCCCGGCTCCCTATGAAGTACGCGACCGTTTCTGCATGGCGGCGGGCGAGAAGGTGATGGAACTGATCGCCCTCAACATTCGGCCGCGCGATATCGTCACCCGCGCTGCCTTGGAGAATGCGGCGACGGTGGTCGCCGCGTCCGGCGGCTCGACCAATGCGGCGCTGCATCTTCCCGCGATCGCCCACGAATGCGGGCTGTCGTTTGATTTGTTTGACGTCGCAGAAATCTTCAAAAAGACGCCTTACATCGCCTCTATGAAGCCGGGTGGCCGCTACGTCGCCAAGGACATGTTCGAGGCGGGCGGCATTCCGCTTCTGATGAAGACGCTTCTCGACAACGGCTATCTGCACGGCGACTGCATCACGGTCACCGGACGCACGATCGCGGAGAATCTGAAGAACGTCCGATGGAACCCGGACCAAGACGTCATCCAGCCGGCCGACCGGCCCCTGTCGCCGACCGGAGGCGTGGTCGGGCTGAAGGGCAACCTTGCCCCGGAAGGCGCCATCGTGAAGGTGGCCGGCCTGAAGATGCTGAAATTCTCCGGCCGCGCGCGCTGCTTCGACAGTGAGGAGGAATGCTTCGAAGCGGTGAGCCGGCGCGCCTACGAGGAAGGCGACGTCCTCGTGATCCGCTACGAGGGGCCACGCGGCGGTCCGGGGATGCGCGAGATGCTGTCGACAACGGCGGCGCTGTTCGGGCAGGGCGCTGGCGAGAAGGTGGCGCTGGTCACCGACGGCCGCTTCTCCGGGGGCACGCGCGGCATGTGCATCGGCCATGTCGGGCCGGAGGCGGCGCTCGGCGGGCCGATAGGGCTTCTGCGCGACGGCGACATCATCGACATCGACGCGGAGGCGGGCACGCTCAACGCCAAAGTCTCCGAAGCGGAGTGGGAGGCGCGCCGCCGCGACTGGCGGCCGCGCGAAACGGATTACCGATCCGGCGCGTTGTGGAAGTACGCGCAGCTCGTGGGATCGGCGAGGGACGGCGCTGTGACCCATCCCGGCGCAGCCGCCGAAACGGTGTCCTATGCAGATATCTAGGTTATGCGTTGTTGTTGCTGCGATGGCCGTCGGCGCGGGGACGGGGCACGCGCTCGACCCGAGCCTGTCGCCGGGAGAGGCGTTCCGCTCCGGCTATCAGGCGTACAAAGCGGGCGATGCCGCGACGGCCCTCGAGGCTCTCAACTTTGCGGCCGAGCGGGGACATCCGGGAGCGCTGTGGAAGCTTGGCCGGATGTACCAGACGGGCGACCTCGTGACCGAGGATGACCGCAAGGCCATGGAGCTGTTCGCCCGCGTCGCCAACGATTACGGAGACGGCAATCCGCGCGGACCGGAGGCGCCGTTCGTGGCCGACGCGTTCACCACGCTCGGCGCCTACTATCAGCGGGGGGTGCCTGGCACGGTGGAGGCCGACCCGCGCCGCGCCCGCCGCTTCTTCTCCTATGCGGCGTCGTATTTCGGAGACTCCGACGCGCAGTACTCGCTTGCCGCGATGCTGCTGCAGGGGCAGGGCGGGGAGCAGGATGCGCGGCAGGCGGCGCGTTGGTTCAAGCTTGCGGCGCGCAAGGGTCATGTCGGCGCGCAAGCTGAGTTCGGCCACATGCTCTATGAGGGCATCGGCCTTGAGCGGCGGCCGCTCGAGGGGCTGATGTGGTTGTCCGTCGCGCGGCTTTCCAGCCCGGGCGATCCGGTGATCCAAGCGCGCCACGAACAGGCCTTTTCCACCGCCGACGAAGAGTTGCGCCGCGAAGCCATGTTCGCGGCCGAGGGATGGATAAAGAGGAGCACGGGCGGCGCGCAGGCGCAGGCGGAGCCGCGCGAAAGGTAGCGCCGGCTCAGTCCAGCTCCACCCACACCGGCACGTGGTCGGACGGCTTTTCCCAGGCGCGCGTATGCCGGTCAACACCCGCCTGCGCGAGCCGGTCCGCGGCCTCCGGCGACAGCATGATGTGGTCGATGCGGATGCCGTGGTTCTTCTGCCAGGCGCCCGCCTGGTAGTCCCAGAAGGTATAGACGTTGCCGTCGTCGGTGACGGCCCTGACCGCGTCGGTCAATCCCAGCGCTGAAAGCCGCCGGAACGCGGCGCGCGCGTCCGGCTGAAACAGCGCGTCGGTCACCCATGCGTCGGGGTTCTTCGCGTCGAGCCGCTCCGGGATGATGTTGTAGTCGCCAGCGATGACCAGCGTTTCTTCCGCGGCAAGCGTTGCGCCGGCCCAGTCCTCGAGCCGCCGCAGCCAGTCCAGTTTGTAGGAGAACTTGTCCGAGTCGATCGGGTTGCCGTTTGGCATGTAGCAGGAGGCCACGCGAACGGCGCCGTCATCGGTCGCCACCAGAGCGGAAACGAAACGCGCCTGTCCGTCGCCTTGGCCTCCGGGCAGGCCGAGTTGCACGTCCTCCATCGGCAGCCTGGCCAGCAGCGCCACGCCATTGAAGCCCTTCTGGCCGTTGACCGCGACGTTGTAGCCGAGGCCGCCAAGCTCTAGAGCGGGAAACGCCTCCTCGACGCATTTGATCTCCTGCAAGCAGACGATGTCGGGCTTAGCGTCGCCAAGCCAATGCAGGAGATTTTCGATACGCGCTTTGACGCCATTGATGTTCCAGGTGGCGATGCGCATCAGCGGCAATGCCTCGGCAGGACCGCGCGGTCGCCGCTCAGACCGAGAAGCTCGTGCCGCAGCCGCACGACATCGTGGCATGCGGATTCTTGATCTGAAACGATTGGCCGATGAGGCCGTCGACGAAATCGATCTCGGAGCCGCCCATATATTCCAGCGAGACGCCGTCGATCAGCACGACCGCGCCGGCGCGCTGAAGCACGACATCGTCCTTGGAGGGCTCTTCCTGTACCAAGTCATAGCGATACTGGAAGCCCGAGCAGCCCCCGCCTTCCACGCTCACGCGCAGCGCGGTGCCCACCGGCTCGGTGCTCAGGATCTTGGCGATGCGCTTCGCCGCGGCGTCTGTCAGGATGACGGTATGCTGGTCCATTCCAGTCGCCTGCTCTTGTTCCGATTCACATAGTAGCTAAGAACGAGCGCGGCCGTAGTCAATTCGCAGGGAGGCCGATGGGGGACTTGCCGCACGATCTCCTGCGCCGCGGCGAGCGGTGGCGGGCCCCGTATTCCTCCGATCCGGCCGCCTCGCGCGGGCGCGTTTACATGGAGTCGGAGGACCCGCTTCGCTCTCCTTTCCAGCGTGACCGGGACCGCATCATCCATTCCAATGCGTTCCGCCGGCTGATGCACAAGACCCAGGTCTTCATTCACCATGAGGGCGATCATTTCCGCACGCGCCTGACGCACACACTGGAGGTGGCGCAGATCGCCCGCTCGATTGCCCGGCCGCTCGGCCTCGACGAGGACCTGGCCGAGACCCTGGCGCTCGCACACGATC
This sequence comes from uncultured Propylenella sp., assembly GCA_964487455.1. Classification (GTDB taxonomy): domain Bacteria; phylum Pseudomonadota; class Alphaproteobacteria; order Rhizobiales; family Afifellaceae; genus DASWJZ01. Next base: position 4,223 of record CAZARE010000243.1, read on the forward strand.
TAGGGCATCCGCCCTTCGGCCATGCTGGCGAGCGGGCGCTCGACGAGGCGCTCGCCAGGTACGAGGGCTTCGACCACAACGCCCAGAGCCTGCGCGTGGTCACCGCGCTGGAGCGCCGCTATCCGCACTTCGATGGCCTCAACCTCTGCTGGGAGACGCATGAGGGACTGGTCAAGCACAACGGGCCCGTGCTCGACGCGCAAGGCGCCGCTGCCGGTCCCTATGCCGGCCGCGCGCTTCCCCACACGATCCGGACGTTTCGGGAAGCGCAGGATCTGGAGCTCGACCGCTTCGCCGGACTGGAGGCGCAGGCGGCGGCGATCGCCGACGACAACGCTTACGACTGCCACGATCTGGAGGACGGGCTGCGGGCCGGGCTGATAACGCTCGCCGACTTGGCGGCGCGGCCTCTGATGGGGCCGATCCTTGAGACGATCGACGCCGATTTCCCTGGTCTCGACCCCGCGCGGGTGACGCACGAGCTGGTGCGGCGGACGATCAGGGCGATGATCCGCGACGTGCTCACCGAGGCCGGGTCATGCATCGCGGAGGCTGGTGTGGAGAGCGAGGAGGATGTGCGCAAGGCGGGGGAAGCGCTGGTGCGGTTCTCGCCGGAGCTGTCGGCATCGGAGGCAGCGCTGAAAGGTTTCCTCTATGAAAGCGTCTACCGCAGCGAGCCCGTGATGCGCCCCGCGCGGCTGGCGGAGCGGTTGGTCGCTGATCTGTTCGCGGCCTTCTGCGCCGATCCGACCCAGATGCCCGAGGACTGGGCTCGGCGCCTTGACCGCCAGGACGCCTTCGCCACGGCCCGGCGGGTCGCCGATTACATCGCCGGAATGACCGACCGCTACGCAGTCTCCGAGCACCGCCGGCTGTTTGACGCCACTCCCGATCTGAGTTAGGCCGCGCCGCAATCCCGCAGAGTCCGGCGGAACTGCTCGGACCGGGCGGCGCGCCGGCCGCAGGATCTCCCGATGGACCTCTTCAGCGATTTCGAGCAGCGGATTCTGACCGCGTTGCGTACAGCGATCGGCGAGTCCGCTCTAGCCGCCGTGGGAGATGCGCTGGAGCGTGTTGCGGCCGAGCCGCCGCGCGACCCGGCGCACGGCGACATAGCGACAAATGCCGCGATGGTGCTCGCCAAGCCGCTGGCGGCGAAGCCGCGCGATCTCGCCGAGAAGATCGCCGCGGTGCTCGCCGGCGATCCGGATATCTCGACCGTCGAGGTGGCCGGCCCCGGTTTCGTGAACCTGAGGCTGTCCGACCGCTTCTGGGCCAAGCAGCCGAGGCTGATCCTCGCCGCGGGGGAGCGCTACGGGCACAGCGACATTGGCGGCGGCCGGTCCGTCAACGTCGAATTCGTGTCCGCCAATCCCACCGGCCCGATGCATGTCGGCCATTGCCGCGGCGCGGTGGTCGGCGATGCGATCGCCAGTCTGCTCGCAGCGACCGGGCATGAGGTCACCCGCGAGTTCTACATCAACGATGCCGGCATGCAGGTCGATCTGCTCGCCCGTTCCGCCTACCTGCGCTATCGCGAGGCGCTGGGCGAAGAGATCCGCGAGATACCGAGCGGGCTCTATCCGGGCGAATATCTGAAGCCGGTCGGCGCTGCCCTCCGGGAGGAGTTCGGAGACGGGCTCCTCAATCTGCAGACGCCCGAATGGCTGCCGGTTGTGCGCGAGCGGGCGGTGGCTGCGATGATGGAGATGATCCGCGCCGACCTTGACCTGCTTGGCGTCAGGCACGACGTGTTCTTCTCCGAGCGGTCGCTGCAAGCCGGGAATATCGACCGCGTCGCCGAGGCGATCGCGGCGCTCTCGGAGAAGGGACTCATCTATCGCGGCACGTTGCCGCCGCCGAAGGGACAAGTGTCCGAGGATTGGGAGGACCGCGAGCAGACGCTCTTCCGCTCCACGGAGTTTGGTGACGACATGGACCGGCCGCTGCTCAAGTCGGACGGGACGTATACGTACTTCGCTTCCGACATCGCCTACCACTACGATAAGTATCTTCGTGGCGCGCGTCATATGATCGACGTGCTTGGCGCCGATCACGGCGGCTATCCGAAGCGGATGAAGGCCTCCGTGACGGCGATTAGCGGCGGCGAGGCGGAGCTGGAGATTGTATTCTGCCAGCTGGTCAAGCTGTTTCGCGGCGGTGAGCCGGTCACGATGTCGAAGCGCTCCGGCGACTTCGTGACGCTGCGCGAGGTGGTGGAGGAGGTGGGGCGGGATGCGGTCCGCTTCATGATGCTGTTTCGCAAGACCGATGCGCCTCTCGACTTCGATTTCGTCGCCGTGCAGGAGCAGTCGAAGGACAATCCGGTCTTCTACGTGCAGTACGCGCATGCCAGGACCGCGTCGGTACGCCGGCAGGCCCGGGAAGAGGCGCCCGCCATTGCGCTCGACCAGGCCTCGCTCGCGCAGGCGGATTTCACGCTTCTCGCCGATTCGGGCGAGCGCACGCTGCTGCGCGCCATGGCCGATTGGCCGCGGACACTGAGCGCGGCGGCGCGCAGCCGCGAGCCCCACAGGGTGGCCTTTTATCTCCACGATCTGGCCAGCGCTTTCCACGCGCACTGGAACAAAGGCAAGGAACTGCCGCATTTGCGGTTTATCCGGCCCGAGAACGCGGAAACGAGCCGGGCCCGGCTTGGGCTCGTCACGGCGCTGCAAAATGTGCTGAGATGCGGTCTCCAGGTTCTTGGTGTCGAGGCGCCGGATGAAATGTATTAATCGGGGTGAAACATCGGAGAACCCGGGTTAAGCTGGGGCGCTCGTATGGCTAGTACCGATCCTAAGAACACACGTGGCGCCGGGCCGACGTCCGATCGCGAGAACTACGACACGGACGAAGATCCGCTGGTCGAGCTCGCGCGCATCGTCAGCGAGGACGCTGGCTTCACCAGCCGGCTGACTGAAAAGCCGAGGGTGCCGCGCGTTGAGCCCGCCGCTGAGCCGGACGTCTTTTCGTCGGACCTCGAGGCGGAGCTGATGCAGGAGCTGGAGACGTCGTTTGCGGCGTCGGCACGCCGTGCGCCCCGCGCGACCCCTGAGCCTGCCCCCCCCGCTCCCGTCGCGGAGCCGGAAGAAGCGGCGTACCCAATGCCGGCAGATGAGTACGCGAGGCCGGCGGGTCGGCCGGACCCGACTTATGCGGCCGCCGACTTGGCCCAGGAGCTGGAGCCACGCGCGATCGAAGAGGCCGAGCCGGCGGCGGGCCGGGACGATCCGGAGGACCTGCTGCGCTCCATCGAGCAGCAACTGAGCCAGTTCGAGCGCCGTGTTCGCTCGGACAGCTTTGCCGACGAAGGCGACAGGCTGGCCGCGGATGAGAACGCTTCGTTCGAGCCGCGCGAGGATTTGCAGGAGGCCGCACGGCCGGCGGCGCATTCGGAGTACCGCTTCCGGGGGCCCGCCGCGGGGAGCCGGGATCTCCGCTATCAGCCTGACGATGATGTGACGGCGCCCGAGGACGCGCTCGAAGTGCCGACGTCCGTAGTGGGTGCGGCGCAACAGGCGGCGTATCCGGCGTCGATGGCCGAGCGAGCTGACGACACCCATGGCGAGCCGGATGCTCGGGCAGGTGAGACGGTTGCGGCGGAGGATGTCGATACCGAAGGCTGGGGAAAATCCGACCGGTTCGACAGAACCCGGGAAACGCCGGGTGTGGCGGATCTCGCTGGGCTCGAGGCGGAGCTTTCGCGCGAGCTTGACCCGGCCTATCGCGGCGGGGATGTCGGGTGGGACGATCCTGGTGTCGGATCGCAGGATGATGGGCCGCGGGTCGCCCCCGCGGCGGTGATCGCGCCGGAGCACGGTATGCGCCCTCCGCCCCGACCGGCAGCGCCACAGCCCCGAGGCCGCTCGACCAAGGGGCTGGCGATGGCGGCCGGTATCTTGATCGTGGTGGCGCTCGGCGGTGCCGGGGCGCTATATCTCCGCTCCGTCGAGCGCGCGCCGTCAGGCCCGCCTCCGGTCATTGCCGCGCAGGAAGGGCCGGTCAAGATCGAGCCGGCGGCTCCATCGGATGCTAGTGAGGAGGAGACCGTCGGTGAGGCGGTCTACAATCGGGTTGCGGGTCGCGCTACGGACGCGGAGGAGAACGTTGTGGACGGCGCCGAGGAGCCGGAGGAGATCGCTCGCATCGTACCGCCGCCGCAGATGAACAGCGATGAGGACTTGGCGGGCCCGGTGAGCGGTGAGGATGCGGACGTCCCCCGCGCCGGAAGCGGCGAGGAGGAGTTCGGGCCGCGCCGCGTTCCGACCTATGTCGTGCGGCCGGACGGCACTATTGTCGCCACGGCGGACGCGGGAAGCTCGGCGCTGGCGGATGCGAGCGGGCAGGATTTAGTTACTGCGCAGACCGAGGCAGTGGAGCCGAAGCCGGTAGAGACCATCGTGATCGACGAGCCGCGAACCGCGGGCACGCCTGCGGCGCCGGCGCCTCTGGAGAGCGTGGCTCCGGCCACGGCGGACCAGCCGACGGTGTCGGCGCTGGAAGCAGAACCGGTCGAGGAGGCCGGCGAGGCGCCGACCGAGATCGCAGCGCTCGAGTCCGCGCCTGAGACTCCCGCCGGTGCTGCTGCGGACGAAGCGCCGGCCTCTGCCCCGGTTTCCGTTGCCGCTGCGCCGGTTCCCCCGACCGACCCGTCGGGCTATCTCGTGCAGATCGCCTCGCAAACCAGTCGGGAGGCGGCCGAGGCCACCTTCGCAGCGATGCAGCAGCGCTACGACTCCATCCTCGGCGGCCTCCAAGCGGATATCCAAAGGGCCGATCTTGGCGAGAGGGGGATCTACTACCGGGTCCGGATCGGGCCATGGTCGGAACGCGCCGAGGCGGTCGAAGTGTGTGAATCGCTGCGGGCCGCGGGCGCCGACTGTTTCGTGGCGCAGTAGATCGGCCGCTTGGGCACAGCGTGGCGCCCCGCGCGTTCATCTGTGGTCTGTCCGGAACGCAGCTCTCGGAGGACGAGCAGACGTTCCTGCGTGAATGGCATCCTTGGGGCGTCATCCTTTTCGGCCGCAACGTGGAAAGCCGGACGCAGGTCTCGCGGCTTTGCGCCTCGATACGCGAGGTGCTGGGGCGGGACGACGCCCCCGTCCTGATTGATCAGGAGGGCGGGCGCGTGCAGCGCATCGGACCGCCGCATCTGCGCGCCTATCCGCCCGGCGCCTTCTACGGCGAGATCTACCGGGATAACTCGCTCGTCGGGGTCGAAGCCGCCTACCTCGGAGCCAAGCTGATCGGGCTCGATCTCTCGTCGCTCGGCATCACGGTCAACACGCTGCCGGTCCTCGACATTCCATCCGAGGCGATGACGGCGGCCATCGGGGATCGGGCCATCGGGGCCACGGTGGATTCCGTTGCGACCCTGGGCGGAGCCCAGATCGACGGTCTCTTCGCGGGCGGCGTCATCCCGGTGATGAAGCACATGCCAGGCCACGGCCGGGCGCAGGTCGATAGCCACAAGGAGCTGCCGCAGGCGGACGCGACGATGGCGGAACTGGAGGCCCTGGACTTCACGCCGTTCCGCCTCCTGGCCAGGCGCGCCCCGCTCGGCATGACCGCCCACGTCGTTTTCTTGGACGTTGACGATATTGCGCCGGCCACGATTTCTTCTGCAGTGATTGTTAACGTTATTCGTGAACGAATCGGTTTTGATGGGGCGTTGATGACCGACGATATCTGCATGGGTGCATTGACGGGGACGCCGCGCGAGCGCGCCGCGCGGGCGATCGCCGCGGGCTGCGACCTCGTGCTCCACTGCAACGGTGAGCTGGCCGAGATGCGGGAGGTCGCGGCGGGCGTGCCGGAGCTCGCCGGGGCCGCGCTGCGGCGCACTGACGCGGCGCTGGCGTCTCGGCGCGCGCCGCAAGAGGCCGACCGGGCGGCGCTCGAGCGGCGGTTCGATTTTCTCCTCGGCCAGGTGGCGGCATGAGCGGGCAGGCGGCGCAGGTGTCCGACCTCATCGCGGCGTTCGAGCAGCCGGTCACCCGGCCGGAGGACTGCCTGGTCGTCGACGTCGGTGGTTTTGAAGGGCCGCTCGACCTGCTCCTCAAGCTCGCCCGCGACCAGAAGGTCGATCTCGCCAAGATCTCCATTCTCGCGCTGGCCGAGCAATATCTCGCCTTCATCGAGGTGGCCCGGCGGCTGAGGATTGAGATCGCTGCCGATTATCTCGTCATGGCGGCCTGGCTTGCGTATCTGAAGTCGCGGCTGCTGCTGCCCGAGGAGGAGGCGGACGGCGAGCCGAGCGGCGAAGAGCTGGCGGCGGTACTGGCGCGGCGCCTGCGGCATCTCGAAGCGATCCGCGAGGCCGCGCGCCGGCTCATGGCCTTCTCGCGGCTTGGCATCGACGTTTTCCCGCGCGGCATGACGGAGCCTCTATCGGTCAGCACGCGCATTGTCTGGAACACGCCTCTCTACGATCTCTTGTCCGCGTACGGGGCGCTCCGTCTGAGGAGCCTCGCCGCGAGCGTGAAGGTGGCGGGGCGTCGTGTCTTCTCGCTCACCGAAGCCCGCGAGCGCCTGATCCGGCTCATCGGCGCTACGACGCATTGGCAAACGCTCGACTCCTACCTCATCGAATATCTGGTGCAGCCGGAGCTTAGAAACACGGCACGCGCCAGCGCACTCTCGGCCAGCTTGGAGCTGGTGCGCGAAGGCGAGGTGGAGCTAAAGCAAAAAGAGCACTTCGCGCCGCTTTATGTTCGCCGGCGGCTGCGCGACGAGATGCCCCTTGCCGAGGCGTCCAATGGCTGACACGGCGACCGCCTGGGAAGGAACCAACGTCCGCAGCCTGTCGATGGAGACGGAGGATCATCGCCGCTATCTGAGAATGCTCGAAGCGCTGCTCTTTGCCGCGAGCGAGCCGCTCTCGACCAGAGAGATCGCCGAGCGCATGCCGGAGGGTATCGATCACGACGCGCTGCTGCACGAGTTGCAGACGGCCTATGCGGGCCACGGCGTCAATCTGCGGCGCGCCGACGACCGCTGGGCGTTCCGCACGGCTGATGACCTTGCCTTCGTGCTGAAGCGCGAAGTCGTGCAGGAAAGGCGTCTGTCACGCGCCGCGCTCGAGACGCTTGCGGTGATCGCCTACCACCAGCCGGTGACCCGAGCGGAGATCGAGGAGATCCGCGGCGTATCCCTGTCGCGCGGCACGCTCGACGTGCTGCTCCAGGCCGGATGGGTGCGCCTCCGCGGTCGGCGGCGCACGCCCGGGCGGCCGGTGACTTTTGGCACAACGGCAGCGTTCCTCGATCATTTCGGGCTCGAGACGGTCGGCGATTTGCCGGGGCTAGCCGATCTCAAGGCCGCGGGCATGCTGGAGTCGGCTGTGGATGTCGACGACGATGCGCACCCCGTCGACGACGAGACGCTGAGAGAGGACGAGGAGCCGCTCGAGTTTGATTTCTCCGACCTTGAAGACGCCGGCGACCTCCCCGAAGAGGACGAGCCTGATCGCGACGACTAGCGCGTCGGTCCGCTGAAAAGTGCAAGGTCCAGGCGCGCCTCGCCTTGGCTCCCGCTAACGCGTGGGGCAGGAACGGCTTGCCCGGTCCGCCGCCGCCCTTCATAAGCCGGCCGCATGGCTCTCATCGCCCAGCGTTTGCGCCGCCGCGCTGCGGCAACCATTGCCTCGAAGCTTACGCTTGAGGCGGTAGGCCGGTCCTTCGCGCGCTTCAGGGCGCTCGACGATGTCTATCTGAACGCCGATCCGGGAGAGATCGTGTCGCTGCTTGGGCATTCCGGCTGTGGCAAGAGCACACTGCTGCGTATCGCTGCCGGCGTGGATGCGCCCACCTCCGGCCGCGTGCTCGTCGATGACCGCGAAGTGGCGTCCGACAAGGTCTTCGTGCCGCCCGAGAGGCGTTCGATCGGGCTCATGTTTCAGGACTACGCGCTGTTTCCGCATCTCACGGTACTCAGGAACGTGATGTTCGGGCTGACGGCGCTCGACCGCAAGGCGCGCCAGCACGAGGCGCTCGCCGCGCTTGGGCGCGTAGGGCTGGCGCACCTGGGCGAATCCTACCCGCACGAGATCTCCGGCGGCGAGCAGCAGCGCGTGGCATTGGCCCGCGCCATCGTGCCGCGGCCCGGCATTCTTCTCATGGACGAGCCATTCTCGGGCCTCGATAGCCGGTTAAGAGACAGCGTGCGGGCCGACACCTTGTCGGTGCTCCGCGAGTCCGGCGCGACCGCGATCATCGTCACGCACGATCCGGAGGAGGCGATGCGCATGAGCGACCGCATCGCGCTCATGCGCGCCGGCCGCATCGTGCAGCAGGGCGGCGCCGAGAACCTCTACGATCGGCCCGAAAGCCTGTTCGTCGCGCGCTTCTTCAGCCATCTCAACGAATTGCCCGGAACCGTGCGCTCCGGCCGCGCCATGACGCGGATCGGCGATTTTGCCGCGGCTGGCTACGGCGAAGGGCGCGACGTGACCATCGCTATCAGGCCGCAGGGCGTGCTGCTCTTCCCCGCAGCGGAATCGGAGGAGGGCACGCCCGGACGCATCATCTCGCGCCACTTCCTGGGCGAAATCGACCTTTTCGACGTGGCGGTGGACGGTTGGGACACCTATCTTCTGGCGCGAGCACGCGCCGGCAACGAACTTGTTCCCGGGGCTGACGTGCGAGTGAGGTTCGCGGCGCGGGACGTTCTGGTGTTCCCGGAGGACGAGCGGCCGCGCGATTGATGGCGTTGGGGCGAAATGCGATAGTCCCCGCCAATCGCTCCCGACCGGGATGAAAGGTTGACCTTATGTCTATTGGTATCTGGCAAATCCTGCTGGTGGTGGCCCTCGTGGTGCTGCTCTTCGGACGCAACAAGATCTCCGACCTGATGGGCGACGTGGCGAAGGGCATCAAGAGCTTCAAGAAGGGCATGGCGGAGGACGACACGGAGGAGGCGCGCACCATCGACCACAACGCCGCCGAGCCCATGGCCGCCGAGAGCGCCGAAGAAAAGACCAAGGTGGGCTAAGCTCGCCCTGCGCACAGGCGTAACATGCTCGACATCGGCTGGACGGAGCTGCTCGTCATTGCGGCGGTGGCCATTCTGGTAGTCGGTCCGAAGGACCTGCCCGGCATGTTGCGCGCTTTCGGCAGGACCATGGGTCAGGTCCGCCGCATGTCGAACGATTTCAGACGCCAGTTCGACGAGGCGCTGCGCGAGGCGGAACGTCAGTCCGGCCTCGATGAGACCAAGAAGGACCTGCAGGCGATGGCCCGCGCCGATCCGTTGAAGGACGCGCAGAAGGACCTCGACAAGACGCTGCGTTCCAAAGCCAAGCCTGCGTCCGGCACTGCCAAGCCGGTGCCGGCGGCTTCGCCGGCGGTAGAGAAGCCGGGCGCCGCGCCGAAGGAGGCCGAGCCCGTGAAGACGGGCGCCGCCTCCGAACGGGGGAACGACGCGGCGTGAGCACCGACGATATCGAAGCTTCGAAAGCACCGCTGATCGAGCACCTGATCGAGCTCCGGCAGCGCTTGATGCGCGCCGTCATT
>CAZARE010000244.1:0-3297 GCA_964487455.1 uncultured Propylenella sp.
CCCTGTCGGAGATCGCCACCGAGATGAAGGATCTTGCCGCCCGCGCCCGTGTCAGAAAATTGAAGCCGGAGGAATATCAGGGCGGCTCGACCGCGGTCTCCAATCTGGGCATGTTCGGGGTGAAGGACTTCGCAGCCGTCATCAACCCGCCGCACGCGACGATCCTCGCGGTCGGCGCGGGCGAGGAGCGTGTCATCGTGGAGAAAGGCGAGTTCGTCGCCGCGACCATGATGACGGTGACGCTCTCCACCGACCATCGCGCGGTCGACGGAGCGCTGGGCGCGGAGTTCTTGGGCGCGTTCAAGCGCTATATCGAGGCGCCGGCGGGCATGCTGGCGTAGGAAGCCGCATCTGAAAACGGGAGGACGGGAATGGCATCGATCAAGCGCAGCGCCGAGGCGGTGTGGACCGGCGGCGGGCCGGATGGAAAGGGAACGCTGAAGACCGACAGCGGCGCGTTGAACGGCACGGCCTATTCGGCCGGTATGCGCTTCGGCGAGGACAAGGGCACCAACCCGGAGGAGTTGGTTGCTGCGGCGCATGCGGGCTGTTTCAACATGGCGCTCGCCTTCGGCCTCACCGGGGCAGGGCAGAAGCCTGACGAGCTACGCACCGTCGCCGTCGTCACCATCGAGAAGGAGGACGCCGGCTGGACGGTGAAGAGAAGCGCGTTGACGCTGAAGGGGAAAGTGCCCGGCATGTCGGCGGAGGATTTCAAGAAGGCCGCGGACGGCGCCAAGGCCGGCTGTCCGATCTCCCGCCTCTTGAAGGGTGCCGAGATCACGCTCGACGCGGAGCTTGTGGGTTAGGCGCGGCCGGCTCGTTACGAGGAGCTGCGTTTCAATGCTGTCGTCATGCCCGGGCTCGACCCGGGCATCCACTCCAGAACGGGTCCGCTCGCTGCGAGGGTCACGGAATGGATTGCCGGATCAAGCCCGGCAATGACGACAAAAGGAGGTGACACCCCGGTGCCTAGGGGCGCGCCGTCTCTCGCCGCGCGACCTAGAAGCAGAACGCCCCGTCTTGCGGGGCGTCTTGCATGTCCGTCGCGTGCGGTGGGCCTACTTTGCGGCGCGCTTGCGCCCGCGCTTCTTGGCCGGCGCGGCCTTGCGCCCGAGGCCCATGCGCTTGGCAAGCTCGGAGCGCGCCTTGGCGTAGTTCGGGGCGACCATCGGATAGTCGCGCGGCAGGCCCCATTTCGCCCGGTACTCGTCAGGCGTCATGCCGTAGGTGCCCTGCAGGTGCCGCTTCAGCGACTTGAACTTCCGGCCGTCCTCGAGCGACACGATGTAGTCCGGCATCACCGATTTGCGGATCGGCACCGCCGGCACGAGCGGCTTCTGCTCCGGCTCGACCGCGGCGGCGGGCGCCCTGACCAACGCCGTATGAACGTCCTCGATGAGTTTGCTCAACGCGCTCGCATCGACAGAATTGTTGCTGACATAGGCCGAAACAATATCGGCGGTGAGCTGCACGATTTCCTCGCGGTCAACGGCTTCCATCTGTATTCCTTTTCCTAGTGTGCGGCAGGCTTGCGGTCATCAACAAGAGAAGCACTGGCACTGCAATACTTCCGCGTAAAGCTGAGTGCAATAACGGTAGTAAAAGAATCTTGTGCGAAATTCAGACGGAGCGTGCAAAGAGTCTCGGAGTTTCGCGCAGGAATGGCAGGTTTCGCGTGCTCCACCGTCATCGCGAAAGATCAGAACCGCACGAGGGGGTGCGGCGGGACTTTGCCTTATCTTTGCCGGTTGACGCAAAATGCTACGCGGAACTCCGGTGACCCGGACGCGGGGCTTGGTCAGCTAGCTTTCTGATAGTGCGCCATGGCGCGCGCCGCTTCGCTGACGTCGTGCCAGAGCTGCCGCATCTCATCCGTGGCGGGGCCGGCCTTCTCGAATTCCGTGACCGCTTGGCCGGAGGCGAGCGCGTGTGCGTAGACCGCGCGCTGTGCGACGGCTCCGCGCCAGACCGGCGCGCCCATGTCGCGAATGGATTTGCGGGCCGCGCCGACGATGGGCGATTCGAACTCGCCGCGCTTCGGCGGCACGGCGTTGAGGGCGACGAAGAATGGGCGCTTGACCTTGCGCGCGACCGCGATCGTGCTGGGTACGGACGCGATGTCGAACAAGGACGGCCGGGTGGGGATCAGAACCAGCGTCGCCGCCCGCATGATGGTGGCGATGGTGTCGTCGGCCTGCGGCGGCCCGTCGATAAACGCCCAGCGCACGTTACCTTCGCCGCGCGCCTTCTCCAGAACGTCGTCGAGCTCCTCGGCGCGGCAGGACAGATGGAGGGGCGAAGCGCTTCGGCGCAGGGCATGCCAGACGCCGATGGAGCCCTGGGCATCGGTGTCGATCAAGAGCGCCGGCGGGTCCTGAGCGTCGGCGAGCGTAGCCAAGTTCACCGCGAAGGTGCTCTTCCCGGCCCCACCCTTCTGGGAGGCGATCGCAATGATGTACATTCGCCCCGGCCCGCGGCTTTTCCGCGCAACAGTCTATACCGAAGACGGGCCGCGCTGACCACGCAGCATTTCAACCGGGGAATCCGCTCCAGGCGCGCGACGGAGCGGCAGACTGCCCGCCGGTCAGCGCCGCCACTTGATCGAGCAGCCGATCGACGGGATTTGCTCCGTCGGCCCTTTGCCGGTCGCGGCGACCTGCAGCATGGCTTCTCGCAGCTCGCGTTTCTCGTTGCCGGTTGGGGCGCGCGCACCGGCGCTGTCGACGCGCCCGCGATATGCGAGCTCGCCCTCGCGGTTGAATCCGAAGAGATTCGGCGTGCAAACCGCGCCGTAGGCTCGGGCCACCTCCTGCGTCTCGTCGATCAGGTAGGGAAAGACCAGCTCGTGCCGACGGGCGAAAGCCTGCATGTTCTCGAATGAATCGGCGGGATAGGCCGCGGTGTCGTTCGGCATGATCGCGACGCAGCCGATCCCGGCGTCCGCAATCACGCGGCAATCCTCGTTCAGCCGCCCGATGACGGCTTTGACATACGGACAGTGGTTGCTGAGGAACAAGACCAGCGTGCCGCGATCGCCCTTGACGTCGGCAAGAGCGTAGGCGCGGCCCTCGGTACCCGTCAGGCGGAAGTCGATAAGGGCGGTGGTCCTTTGGCTGGCGGAGTGCGGTGCCATGGCTCGTCCGTGCCCTTGCTGGTGAGCGCTGTGGGGATCGAACCCACGACCTACTGATTAAAAGTCAGTTGCTCTACCGCTGAGCTAAGCGCTCGACCGGCGCGGAACGTATGGAAGGGTCGGAACAGGGTCAAGGCTCGGCCCGCTCATCGAAAGCCAGG
>CAZARE010000245.1:0-9835 GCA_964487455.1 uncultured Propylenella sp.
CGAGACGATGCTGATCTCGGAGCCGCGATTGAGGCCCCTCTCGCGGGCGTCTTCGGGATGCATGTAGCAGCGGGCGCCGGGGAAGGCCTTGTAGAGCTCAGGCACGCGCATCGTCATGGAGCCGGAGTGCCAGTGCTCGAGTACGCGGCCCGTCACGAGCCAGAGGTCGTATTCCTCGTCGGGCGACTCCGCCGGCGGCTCGTAGGGAACGGCCAGAATCACGGCTCGGCCGTCGGGCTTGCCGTAGAAATGCACGCCCTGGCCCTCGCGCACATACGGGTCATAGCCCTCGCGGAAGCGCCACTTCGTCTCCTCGCCGTTCACCACGGGCCAGCGCAGCCCGCGATTCTCGTGGTAGGTGTCGAACGGCGCCAGGTCGTGGCCGTGTCCGCGGCCGAAGGTGGCGTATTCCTCGAAGAGCCCCTTTTGTGCATAGAAGCCGTAGTGCTCCGCCTCATGATTCTCATATTCGGGGCCGGCATCGGAAACAGGAAACTGGTCGACGGTGCCGTTTCGGAACAGAACATCGAACAGGGTCCGGCCGCGGAAGGTCGGGTTCTCCGCCAAAATCTCCTCAGTCCACACCGCGTCGGTGGTGAAGCGCTTGGAGAACTCCATGATCTGCCAGAGGTCGGAACGCGCCTCGCCCGGAGCGTTCACGAGCTGACGCCAGAAGTGCGTGCGGCGCTCCGCATTGCCATAGGCGCCTTCCTTCTCGACCCACATCGCCGTCGGAAGGATGAGGTCCGCCGCCACAGTGGTGACCGTTGGATAGGCATCGGAGACGACGATGAAGTTCTCCGGGTTGCGATATCCGGGATAGGTCTCGTTGGCGCTGTTCGGCGCCGCCTGCAGGTTATTGTTGACCTGGATCCAATAGAAGTTGAGGACACCGTCCTTCAGCATGCGGTCCTGCTGGACGGCGTGAAATCCAGGCTCGGCCGGCAGCAGGCCGTGCGGAAGCCGCCATATCTCCTCCGTATGCCGGCGATGCTCCGGGTTCGTGACCACCATGTCGGCGGGAAGTCGGTGAGCGAAGGTGCCCACCTCACGGGCCGTGCCGCAGGCGGACGGCTGTCCGGTCAGCGAGAACGGGCTGTTGCCCGGCTCTGAGATCTTTCCGGTCAGAAGATGGATGTTGTAGACGAGGTGGTTGGCCCACACGCCGCGGACGTGCTGGTTGAAGCCCATGGTCCACAGCGACATGACCTTCCGGTCGGGATCGGCGTAAAGCTCGGCAAGTTCTTCAAGCAGTCCTGCCTCCACGCCGGAGATTTCCGACGCCCGCTTCAGCGTATATTCGGAGACGAACGCGGCATACTCCTCGAAAGAGCTCGGCGTCATCGCGCCGGGGTCGGCGGCTCCCGCCGCCGCCTGCTCCAACGGGTGCTCGGGTCTGAGGCCGTAGCCGATATCGGTCGCGCCGGTGAAGAAGCTCGTGTGCCTGCCGACGAAGTCGGTGTCCACGCGCCCCGTCTGGATGATGTGGTTGGCGATATAGTTGAGGATCGCGAGGTCCGTGCCCGGCGTAAAGACGATTGGGATGTCGGCGAGATCGGAGCTGCGGTGAGTGAAGGTGGAGAGCACCGCGACCCGCACATGAGGGTGCGAGAGCCGACGATCCGTGAGACGCGACCACAGGATCGGATGCATCTCAGCCATGTTGGAGCCCCACAATACAAAGGCGTCGGCCGCCTCGAAATCGTCGTAGCAGCCCATCGGCTCGTCGATGCCGAACGCGCGTATGAAAGCCGTTGCGGCGGACGCCATGCAGTGGCGCGCGTTGGGGTCGAGGTTGTTGGAGCGGAAGCCGCCGCGCATCAGCTTGCTGGCGGCGTAGCCTTCCCAGATGGTCCACTGGCCGGAGCCGAACATGCCGACCGCCGTCGGGCCCTTCTGCGCGAGCACGCGCTTCGCCTGCGCCGCCATCACGTCGAACGCCTCGTCCCAGGAGACCGGCTCGAACTCGCCGTCCTTCGCGTAGGCGCCGTCGCGCTTCCGGAGCAACGGCTGCGTCAGCCGGTCGGCGCCGTACATGATCTTGGAGAGGAAGTAGCCTTTCACGCAGTTGAGGCCGCGATTGACCTCCGCCTGGATGTCGCCATGCGAGGCGACGACGCGGTCGTTCTTGACGCCGACCATGACGCCGCATCCCGTCCCGCAGAAACGGCAGGGGGCCTTCGACCAGTTGATCTGGAGGCTCTCTATGCCGCCGGCCAGTGGCTGCGCGGCAGCAGGGAGCGAAATCCCGGCAGCCATCGCCGCGGCGCTTGCGGCCTGCGCCTTCAGGATATCGCGGCGGGTCAGGATCGTGCTCATGCGGGGTCTCCGAGCGATGCTGCCGGTTCCGACTGTTCGAAGACGAGGCAGGCGGATACGACGCCGTCGAAACTGGACATCTCTGCGAGATGCGATCCCGCGGTGCCTTCGCCGTCAGTCTCCATCACGACCACAAGCTTCGTTCCCTCCGCCGCCACGACCTCAGCGCCGGGAAGCCTCTCGATGCGCGCGACGACCTCGGCGCGCCTCGCCTCATGCACGCGCACTACCGCGCTTGAAACTTGCACAAGCGGCGAGCCCTTGAGGAATTGCCGGCGTGATATCGCTCTGTGCTCTCTCATGGCGCTACCCCGGCGGCCCCGGCGGGCCCAGGACCAGTTGCGACATCCACACGAGGAACCCGTATCCGCCGACCACCGCGACGGCGACCACCGGCCAGATCAGAACGGCTAGAACGGCGAAGGTGAGGATTTCGCCACGGCTTCGGGCGCTGCTTGCCCGGTGCGTTGAATGGTTGCTGCTGCCCATCTTAGCTAGAGATGCACCCTTGCCGCCTGCTGGTGCAAAATCCGTCTGCTCTCCCCTCGAGTGCCTCGATGTGAAGCGTAGAGACAAGTTACCGCGAGTTTCAACCCCTTCAGCGGCAGCGTAAATGGGCCGTGAAAACCAGCCGCGATTTTTTCTGTTGGCGCCAAGCAGGCATAGGAAGGGATGCTGCTGAGGCCAAAGCCGACCTGCCGCGACGGGTTGCTTGTTGGCGAGAAAGGCGGCTGGGTCGGGAGCCTAGACAAGTTGAAGACGTGGTGCGGTAGGCCACGGCGCGCCAGTCTTAGCAATGGAAAACGTGGGGGGCGACGTGCTGGCACGCGGGTGGCGGCGAGCGGCATCGCGCGGCTGAGCCGGGATTGCATTATCCTGCCTGGGCCCGGACGGTCCCGCCTCTATGCTCCGGAAGAGTGCCGCTCGCTTCAAGTCTAGCCCCGAAAGGACGTTGCCAGCCACTCCTTCACCGTGGAGAGCTTGTTGGCGAGGTGGACTTTCAGGATTTCCGCCAGGCGCGGGCCGTCGCGTGCATCGAGTGCTGCAAGGATCGCCTCGTGCTCGGCGACCGCCTGCGCCCAGCGCTCGGGCGACATGTTGGCGATGTAGCGGGCGCTCAAGAGCCGCCCCGACAGGCCGCGGTAGATGGACTTCAGGGTCTCGTTGCGGGTGGCTTCGAGGATGGCCTCGTGGATGCGCTGATTGAGACGGAAATAGTCCTGCAGCTCGCCGCGCCGCCAGTATCCGACCATGGCGTCGTGCGTGCGCCGGATCGCCGCCACTTCAGCATCGGTGATGCGCCGGCAGGCGATCTCGCCCGACAGGGCCTCCAGCGCGCCCATGACCGGAAACACCTCCTCGAGCTCCTCCACCGTGAGCGGGCGCACCAGCGCTCCACGGTTTGGCCGGAGCGTTACGATCCCCTCCGACGCCAGCACCTTCAGCGCCTCGCGCAGCGGGGTGCGCGACACACCGAACTGCGCGCAAAGCTTCTTCTCGGGGATCTTGTGCCCGGAGGGAAGCTCGCCGCTCGTGATGAGCGCGCGTATGCGCTCCGTCAGCTCGTTGTGCAACGAACGGCGCGGGATGAGCTCCGCCCCGGAGAACGTCACCGTCATCATGACCTCGCTGTGCTCGATTGGTGGAGAAGCGCCTGCTCGAGGACGCGGGCGACATGCAGCGCCGCGCGATCGGCGCCGTGCTCGATCTGCTGCCGGCAGGAGGTGCCGTTGGCGACGATGACGGCGTCGGGCTCGGCCTTCCTGATGGCGGGGAGCAGCGACAGCTCGCCCATCCGCATCGAAACGTCGTAGGTCTCCGCTTGGTAGCCGAAGGCGCCTGCCATGCCGCAGCAGGAGGAGGCGATCACGGTGACGTCGAGGCCGGGCACCAGCTTCAGCGCGCTTTCGAGCGCGCCCATCGCGCCGAACGATTTCTGATGGCAATGGCCGTGCACGTAGGCCTTCGCGGTCAGCGGCCCGAGCTTCAAGTCGAGCGCGCCGGCCTCGGCTTCGCGGGCGAGGAGCTCTTCAAGAAGGAATGCGTGTTTCGCGATCGCCTGTGACTCCGGGCCGGGGAGCATCACCGCAAGCTCATCGCGCAGCGTGAGGAGGCAACTCGGCTCCAGGCCGACCACTGGCGTGCCGCGCTCGATATGCGGGGTGAGCGCCGCCAGCAGCCGCCCCGCCTCCCGCCGCGCCTCGGCGACCAGCCCGGCGGAGAGGAAGGTACGGCCGCAGCAGAGCGGGCGGCGTGACGCGTCGGCGGGGCGGGCCACATGCACGCGATACCCGGCAGCGGAGAGGACCGCGCGCGCGGCACGGACGTTCTCGGGCTCGAAATACACGCTGAAGGTGTCGGCGAAGAGGACGACTTCGCGACCGCTTGCTCTTTCCGCTTCGGATTCGTCGGCTTGGAAGGCGTCGGAGCGCCAGCGCGGCAAGGAACGGCGCGCGGAGAATCCCAACACGCGCTCCGACAAGCGAGCGAGGCCGGGCAGGCGGTCGCGCAAATTCATCAGCCAGGGCGCTTTCGCGGCGTAGGGCGCGTAGCGCGGCAGATGGGCGACGAGCCGGTCGCGCAGGGAAAGCCGGCCTTCGGTGGCGCGCGCGGCCATGACCTCGATTTTCATGCGCGCCAGGTCCACGCCGGTTGGGCATTCGCGGCGGCAGGCCTTGCACGAGACGCAGAGCTTCAGCGTCTCCATCATCTCGTCGGAGGTCAGAGCGCCTGGACCGAACCGGCCGCCGAGGGCGAGCCTCAGCGTGTTGGCGCGGCCGCGCGTCACGTCGCGCTCGTCAAGCGTCACCCGGTAGGACGGGCACATCACGCCGGCCTCGAGCTTGCGGCAGGCGCCGTTGTTGTTGCACATCTCCACGGCGCCCTGGAGACCGCCGGCTCCGCCCGGCCAGGCCGACCAGTCGAGCGCCGGTTCGATGGCGGCGTCGCGATAGGCCGGCCCGTAGCGGAGGAGCTTCCGGTCGTCCATCTTCGGCGGCCGCACGATGCGGCCCGGGTTTAGGGTCGCCGCCGGGTCGAAGCGGTCCTTCACCTCCTCGAAGGCGCGCACGATGCGCTGGCCGAACATCTTGTCGTGGAACTCGGAGCGCGAGATGCCGTCGCCGTGCTCGCCGGAATGCGAGCCCTTGTAGGCCTTGACCAGGTCGAACGCCTCCTCGGCGATCGCCCGCATGGCGTTCACGTCCTTGTCGAGCTTGAGGTTGAGCACCGGACGGACGTGCAGGCAGCCGACAGAGGCGTGCGCGTACCAGGTGCCGCGCGTGCCGTGCTTCTCGAAGATCCGCGTCAGTCGATCGGTGTAGTCGGCGAGGTGCTGAAGCGGCACCGCGCAATCCTCCACAAAGGAGATCGGCTTTCCGGCGCTCTTCATCGACATCATGATGTTGAGGCCGGACTGGCGCACCTCCGTCACCGCCGCCTGGAGCGCCGGATCGGCAATTTCCACCACGCCGCCCCAATGGCTCCCCTCGCGCTCGAAGCCGAAGCCGAGATCGCCCATAAGTTCGGCGAGCCGCTTCAGTCGCGCAACGTTCTCCGCCTGATCCTCCTCGCCAAACTCCACCAGCAGGACGGCGTCGGGCTTGCCACGGACGAAGCGCTCTACCGTCGAGCGAAACATCGGGATATCGCGGGCCAGCTCGATCATCGTGCGGTCGACCAGCTCTACCGCGATCGGCCCGAGCGTCACCAAGTGCTGCGCTGCGTCCATGGCGTCGTAGAAGCGGGCGAAGTGACAGGCGCCGACGGCGCGCGGCCCGAGCACGGGGGCGAGCTTCAGCTCCAGGCGGGTGGAGAGCGCGAGCGTGCCTTCCGAGCCGACCAGGAGATGCGCCAGATTGTTGGTGGCGCCGTTCGGCACGAGCGCGTCGATGTTGTAGCCGCCGACGCGGCGGAGCACGTCGGGGAAGCGCGCGCGGATCTCCGCCGCCTCGCGCTCGCCGAGCTGGAGCATGTCGCGAAAGAGGCCGCGGTCGGGAGCTTCGACGTTCCGCATCGCCTCGGCCCGGTCGGCCGGCCCGAAACTGAGCAACTTGCCGTCGGCGGTGAGCGCGTCGATCGCGACGACGTTGTCGCGCATTGTGCCGTAGTGGATGGAGCGCGTGCCACAGGAATTGTTGCCGGCCATGCCGCCGATGGTCGCTCGCGAGGCGGTTGAGACGTCGACCGGGAACCACAGGCCATGCGGCTTCAGCTCGCGGTTCAGCTCGTCGAGCACCACGCCAGGCTCCACCACGCAGCGCCGGCCGGCGGGGTCAACTTCGAGAATGCGGTTCAGTCCGCGGGTTGTGTCGAGCACCAGCGCGTCGTTGATCGCCTGACCGTTCTGCGACGTGCCGCCGCCACGCGCGGTGACGCTGACGCCTTCCTCGCGCGCAATGCCGAGTGCTGCGGCCACGTCGGCGGCGCTTCGCGGCAGCGCCACGCCGACCGGAACGACCTCGTAGATCGACGCGTCGGTGGCGTAACGTCCGCGCGAGTATGGATCGAAGAGGACTTCGCCCTTCATGGCCCGGCGGAGCTTACGTTCCAGGGCGGATTCGGCGTTCATGCATCGTCCGTCTTGCGAGCGTGGCAAAATAATGCATGCATAATTCAAACGGAGACGCTAGCGGCTTGATCGCGCACGGCGATAGGCCATTAGGGGTTGCATGCGTCGGGCCGGCCGTCACTTTCTGCAAATTCCGGGACCGACGAACGTGCCGGACCGCATTCTGCGCGCGATCTCGATGCCGACAATCGACCACCGCAGTGCTGAGTTCGGCCGTCTCGGCCGGCGCGTCCTCGAGGGCATGAAGACGATCTTCAAGTGCTCGGGGCCGGTTTTCATCTATCCGTCGTCCGGAACGGGGGCGTGGGAAGCGGCGCTCGCCAACACATTGTCGCCGGGCGATCAGGTGCTCATGTACGAGACCGGTCATTTCGCCACCTTGTGGAAGGCTATGGCCGAGCGGCTCGGGCTCGAGCCGGAGTTCATGCAGGGCGACTGGCGCGCCGGCGCCAACCCCGCCGGCATAGAGGCGCGGCTGCGCGACGACCCCGCGCACGCGATCAAGGCGGTCTGCGTCGTCCACAACGAGACCTCCACCGGCTGCACGTCGCGCATCGACGAAGTCCGCCGGGCGATCGACGCGACCGGGCACCCGGCGCTCCTCATGGTCGACACCATCTCTTCGCTCGCCTCCATCGACTACCGGCAGGATGAGTGGGGCGTCGACGTGACCGTCGGCGGATCGCAGAAAGGACTGATGCTGCCGCCCGGACTCGCCTTCAACGCCGTCAGCGACAAGGCGCTCGCCGCTGCCAAGTCGGCGCGGCAGCCCAAGTCGTTCTGGGCTTGGGACGAGATGCAGCCGGCCAACGAGAAGGGATTCTTTCCATACACGCCCGCGACCAACCTCCTCTACGGTCTCGCCGAGGCGATCGACATGCTGCACGAGGAAGGACTGGACAACGTCTTCGCCCGGCACGACCGCCACGCCGAGGCGACGCGGCGCGCCGTGAAGGCCTGGGGTCTCGAGGTCTTCTGCCGCGAGCCGCGGCACTATTCGAGCTCGCTGACCGCCGTTCTCATGCCGGAGGGCCACAGCGCCGACAATCTCCGCGCCGCCATCGTCGGCGCTTTCGACATGGCGCTCGGCAATGGCCTTTCCAAGATCGCTGACCGCGTGTTCCGCATCGGCCATCTCGGCGATTTCAACGACCTCATGCTGGCGGGCACGCTCTCCGGCGTGGAGATGGGACTGGAGCTCGCAGGCGTGCCGCACCGCAAGGGCGGCGTCCAGGCTGCGCTCGACCACTTGGCGGAGGCAGCATCCGCCGAAGGCGCGAGGGCGGCGGCGGAGTGAACGCAACAAGATGAGACCGGCGCCAAGCCGGCATCACGCGACTGAGGAAGCAAGGGAGGAATTGCGATGAAGACGATTTGGAAACTGGCAGCGGCCGCGGTCGCGGCGATGATCGCATCGCCCGCCGCAGCACAATTGGAAATAAAGTTCGGTCACGTGGGGCAGCCCGGCTCGCTGTTCCAGATCTCGGCCGACGAATTCGCCCGCCGCGCCAACGAGAAGCTCGGCGACATGGCGACCGTCGAGACATACGGCGCCAGCCAGCTCGGCACAGACGAGGAGCTGATGCAGAAGCTTCTCCTCGGCACGGCCGACATGGCGCTACCGTCAACCGTCATGTCGAGCGTCGTGCCGGAGTTCGGTCTCTTCGAGATGCCCTATCTCGTGAAGGACCGCGACCACATGATGAAGATCGAGCAGGACGTGGTGTGGCCGACGCTCGTTCCCGCAGCGGAAGCCAAGGGCTACAAGGTGCTCGCAGTCTGGGAGAACGGCTTCCGCAACATCACGAACAACGTGCGCCCGATCGTGACGCCCGAAGATCTCGCCGGCATGAAGCTGCGCACGCCGAGCGGCGAATGGCGCGTGAAGATGTTCTCCGCCTATGGCGCCAACCCCACGCCCATGGCGTTCTCCGAGGTCTTCACCGCGCTGCAGACGGGTGTCATGGACGGCCAGGAGAACCCGCTCACGCAGATCTACAGCGCCAAGTTCCACGAGGTTCAGGACTTTATGTCCATGACCGGACACGTCTACACGCCGGCCTACGTTCTGGTCGGGCAGAACCGCTGGAACAGCTTTCCGGAGGACGTGCGGCAGATCCTGGAAGAGACCGCGAAGGAGACGCAGGCCTATGTCTACGAGCAGGCCGCGGCGCTGGAGAACGACCTTCTCGACAAGATCAAGGCGGAGAGCGAGATCGAGGTGAACGAGGCCGACAAGGACGCCTTCATCGCGGCGAGCGATCCGATCTACCAGGAGTTCGGGGCGCAGGTCGAAGGTGGCGGGGACATGATCGAAAAGGCGATCAGCCTCGGCCAGGGCGGCTAGCCCCGGCCCGGGCAAACGCGCACCGCAAATGGCGTTGGCGGCCGGCCTGCCGAGGGTCGGCCGTTGCCTCCTCTCTTTCTCGGATGACGTTCGGGGGCGCCGGTGACCGGTCTTACCCGTGTGAAGAATGTGATCGAGCGTGTCCTCGAGATCTGGCTCATCTTTCTCATCGTCACGCTCACGCTCGTCGTGGTCCTGGCCGTGATCTGGCGAAAGGCCGGTTCCTCCTTCACCTGGTACGACGAGGTCGGCTCCGTGATGCTCGCCTGGATCACCTATTACGGCGCCGCGCTGGCTGCCCTGAAGCGCGCGCATATCGGCTTCGACGGCATCCTGCTCGCACTGCCCTATCGCTGGCGTATCGGCGCCGCGGTCGTGGGTGAGATCGTCGTCTTGGCGTTCTTCGTCGTGCTCGCCTGGGCCGGATGGAAGGTGCTTCAGGTTGTCGGGATCATGACCCTCATCAGCCTGCCCTCGGTGCCGGTGATGTTCACGCAGTCGGTGATCCCGATCGGCGCCGCGCTCTTCATCCTCTGCGAGCTGCTGAGCCTGCCCGAATACCGGCACCGGCTGCGCGAGCGCATCTCCGCGGAGGAGGC
>CAZARE010000246.1:0-6077 GCA_964487455.1 uncultured Propylenella sp.
CCACACGCGAGGACGCGAAGGGGCTGGCGGAGGAGGGGATCGAATTTCACCCGCTGCCGCCGCTGCCGGAGGATCACAACTGAGCGAGGCGGGGCTCGATTCGCGCGCCACGGGAGTTTAGCGTCGAACTGCTTGATGCCCGCCGAACGAGATGACCACGATGCGTGCCGCAGTCCTGCTTACCCTCCTGCTCTTTTCGAACAGCGCGCTTGCCCAGCGGCCCAGCACGCTGGGCATGACCTGTTCCGAGGCACAACGGTATGTCGCCGCGCGCGGCGCGGCCGTGCTCGGCACCGGCGGCCACACATACGATCGCTTCGTTGCGTCACCCGGCTACTGCCCGCACACCGACTATGCGCTGAATGCTTGGGTTCCGACGCGGGACACGAATCAGTGCCTCATCGGCTACCGCTGCGATCCCACCCCGCCGCCCTGGAAGGACGGCCTTTTCGACATTCGCTGACGCTACGGTGTTGCGCGCGCCTTGGCGCTCTCAGTCCGTCAGCGAGGAGAGCACTGCTGCATTCGAGCAGAAGCTGGGCGGAGCCGAGCCAGGTTCGGCCTCTGCCAGCCAGGCCCGGCATTCCTGCTCCTTGGAACACATGATGCAGCGTCCGATTGTGTTTCGCAGGGTCGCTTCGCCTCCGTATCCGTCGAGCTTGGCGAGATCGGCCCCGGTGCGCTGAATCATCTGGCTCAGCAGGTTTCCGTGATCTTCAATGCGCGCGAAGATTCCCATCATGCCCTCCTTGACCGGTGCAGAGCGCGGAAGATTGCGCGTCTTGCCGAGCCGGGTCCTTGAGCGAGATCAAACGTTTCGACCGGAGCGAGCCGCCGGGGCGGGTAGCCGTGGGGCTTTTCGCGAGGGAGAGACGAGGGGTCGCAAAGCATCACGTTCGCGTTGGGGGTCTTGCCGCGACCCTGCGTCGCGGGGATATGTCGAAAGGGCCCAGAAGGGAGACGGACAATGAAATGTGCGAGGATACTGGCATCGGGGGCGCTGGCAGCCGGAATGCTGGGCGCCGGAGCTGCCGTTGCGGCCGATCCGGAGACGGCCATCTTCGCCGGCGGGTGCTTCTGGTGCATGGAGGAGGCCTACGAGAAGGTCCCGGGCGTCATCTCCGCAGTCTCCGGCTACACCGGCGGAAAGGCGGACGACGCGACGTACCGCCGGGTGTCGTCCGGAGCGACCGGGCACTACGAGGTCGTTGAGGTGGAATACGATCCCGATCAGGTGACCTACGAACGGCTCCTTGACGTTTTTTGGCGCAACATCGATCCGTTCGATGCGCGGGGCCAGTTCTGCGACAAGGGCACCCAATACCTGAGCGCGATCTTCGTTGCCAATGACCGGCAGCGCGAGCTTGCCGAGGCGACGAAGGCCGAGGTCGAGGCTGAGTTCAGCATGCCGGTTGCGACCGAGATCCTGCCGGAGCAGACCTTTTATCCGGCGGAGGACTACCACCAGAACTATTACAAGACGACGAGTGCACGTTACAATTTCTACAAGTTCGGCTGCGGACGGCCGCAACGTCTGGAAGAGCTCTGGGGCGAGCCGGCGGCGTGAGCCTGCGTCCCAAATCGGCACAGTGGCGTGTCTGCAACGGTTGTGATCGGCTCGCTACAGTCATTCGGGGCCGAATTGCCCAATAGGAGCCGCTGGCGTAGTGTGAAGCCGGACCGGCGGAGGCCAGCGGCCGCGGGCAGGGCCGGCTGAGGCGTGTTGAGGAGATTGCAGGTGGACAGACGATTTTTCCTGGCGGGAACGGCGTCCGCGCTGCTCGGGGCCTGCACGGCCGGGTCCTTTGGGTCCCTCGGATCGGTGGGCTCCATGGCCTACGCGCCGAACGAAGGCAGAGACCTTCTCGTTCCGAAGACCAACGAGCCTCACCGCGTGGCTCCCGTGAACCTCTCCCAGATACCTCGGCAGTACCACCGGCAGATCGTCAGCGACCCGACCGGCGAGGCGCCGGGGACGCTCGTGGTCGATCCGGGACAGCGCTATCTCTATCTCGTGCTCGATGACGGCCGCGCCAGACGCTACGGTATCGGGGTCGGGCGGCAGGGCTTCGGCTGGAGCGGCGTCGCCAAGGTCGGCGCCAAGCGACAATGGCCGTCATGGCATCCGCCGTTGGAGATGCAGGAGCGCGATCCGCTTGCACGCCAGTATGCCAACGGCATGGAGGGGGGCCCAAACAATCCGCTCGGTGCACGCGCTCTCTACCTCTACCAGAACGGCCGCGACACGCTTTACCGCGTTCATGGAACCGCGGAGCAGCGCTCCATCGGCCGCGCCGTGTCGTCGGGCTGCATCCGCATGCTCAACGCCGATGTGATCGACCTCTACGACCGGGTTCCGGTCGGCACGCGGGTCGTGGTCCTTCCGGCCGCCAATCCGATGGCGCGTCTTGGCGAGGCCCTGGGCGGCGAGGGAACCGGCCTCTTGAACGGGATCAGGAGAATCACCGGTCAGCCGCCGGCGTAACGCCTGCCGCGATCGACCGCAGAGCCGGTTTAACCGCCGGCTCTTCTCTTTTTGTCGAGCTTTTCGAAGCTCTCGACCACGCCGTCCGTCTCGCGCTTCGCGTCCGGCACCGCGCGGCGCTCGTTGTGCACGCGCTTCTGGTCGTTGCCCTGCAGGCTGTTGCGGCCCTGGATATCGGCCGCGAAGTCGTCGCGGTCGAATGCATCCGGTGGCGTGTCGCCGACGTGCTCCACCCCGCCCTTGCGTCCCATGCCCTTGTGGCTTGCCTTGGCCATTCTCGCCTCCTTTGAGCTGGGAACGCCGGGTGCGGATGGTCGGTTCCTGACCGCGGCCCCGATGCGGCCGTCTGCGTTTCCCTCAGCGGACCGGATGACGGTCGGGGTCGGCCGGCTCGATCCGGTCGCCGCTGCGCGTGAAGCCTATGTCACGAAGCAGGTGCTCGTCGCCGCCGATCGCGCGCCTCACCGCCGCGATCGCGCGCGCCCTGCGGAAGTCGGCCCGCCAGGCTGCGAGCCGGTGTCCGAGATCGGCGAGAAGCCCCGAAATCCCGCGGCTGCCCGCGGACTCCTGAAGGCGCCCGTCCGCCGGGAAGGAATCGCATTTCGCATGTGCCATGATCGTGCTCCGAGCTTTGATTCACGGCACCATGCGATGCGATACATGCCAGCCGCATGTCAGGTTTGACGTGCTCCTCTGCGGGTCGAGGACCGCGTAAGGAGGCTTCCGGTGAACTCCATCGAGCGTGCGCTCGCCATCCTGCTGCTTCTGACGCGCCGGCGCCTGCTGCCGGCGACCGAACTCGCGCGACGCTTCGAGGTTTCCGTCCGGACGATCTACCGTGACATCGACCGGCTGGTCGGGCTCGGCATCCCGGTCGAGGCGCAGCGCGGCGCGGACGGCGGCTTCCGCCTCGCCGGCGACTTCCTGGCTCCGCCGATCGCGCTGAACCAGGAGGAGACGACGGCACTGCTGGTGGCGCTCGGGCTGATGCGCGGCCTGCGCTCGCCGCCGCTGGCGGAGGCGCTGGAGACCGCGGAGGGAAAGCTCCTCGCCGCGCTGCCGCGCTCCGCGCGGGAGATCCTCGCCGAAGGCGTGCGCGTCGTGGGCATCGAGCAGACTCCCGACGACATCTTCCACCGCGCGCCGCCGAGCGAGGCGCTCGCCGAACAGCAGGGCGCCGTCGATGCGTTCCTGCAGGGAATCCTCACGCAGCGCCGCGTCGACATCGTGCATCGCGGCTCCAGCGGCGCGGAGAAGCTCCACGAGGCGGAACCGCAGGGGCTGCTCCTCGACCGGAGCCTCTGGTACCTCGTCGGCCATTCGCTCGCCGCCGACGATATCCGCATGTGGCGCGCCGATCGCGTGGTGTCGATCACCGTTACCGGCATGGCCTTCCGCCCGCGGAAAGACTTCGACATCCGCACGATGCTCGGCCGCCGTTGGCTGGAGCGCGCCATGCGGACCTGGGATCAAACGGGGGACGGCACGCGCATCTCGATGAGCCTGCATGCCGCCTCGGAGCTTCGCCGCGACTGGTACTATCGCCATGCTACGTATGCTGAGAGCCGCAACGGGCGGATGATCGTGACCATCCCGAACACCGACCCGGCGGTCGTCCTGCCGCTGGTGCGGTGGCTCGGAACGGACGTGGAAATTCTCGCGCCTGAGAGCCTGCGCGTTAGGCTGTGCGAGGAGCTCGACGCGATTCGTTGCGCCTACGGATAGAGGGAGGCAGCGGGAGTGAGACGCATGAACCGCGTTCTGGCCGTGCTCATCGTCGCCAGCATCAGCGGCCTCGACATGGCCGCTGCCGATACGAGCTGCCGCGGCGGACAGAGCTTTTCCGCGTGGCTGGCGGCGTTCCGGGAGGAAGCCGCGCGTGCGGGAATCTCGAGGGCAACGCTCGCCGCGCTCGACGGCGTATCTTACGACGAGCGGGTCCTCAGGCAGGACCGGGCGCAGCCCAGCCTGTCGCAGAGCTTTCTCGATTTCGCCGACAGCGCCGTTTCCGCCGACCGCATGACCCGCGGTCGAGCAATGCTCGCGAGATATGCCTCGACGCTCAGCCGGGTCGAGCGTGATCATGGCGTGCCGGGAGCGGTGATCGTGGCGCTCTGGGGACTGGAGACGGACTTCGGCGGCTTCATGGGAAATTTCCCGCTGCTCGCCTCGCTCGCCACGCTCGCATACGACTGCCGCCGGCCGGACGCGTTCCGCGCCGAGCTGATGGATGCGCTCAGGATCGTCGAACGCGGCGATCTCACGCCGGGACAGCTCAAAGGCTCGTGGGCCGGCGCGGTTGGGCACGTGCAGTTCACGCCATCCACCTACATGAAGCATGCGGTCGACCATGACGGCGACGGGCGCCGCGACCTGGTCGGCAGCGTGCCGGATGCGCTGGCCTCGGCGGGGAAGTACATCCGCTCCCTCGGCTGGCTCGCGGGCGAGCCGTGGCTGGAGGAGGTGCGCATCTCCGAGACCGTGCCGCTGTGGGAGTCGGCGCGCGCCATAAGGCACCCGCGCTCGTTCTGGGCGGCGGTCGGAATGACGCGCGCCGATGGCGGCGGGCTGCCGGCCGACGGCAAGGAGGCCGCGCTCATCCTGCCCATGGGGCGGCTCGGACCGGCGTTCCTTGCCTACCGGAACTTCGGCATCTTCTGGGAGTGGAACAACAGCTCCAACTACTCGCTCGCCGCGGCGTATTTCGCCACAAGGCTTGCCGGCGCGCCGCGCATGAACCGCGGCAACGCCCCGGCGATCCTCGGATCGGACGCTATGCGCGAGGTGCAGGAGCGGCTGAACGCCATGAGCCATGACGCGGGGCCGCCGGACGGCCGCCTCGGCGAGCTGACGCGCGACGGCGTAAAGCGCGCGCAGCAACAGCTTGGAATGCCGAGCGACGGATATCCGACGCGCGAATTCTTGCAGCGCCTGCGCGAACGATGATGCTAGCGGCTCCGCGCCAGCGCGAGCCACAGCCCGCCGCCGACGAGGAAGCCTCCGCTGATGCGCGACAGCCAGCGGACCGACCGGTGTGAGACGCGTCTGCCGGCGCCACCCACGAGGACGGCGTAGAGGCCGTCGGAGAGAGACGCCACGGCAATCGCGGTCGCCCCCATGATGGCCACTTGCGTCGCGAAATCGCGCGCCGGATCAAAGAACTGCGGAATGAACGCGCCGAAGAAGACGAGCGTCTTCGGATTGCTCAGCGCCACGAGGAAGCCTTGCACGATGAAGCCCCCGCGCGGGCGGGGCGCCGCTCGGGCTTCGCCCAGCGCGCCCGAGGAGAGCAGGAGCCTGACGCCGAGCCAGACCAGATAGGCCGCGCCGGCAAGCCGCACCCACTCGAACCACCAGCCGAGCGCCTCGATCATCGACGCGAGCCCGATCCCCACCAGCGCAATCATCACCGCGATGCCGGCCTGCGTGCCTGCGACGTTGAGGAGCCCGGCGCGCGTGCCGTGCGTCAGGCTGTTGGCGACGATCAGCGTCACGGTCGGTCCCGGCACGACGATGATGACGATGGTCGCCACCAGGTAGGCGAGATAAAGATCGGGGGCCATTGGGGACTCTTTACTGTGCGCCCATGAAG
>CAZARE010000247.1:0-27630 GCA_964487455.1 uncultured Propylenella sp.
GGCTTCTGGAGCCGCGTGTTCCAGGGAAGCGGGGGAAGCGTCGAGACTTGGCGCGCGGCCACCGAGGTGGTGCTTGCCGGCGCGCTTGTCGTCTTTCTCTACACCTATCTGCATCTGCACCGATGGCATGTGCGCTACAGCCATGTCGCCGTGTTGTGGCTGCTGACGCTCGCGGTTCTGGCGGGGGTGATCGCCGTCGATCCGGGCGTAGCGGCGGGCGCGGCGCGCGTATCGCTCGGACTCACCGCCGCGGTCGGTATGGGCGTGATCCTCTATCTGGCGATCAAGGGGTTCGACCGCGCGATCATGCTCATCCCGACCTGGCTTGTGCTCTTGTTCTGGGTCGTTGCGGCGTGGCTCGCCGTAACCGGCAGCCTGGAGCGATCCGTGGTGCAGCCGGCGCTCGCAGGAGGGCTTGTGCTGGTCGTCATGCTGATCGCCTTCACGGTCATGCAGCATGCCTTTGCCGGCGGGGCCATTGCGCAAGGGCTGATCAGCGACGCTGAACAGAAAGCGCTGGCGCTGGTCGGCGCCGGCCATTGCGTATGGGACTGGGACACGGCGCGCGACCGCATCGAGACCGGCCGCGAGATGGAGCACTTGCTGGGCTTCAAGCGCGGAGCGCTCGACGGTCCTGCGCGCAACTGGCTCGGCCTCATCCATCCCAGCGAGCGCGACCTTTTCCGCGCCGTGCTTGACGCGGTCGTCAATCAGCGGCGCGGTCGGATCAGCCTGGATTTCCGCATGCGGGCAGAGGACGGCCATTTCCTCTGGTTTGCGCTAAGGGCGAGGCCAATCGTCGGTTCCGACGGCGAAGTCATGCGCTGCTCGGGCACCATCGCCGACATCACTGACCAAAAACGCGCCGAGGAACGACTGCTGCACGACGCGGTTTACGACAACCTGACCGGGCTTCCCAATCGCCAAATGCTTGTCGACCGGCTCGATTTTGCCCTCACGCGCGGCCGGATTGAGCGTATCGCTTCACCAACCGTCGTCGTGTTCGACATCGACAATTTCGGTGAGGTGAACAGTGAGTTCGGGCACTCGGTCGGCGACTCCGTGCTGCTGGCGATGGCGCGGCGCATTGTGAGGCTGCTGCCGCCGCAAGACACCATGACGCGCCTGCATGGGGATTCCTTCTCCGTGGTGGTGCTTTCGGAAACCGAGGCGAACGCGATCGAGCAGATGACGCGTGAGCTCGTCCGCAGCCTCAAGGCGGCCATATCGGTCGGCGACCGCGACGTCTTCCTAACCGCGTCGGTCGGGATTGCCCCGCCAACCAAGGAGGGGACTGCGGAAGAGCAGATCCGCCGCGCCGAGGCGGCCGTCTACCAGGCCAAGCGCTACGGCGGCGACTACATACAGTTCTACGAGCCTGCCTTCGGCATGCGCAGCCGCCGCATCGACCTCGACAGCGAACTGCGCAAGGCGCTCGACGCGGGACATCTCGACATCGTCTACCAGCCGATCATCCGGCTGGAGGACAATTCGATTGCCGGCTTCGAGGCCCTGACACGTTGGGAGCATCCGCTGCACGGCCGCATCCCGCCGTCCGAGTTCGTGGCGGCCGCCGAGGAGAGCGGCCTGATCGTGCAACTGGGCCTCTACGTGCTGGAGCATGCCGCGCGTGAGCTGGCGTCGTGGCAGTCGGTGCTAGCAACCGAGCCGCTTCCCTTCGTCTCCATCAACGTCTCGAGCCGCCAGCTCCTGCGCCACGATCTGATCAACGACGTCAAAGCCGTCCTGGCGCGGACCGGAGTGGCGCCGGAGACGCTGAAGCTGGAGATCACCGAGTCGCTGGTGATGCAGAACCCGGAATACTCCGCCAAGGTGCTGGCGCGCATACGCGAGCTTGGCGCCGGACTGGCTCTGGACGACTTCGGCACCGGCTACTCCGCGCTTTCCTACCTGCAGCGCTTTCCCTTCGACATGATTAAAATCGACAAGTCGTTCGTTCGCCCGAATGGCTCGCCCGCACGCTCCGTCCTGCTCCGCTCCATCGTATCGATGGCCCACGATCTAGGGATGGAGGTCGTCGCCGAGGGCGCGGAGACCGAGGCCGAGGTGCTCGAGCTCATGGAGGCGGGCTGCGAATACGCGCAGGGCTTCGTCTATGGGCGCCCGATGACCGCGCAAACGGTGCAGCAGATGGTGCGCAGGCGGCCGGCGGTGGCGCGCGCCAGCTGACAAAGCGGCGCCTCAGGCGTGGCCAGCATCCATGGACAGCATCGCGGCCTCCACGCCTATCGTGGCCAAGGCGCGGTCGTACTTGTCTTCCACGTCATCGTCAAAAAGAATGCCGCCATTCGCCGGGCAGTGCAGCCACCCGTTCGCCTGTATCTCGGCCTCAAGCTGCCCCGGCGCCCAGCCGGCGTAACCAAGCGCGAGCAGGGCGGAGTCCGGCCCGCGCCCATCGGCGATGGCGCGCAGGATCTCCAGGGTAGCCGTCAGGCACACCCCCTCCGCGATGGGAAGGGTCGCATTCTCCAGGAAGAAATCGCCCGAGTGGAGAACGAAGCCCCTGCCCGGCTCCACCGGGCCGCCGCGATGCACGCGAATCTTGTCCACCCCGCCCGGGAGGTCCGGCTCGTCGCGGGCCTGCACGATGTCGAGTTGCACAAGCAGGGCGCGGAAGCTGACGTCTTCTGCCATTTTGTTGATGACGATCCCCATGGCGCCATCGCTGGAATGCGCGCAAACATAGACGACGGAACGGGCGAAGCGCCCGTCCGCCATGCTCGGCATGGCGATCAGAAAATGGCCGTCGAGGAAGCCTTCCCCTTTTGAACGCGCTCTCATTGATGAATGCTAGCAATCCCGCCGCAGATTGGATAGGCGCTAACGGCGAAGCGCCGGCCCAAGGTTCGCATGTTCCAAGAAGCATAGTCAGACTAGAGGCGATTTGATGACAGCCATTCTCTTTCGCATCGCGCTTATTCTGGCGGTTGGCGTTTCGGCCGAGGCCTATGCGGTGCGGTCGGACTGGGCCGAGGCGGACGAAGCGAAGATGCGGGTGCTCCTCGCAGGGCCGCGGGAGGAGGGCATCGCCGGTGGCATAGAGATCCTGCTCGAGCCGGGCTGGTACACCTATTGGCGCAATCCCGGGGAGGCGGGCGTGCCGCCCACGTTCGACTTCTCCGGATCAGATAACGTGCAGAGCGTGGAAGTGCTCTATCCCGCGCCGTCTCGGTATGACGACGGCACCAGCGTCTCGCTCGTCTATCACGACGAGGTCGTGTTTCCGCTCATCATCAGGCCGATCGATCCCAACGAGCCGGTCATCCTGCATGCGGATGCGGCTTTCGGAGTGTGCAGCAAGGTATGCATTCCGACACGGGCAAGCGCCGTCGCAACTCTGCCCCGGGAGGCCCCCTACGACGCGCTCACCGAAGCACGGCTCAAGCGCTTCGAGGCGCGCGTGCCGAGGGCGGCGGAGCCTGGCCGCTTCGAGGTGGAAGCCGTGGTCGCGGCGGGCGACGCACTCCACATCGAGGTTCGCATGCCCGATTCCAGTTACTCGGACCTCTTCGCCGATCCCCCGAACGGCTGGTACCTCGGCCAGCCGGTGTTCACGTCGCGCGCCCAGGGCGTCTCGCGCTATCGCCTGTCGCTCGCCGGCAAGCCGGAGGGCGCGACCGCCATCGGGACGACGTTCAGATTCGTCGCCATCGCCAGCGGCGATGCGATCGAGCAGGAAATCGAAGTAAGATGACGTCGCGCCGTCGGCCTGCGGCCGCTTTTCAGGCCGCGAGTGGGAGGCTTGCATGACCCTATCCGTTGGTGACCGCGTGCCGGAAGCAGCACTGTTCGTTCCGGGCGAGAGCGGTCCTGAGAAAGTTCTGAGCACCGACCTGTTCGCCGGTCGCAAGATCGTCCTGGTGGGCATGCCGGGCGCCTTCACGCCGACCTGCCACCGTAATCACCTTCCCGGCTTCATCGAGAATCGCGACGCCATCCTGGCGAAGGGGGTCGACGAGATCATCGTCCTTACCACCAACGACACGCATGTGCTCAAGACTTGGTCGGAGACCAGCGGCGGCAAGGGCAAGGTCACCTTCGTTTCCGACGGCAACGCAGAGTTCATTCAGAAAGTGGGTCTCGCCAACGATTCCACCGCGCGCGGCATGGGCATCCGGTCGAAACGCTTCGCTATGATCCTGGAGGACGGGGTGGTGACCGCTCTGCTTCTGGAGGACACCCCGCGCGAAGCGGTGACAAGCTCGGCGGCGCGCATCCTTGAAGCGCTCTAGACGTCCGCGCCGAAGCCGGGCGAGGTAGGCGATGAGCGCGTCACTCCGCTCCGCTGCCCGAGCTTGGCGGTGCGGCGACGCTGCTCCGCGGCTTCAGATACTCCGCCATGCCCTTGCGCGCGAGCTCGTCCGCTCGTTCGTTCAGGTCGTGGCCGGCATGGCCGCGCACCCAGCGCCAATCGACGTCGCGGGTCGAAGTCAGCGCATCGAGCGCTCGCCAGAGGTCGGCATTCTTCACCGGCGCCCGCGCGGATGTCCGCCAGCCATTACGCTTCCAACCGCGAATCCACTGCGTGATGCCCTTCTTCAAATATTCCGAATCCGTGTGCAGCTCGGCGGAAGCGCCCTCCTTGAGAACTCTCAGCGCCTCGATCGCGGCGGTGAGCTCCATGCGGTTGTTGGTGGTCGCGGGCGCCCCGCCGAACAGCTCGCGTTCGCGACCGTCGAACTCGAGGACCGCCCCCCATCCGCCTGGTCCCGGATTGCCGGAGCAGGCGCCGTCTGTGTGGATCACGACGCGTCTTGTTCTGTCCGTCACGCGGCCAGCCCATAGTCGACGGCCCCGCCAACCTTCTGGTGGAACCGCAGCTTGCGTAGATATTCACGCGGGTCCTTAGGGGTAACCAGCGCCCCCGTGGGCACGGTCAGCCAATCGCAGAGCCGTGTCAGCAGAAAACGCAGCGCCGCCCCACGAGCAAGCACCGGAAGCGCCTCGCGCTCGCTCGGCTCGAGCGCGCGCACCTCCTCGTAGGCCTGAATGAACGCCCGCCCCTTGGTGACGTTGAACGAATTGTCTGGCTCGAAACACCAAGCATTCACGCAGATGGCAAGATCATAGGCGAAGAGGTCGTTGCACGCGAAATAGAAGTCGATCAGGCCGGACAGGCGGTTCCTCAGGAAGAACACGTTGTCGGGAAAGAGATCGGCATGGATCACGCCTTCGGGCAGGCCGGCCGGCCAATTCGCCTCCAAGTAAGAAAGCTCGGCCGCGATGAAGGCCTCCAAGCCAGGCTCGACGGTGTCGGCACGGAAGCGGGACATCTGGAAGAGCGGACGCCAGTCATTGCGCGAGAGGGCGTTGGCGCGACGAAGCGGGAAATCGCGGCCCGCTTCGTGCATCTCGGCCAGCGCCCGGCCCAGCGCCGCGCAATGCTCGGTCCGCGGGCGGCGGATCCACATGCCCTCCAGGAACGAGATGATGGCGGCGGGGCGGCCGGCGACGCTTTGCAGGGCCTGGCCGTCGCGCGCCCGCACCGGCAGCGGGCAGCGGATCCCGCGCCCGGCAAGATGCTCCATCAGCCCGAGAAAGAACGGCAGGTCGGCCGCCGCAACCCGCTTCTCGTAAAGAGTCAGGATGAAGATGCCGGCTTCCGTCCTCAGCAGGAAGTTCGAGTTCTCTACGCCCTCGGCGATCCCCTTGAAGGACAGGACGGCTCCAAGATCGTATCGCTTCAGCAGCTCTTCGAGGTCGGCGTCGCCGACTTCGGTGTAAACCGCCATCTCAGGCTGCGGCCTCGCGTAGCGACCTGGGAAGGCTGAAGACGATGCTCTCCTCGGCGGTGCTGACGAGCTCCACCTCGATGTCGTAACGCTCGGCGAAGGCGTCGAGCACCTCCTCCACAATCGCCTCCGGCGCCGAGGCGCCGGCGGTCACCCCGATGCGCTCCGCTCCGTCGAAAACGGCCCAGTCGATCTCCGACGCGCGCTGCAGGAGCACGGCCTTGGGGCAGCCGGCTCTCTCCGCCACCTCGCAGAGGCGCTGCGAATTGGAAGAATTGGGGGCTCCGACGACGAGCATGCGGTCGACCACGGGCGCGACGCGTTTCACCGCCTCCTGGCGATTGGTCGTGGCATAGCAGATGTCGTCCTTATGGGGACCCACGATCTTCGGAAAGCGCTTCTTCAGCTCGGCAACGATCTCTCCCGTATCGTCGACGGAAAGCGTCGTCTGGGTGATCCAGGCCAGATTGTCGGGGTCGCGCGGCTGAAAGGCGCGCGCATCCTCCGCCGTCTCGACCAGCGAGATGACGCCGGCCGGGAGCTGTCCCATCGTGCCTTCCACTTCCGGGTGTCCCGCGTGACCGACCAGGACGATCTCGCGGCCGCGGCGAAAATGCAGAATAGCTTCCTTGTGAACCTTGGAGACCAGAGGGCATGTGGCGTCGAGCACGAAGATGTTGCGCCTTCCAGCATCGTCCCGCACGCTGTTGGACACGCCATGGGCGGAGAAGACAACCGGTCGACTCGAATCCGGAATCTCCTCCAGCTCCTCGACGAAAACCGCGCCCTTCGCCTTGAGGCTCTCCACCACGTAGCGATTGTGGACGATCTCGTGGCGCACGTAGACCGGCGCACCGAAACGCTCCAGCGCCTCCTCAACGACTTGGATGGCGCGTTCAACCCCGGCGCAGAACCCGCGCGGGGCGCAGAGAAGAATGTGGAGCTTTTTTCCGCGCATCGAATCCCGGTGCAGTTAGGGACCCCGCCCCGGCGGCGTCAAGCGCCCTGCCTGCGCTCTTTCAGCCGACGCACGACAAAAACCCCAAAAACCGCCAGAAGTGCGGCGGCAAGCCCGTACCAGGTAAGCGCATATTGAAGATGGTCGTTGGAAAACGACATGCGCGTTTCTCCCGCTTGCGGCAGACCCGAGGGCGGCGTGGAGGATGCGCCGAGATCGATGAAGAAGCCTCCGACCGCACCGGTCAGTCCCGTAGACTGGGCAATTCGATCCGGATCGCGCGCAAAAAAGATGCGCCGGTCGAGCTTGGGTTCGGGCGTGAACCAGCTGCCCGTTTCCGCGGCCCGCACGAGCCCCTCTATCGTCTGCTCGCCCACGGGCGGCGGAGCGTAGGCCTTCTCGCTTCCATCGGGGACGAACCCGCGGTTAACCAAAATCGTTGCACCGGACGGAGAGGCGACAAAGGGCGTCAGCACCCAGTAACCCGGCCCCCCGAACCGGCCGCGCGGACGGGTGAGAGAGGTGAAGACCAGGACCTCCCCCTCGGGCTCAAACCGGCCGGTTAGAACAACCGGCCTGTATTCGCTTCCTACCAGGAAGGCATCAGCGTCTCCGACCGGGGGGCCGTCGTTGCGGAAGTCGAGCGGCGCGGAGGATGGCCGCTCCGCCACCCGGGCGATCAGATCCTCCTTCCAGGCGAGTCGCCGCACCTGCCAATTGCCGAGCGACACCAGAACCGCCAGCGCCACGCACGTGACGACGGCCGGCAGAAGCAGACCCCTTAGTCTTGCGCGCATCACCTACGCCTTGCGCCTATCGGCGGAGGCGGCCCTCTTCGGCCTTGTGGTGGTATTGAAGCGCGACGAGAAGCCCTTTGAGCGGCCGCATCGCGCCGAGACAGAGAACAAGCACCAACGGCATCCACAAGGCAAAATGCAGCCAGATTGGCGGGCTGTATGCAACCTCGGTCAAGAGCGCCGCTCCGGCGACAACGAAACCGACGATGAGGATGGCAAAGACCGCCGGACCGTCGGCGGAGTCGGCGAAGCTGAAATCCAAGCCGCAGGATTCGCAGCGAGGCGCGAGTTTCACGAAACCGTCGAACAGACGGCCCTCGCCGCAGCGCGGACAGCGCCCCCGGAGCCCGGTCGAAATGAGAGGCTGCGGGGGATGACGCGCTTTGTCCTCGGACATCGTCTCCTTGCGGCGCGGATGGGCGTCCTGCCCACCCGTCAATGGTAGATGCCGCCGGCGTTGCCCCAGACGTAGATGCAGGTGAACAGGAACAGCCAGACGACGTCGACAAAATGCCAGTACCAGGCCGCGGCTTCGAAGCCGAAGTGCTGCTCCGGCGTGAAATGGCCGAGAAACGCCCGCACAAAGCAGACAATCAGGAATATGGTCCCGATGATGACGTGGAAGCCGTGGAAGCCGGTCGCCATGAAGAAGGTGGCGCCGTAGATGTTGTCGGTGAAGGCGAAGGGCGCGACGATGTACTCGTAGGCTTGGATCGCCGTGAACAACAGTCCGAGCACGATGGTCAGCGCGAGCCCCCACTTCAACCCGTTCCTGTCGTTGTGCAGCAGCGAATGATGCGCCCAGGTAATCGTAGTTCCTGAGGTCAGCAGGATAAGCGTGTTGACGAGCGGCAGGTGCCAGGGGTCGAGAACCTCCAAGCCGGCTGGCGGCCATTGCCCGCCCGTCGCCTCAACGCGGGCATATTGCGCGGCTTCATTGGCATAGAGGCTGGCATCGAAGAACGCCCAGAACCAGGCGACGAAGAACATCACCTCCGAGGCGATGAACATGATCATGCCGTAGCGGAGATGCAGCTGCACGACGCGGGTATGATCGCCGCGATGCGCCTCCCTGATGATGTCGACCCACCAGCCGAACATCGTATAGAGAACGCCAATCACGCCCGGCGTGACCCACCACCAGCTGATCTGCCCGTGCATGGCGAAGATCGCCGCCAGCGCCAGCACGAATGCCGCAACCGAACCGATGATCGGCCACGGGCTCGGTTCGACCAGATGATAGTCGTGGTGCTTTGCGTGCGCCTCAGCCATGGCGGTCCAACCCCATTCCCATCAACCCGGCCGTTCCGCGCGCGGCCGGCGTTTTTCTACATGCTTTCTTCGTCCCCGTCGCCATTCGCCTGCGCGACCGGTTGTCCTCCTCCGGCGGCGGGAAAGAACGTGTAGGAGAGCGTGATCGTCCGCGTTGTGGATAGCTCGCGATCGTCGGCGAAATCGGGCGACACGAAGAACTGCACGGGCATCTCGATCCGCTCGCCCGGCTTCAGCTCCTGCTCGGTAAAGCAGAAGCACTCGATCTTGTTGAAATAGTATCCGGCGGTGTCTGGCTGGACATTGAAGGTGGCCGTCCCGGTCGTCGCGATCCCGCCGATGTTCTCGGCCATGAAGCTCACCAGCGCCGTCTCACCGAGCTTGAGCGCGATCTGCGGGATCTCGGGCCGCAATCGCCAGGGAAGCCCCGACACGTTCCCGTCGAAACGCACTATCACTTGGCGGTCGAGCGTGCGATCGGAGGCCGCCTCGGCGCGCTGCGTCGTGCCGCCGTAGCCGGTGACTTGGCAGAAGATGCGGTAGAGCGGAACGGCGGCGAAGGAGAGCCCGACCATCCCAACGGCCACCGAGACGAGCCCGACGGCGAGCGCCCTATTGCGCACCGGCTTTCCTCTGCCACTCATTCCCATCCTTCAAACGCCCTTCAAAGCGGGCGATTCAAGATGCCCGGCCCCTGAACCAGGGCCATGACGTAAAACAAGACGGCTACGATCGCGAGCGCTATGGCAAGAGCCAGCGAGCGGCGCCGCCGTCGCCGCGACTGCTCCGGAGTAAGGACACGGGGCGGCGCATCGTCACCCACCGCTCAATCCGCTTGAAACCGCTTCCACCATCCGCACTGCGAAAAGAGCGAAGAGATAGAGAATCGAGTAACCGAAGAGCCCTCGGGCAAGCGCACGATGGTCGGCATCGCCGGCGCGCAACAGCAGCGCAGCACGGCGCACAAACTCGGCGCCGAGAACCACCGCCGCCGCGCCGTAGGCCGGCCCGGCGAAGCCCAACAGCCAGGGAATGACGCCGACCACCGCGAGGATCAGGGCGTAGCCAAGGATCTGCCGCCTCGTCGACGTGTCGCCGGCCGTGTTCGGCAGCATGGGAACGCCGGCTCGCCGGTATTCGTCGCTGGTCAGCAAAGCCAAAGCCCAGAAATGCGGCGGGGTCCATACGAAGATGACCAGGAAGTAGAGCAGCGGTTCGAGCGATACGCCGCCGGTCATCGCGGCCCAGCCGATCACCGGCGGCAGCGCGCCCGCGGCACCTCCAATCACGATGTTCTGCGCCGTCGAGCGCTTGAGCCACATCGTGTAGATGCCGACATAGAAGGCGATCGTGAAGGCCAGCAGACCGGCAGCCAGCCAGTTGGCGGCAAGACCGAGCGTGGCAATGGCGAAAACCGCGAGGAGAACGCCGAATGCCAGTGCATCAGCGCGCCTCAGCCGGCCCGCGGGGATGGGCCTGGCGGCGGTGCGCTTCATCAGGCTGTCGATGTCGGCGTCGTACCACATATTGAGCGCGCCCGAGGCGCCTGCCCCCACCCCAATGGCGATGAGCGCGATCGCCGCTAGCAGGATATGTAGATCGCCCGCGGAGGTCGCCATCCCGACAAGGGCCGTGAAGATGACGAGCGACATGACGCGCGGCTTCAGGAGGGCAAAGTAGTCGCCAATATCCGCATCCGCCCAATCTGCGTCGGCAAGGCCGGCCCTGATCTGGTCTGCAGACATGGTCATTGCATCTTTTCGCAGCTGTCGCGGGTCGCTTCGCCACCCACGGAGCAATCGGAAGTCACCTGATGTGCGGCAGCTCTTCCCACTGATGGAACGGCGGTGGGGATGAAAGCTGCCATTCGAGCGTCGTCGCGCCCTCGCCCCAGGGGTTGTCGCTGACCACGCGCTTGCGACTGAACGCCTCGAATATGCCGTAGAGGAAGACAAGCGCGCCAAGCGCGGACAAATAGGATCCCCAGGATGAAACGGCGTTCCAGCCTGCGAAGGCGTCGGGGTAGTCGATATAGCGGCGCGGCATGCCGGCAACGCCGAGGAAGTGCTGAGGGAAAAAGACCAGGTTCACGCCGATGAACATCAACCAGAAATGCGTCCGCGCGATCAGGCTATTGTACATGTAGCCCGTCATCTTCGGGAACCAATAGTACCAGCCCGCGAAGATGGTGAAG
Organism: uncultured Propylenella sp.; assembly: GCA_964487455.1. Lineage (GTDB taxonomy): Bacteria > Pseudomonadota > Alphaproteobacteria > Rhizobiales > Afifellaceae > DASWJZ01. The sequence goes on from CAZARE010000247.1 coordinate 10,975, forward strand.
ACCGCGCCGAGCGACAACACGTAGTGGAAGTGCGCCACGACAAAATACGTGTCGTGCATGGACCGGTCGAGCCCGGCGTTGGCAAGCTGAATCCCGGTGACGCCTCCTATCGTGAAAAGGAAGATGAATCCTATCGACCACAGCATTGGCGTACGGAACGAGATCGAACCACCCCACATCGTGGCGATCCAGGAAAATATCTTCACGCCCGTCGGCACGGCAATCACCATGGTGGCGAAGGTGAAGTACGCCTGGGTGTTCACGCCGATGCCGGTGGTGAACATGTGGTGCGCCCAAACGATGAAGCCGATGATGCCGATCGCCACCATGGCATAGGCCATTCCGAGGTAACCGAAAACCGGCTTCCTAGAGAAAGTCGAGATGATGAGGCTGATCATGCCGAAGCCCGGCAGGATGAGGATGTAGACTTCGGGGTGCCCGAAGAACCAGAAGAGGTGCTGGAACAGGATCGGATCACCGCCGCCCGACGGATCGAAGAAGGTGGTGCCAAAGTTCCGGTCGGTCAAAAGCATTGTGATGGCCCCTGCCAGCACCGGAAGCGATAGAAGCAGCAGGAAGGCTGTGACGAGAATCGACCAGACGAAGAGCGGCATCTTGTGCAGGGTCATGCCCGGGGCGCGCATGTTGAAGATCGTGGTGATGAAATTGATGGCGCCGAGGATCGACGAGGCGCCAGCCAGGTGAATCGACAAGATGGCAAAGTCCATCGCCGGTCCGGGCTGGCCGAAGGTCGCGTAAGGCGGGTAAAGCGTCCAGCCGCCGCCGACGCCGAAGCCGCCGGCCGGCCCTTCCATGAACATCGACATCAGCAACAGGATGAAGGCGGGCGGCAACAGCCAGAACGAGATGTTGTTCATGCGCGGGAAGGCCATGTCCGGCGCGCCGATCTGGATCGGAACGAACCAGTTGCCGAAGCCGCCGATCATCGCCGGCATGACCATGAAGAAGATCATGATCAGCCCATGCGCGGTGGTGAACACGTTGTACATGTGTTTGCCGTAGTCGAGCGCTTCGCCGGCTCCCACGCCGTAGACCATCTGCGCCAGCCCGTGGAAAATCTGGATGCCCGGCTCGTGCAGCTCGACGCGCATGGCGATCGACAGCGAACCGCCGATGATCCCGCCGATGATCGCAAACACAAGGTACATCGTGCCGATGTCCTTGTGATTGGTCGCGTAGACGTAACGCTTCCACCCGGTCGGGTGGGCGGCATGCGCCTCGTGAACTGCTGCGGTAACCATCGTCAGCTCCTACGTCGCGGCCAGCTGTCAGCGGGCGGCGAGTTCCTGTTCTTCCTCTTTCTCGCGCATCGCGCGCGCCAGCGCCTCGTAAGCGCCGACTAGATCGGATGGCGCGGCAGAGGCCCATGCCCGGAACTGCTCCTCGGACACGACGCGGATCGCCAACGGCATGAATGCGTGATCCTTGCCGCAAAGCTCCGAGCATTGGCCGTAGAAGATGCCTTCGCGCGTCGCGTTGAAATACGTCTCGTTGAGCCGGCCAGGAACCGCGTCCTCCTTGATGCCAAAGGCGGGCATGGCGACAGAATGGATAGCGGCGCCTTCCGCTGTGACCTGGACTCGCACGAAGGTGTCGACCGGGACGACGATCGGATTGTCGACGGACAGGTTCCTGATCTGCCCCTCCTGAATCTGATCGTCCGGAATGGGCAGGACGTAGAGCGAGATCGGCTCGCTCACGCCCATCGCGACGTTTTCCTCATCGTTGGGATACGAGACGTCCCAGGCCCATTGCACGCCCGAAACCTTGACTGTGAGAAACGGCGTGTCGGGGTCGAAATCCTCGTAGAGTCTCGAGGGATCGTACTGCCCATAGAGGAGCCGGAACGAAGGGATCGCGATGGCCACCAGGATAAGCACCGGAATGACCGTCCACAGCACCTCCACGGTGGTATTGTGTGTAAGGCGAGACGGCACCGGATGGGCGCGCTCGTTATACCTGATGACGCACCATCCGATCAGCGCCACCACGAAGACGGTGATCAGCGCGACGATGACCAGCGTGTACCAGCTGAACCAGTGAATGTACTCCATCACCAGGGTGGCCGGCACCTGGGCGTCCATCTGCCATGGGACAGGCGCTCCATCCTGAGCCAACACAAGGCCCGGCGCCGCCGCCAGCCCCGCGAAAGCCGCGATCAATCTCCACGCAAGCGTCATGAATTCGTCTCTCCGCGTCGCAGACCCCGGGGCGGCGGAAACGCATTCCCGAGCCTGGTTCGGGCGCGCCCGCATGCCGTCCGATCGCGTCCTGGTAATCACAGTCGGCCACCTCGCGCAACGCGCAACTCGCCCGATTTATGCGGCATATTTGCGCGCAGAACAGCGAGCCGCCGGAGCCCGACCTCTTTCTTGACACGTTGGGCGGCTCTGCTAGGGCTTCAGCCCGCGCCGGCAATGCCATAACGGACCGGTCGACCCCGTCTGGAGTGCCTCATCGTGTACCGCCTCCTGCTGCTTGCAACGCTTCTGCTGCTCGCGCCTTCTCAGACCTTCGCTCAGGGCGAAGTGAAAGCGGAATACGGCGACTGGGACTTGCGCTGCGACACGCCGCCCGGCGCGCAGAACCAGCAATGTTTCATCATGCAGTTCGTGACGGCGGCGGACCGCGACAACGTGGGCCTCTCCGTCATCGTCATGAAGACGGCGGACAAGCAGGCGCGCATCCTCAGATTGCTTGCGCCGCTCGGAGTACTGCTGCCGCGCGGTCTGGGCCTCAGAATCGACGACACCGACATGGGCACGACCGGCTTCATACGCTGCCTGCCGAACGGCTGCCTGTCGGAGGTCCTCATGGATGATTCGCTGATCGAGGCGCTGCGCAACGGCAGAGAGGCCATGTTCATCATCTTTCAGACCCCGGAAGAGGGTATCGGGGTGCCGATTTCGCTTGAAGGATTCGGCGAGGGCTTTGACGCGCTTCCCTGATCCGCTTGGAACGGAGCGCCGGGCCGCGCTGGAGCGAACGTCCTGCGGCCGAGTTCCCGCCACGCAGCTCCGCGCCATGCTTGGCCGGCGCACGCGGCATGCTAAAAGACCCCGATGAACCGGCACGAATTCTCGGGGCGCGACGGAGAGGCGCGGCTCAGATACCTCGACAGCGACTACCAGGTCGTCGTGCCCGGCGCCTATGTCACGTGCGCCGTCACCGGCAAACGCATTCCCCTCGCCGATCTTCGCTATTGGAGCGTCGACCGTCAGGAGGCTTATGCCGACGTGATGGCCTCGCTCAAACGGGAACTATCCCTTCGCCGCGCGAGATGACCGGCATGCTGCGCCGGTAGGCGCCGGCATGTGCCGCGACCGCATCCTCGATCAGCACGACAAGGCGCCTCGGCTCCTCAAAGCGAACATGGATCGGAAACGTCTCGGTCGCGGCGGCGAGCCGCTCTGCCGCATCGCCACCGCGGTTCAGCCGCGCCCGATCCTTCTCGGTGGTAATGGGCACCAGATTGCGGCTCTTGGCTTCCGCGAGGATCGCCTGACAGTCGTCGTGCGTGAAAAGGTGGTGGTCGGGATAGCTCATCGTGTGCTCAACGACCACCCCGGCCGCGGCGAGCGTCTCGTAGAACTTGGCCGGATCGCCAATGCCAGCGAAGGCGAGATACGCGTGCCGTCTCAGCCCGCGGCGCCGAGCCGGTTCGGTCTTCGCCCGCAAGATCGGCAGACCGGCGCGTGCGGCGCTCCGCACCGCTTTGCCGGCCGATCCCTCGCCAAGCACGACGAGGGCGTCGGCTGCCCGAATCTGGTAGGAGAGCGGGGCGCGCAACGGCCCCGCCGGGAGCACGAAGCCGTTACCGACCCCCCGGGCGGCGTCGACCACGACCAGGGCCAGATCCTTTTGGAGCGAGGGATTTTGAAAGCCGTCGTCCATCACCACGACGTCGACGCCGAGGCTGGCAAGGAGCTTGGCGCCGCTCGGGCGGTCCGCCGCCACCACCGTCGGCGCGAACTGCGCCAGGAGCAACGCTTCGTCCCCCACGTCGTGCGGCGAGTGCACGGCCAGTGAGACGACGACCGGTCCGCTCTCCCTGCCACGATAGCCGCGCGTGAGAAATCCTGGGTTGAGCCGTTGCTTGCGGCAGACGCTCGCCACTTCGAGGGCGGTCGGGGTCTTGCCTGCCCCGCCGGCGACGAGATTGCCGACACAAATGACCGGGATGCTCACCGACACGCCGGGGCGCGCCATGCGCCGCCCTGAAATCTGGCCGTAGAGAGCGCCCACCGGGGAAAGCGCAATCCCGGCGATGGAGTGGCGGTGCCACCAGAACTCAGGCGCCTGCGGCAGCTTCAAGTTCATGGCAGAGCATTCAGGTACGGCTGCAGCGCCGCTAGAGTCCGATCGACAGCGCCGGAGAAGCGCTCGACGCAGACGCGGGCTTCGCGCGCCAGCCGGTCGCGCTCGTGCGGATCTTCGACAAGTTTCTTCACGGCGGCGGCAAGCGAGGCGCCATCACTTACGGGCGTCACCGCTCCTGCCGCTATCAGAGCGTCGTACACGTCGCGGAAATTGTCTACATAAGGTCCGTGCAGCACAGGTATCAGAAGCTTGGCAGGCTCGATCGGATTCTGTCCCCCGCTGGGGACCAACGAGCCGCCAAGGAAGGCAACGTCCCCAACGTTGTACCAGAGCCCCATCTCGCCGATCGTATCGGCGAGATAAAGATCGGTGTCGTGGGCGATCTGCTCGCCGAGCGACCGGCGAGCAACGTTGAATCCCGTTGCACGAAGCTCCTCAGCGAGCGCCTCGCCACGATGCGGATGGCGGGGCGCAATGACGGTGAGCATGCGGATACCGCTGCGGGCGAGCTCCGCATGAGCGGCGATCACAACAGCTTCCTCGCCGGCATGGGTGCTGGCGGCAACCAGCACCGGGCGGTCGCCCGCCTCTCGCCGTATCCGGGCAATCGCCGTCTCGTCGGCTGGAGGAGGCGGGGCATCGAACTTGAGATTGCCGCATACGCGCACTTGGCGGGCGCCAAGCCGCCGCAGGCGCTCCGCATCGGCGAGCGATTGCGCAAGCAGCAGCTTCGGTCGTCCGACCACGGCGCGCGCTAGCGCCGGGAACATGCGCCAGGACCGAAACGAGCGCTCCGACATGCGCGCGCTCACGACCGCCAGGGGCACCGCCCTCTGGACAATCGCTTTCATGGTGGTCGGCCAGAGCTCCGACTCGGTAAAGAGGACGAGGTTCGGACGCCAATGATCGAGGAAACGGCGCACGGTCGTGGGGGTGTCGATTGGCGCGAATTGGTGCATCGCGCAATCCTTTAGACGGCGGCGGGCTATCTCGGCGGCGGTCATGGTGCCGGTGGTGAGAAGCAGCACAAACCCGCGCTCATGCAGCCGCCTGATCAGCGGAGCGGCCGCCACGGTCTCCCCGACGCTTGCAGCGTGGACCCAAATGAGCGGTCCAATGGGGCGATCAAGCCCGGCTATGCCAAACCGCTCGCCGCGCCGAGCGCTATCCTCCTTGCCCCGCCGCGCCCGCCAAGCGAGAAACGCGCTCGCGGCCGGGAGCGCGAAGCGCCCCGCGGCCCCATAGAGCGACAAGGCAGCCTCGCCGAGCGGACCGCCCGGATAGCGGCTCGGCGCCGCGTCAGCTTCCCGCGACCGCAAGCTCGACTTCGTCGCCAAGAAACTGTGCCTGGACCATGCCCGCATACCGGCCGCGCTGCGCCACGAGCTCGGCATGCGTGCCGGACTCGACGATGCGTCCCCCCTCCATGCAACAGATCACGTCGGCCTTCTTCACCGTCGAAAGGCGATGTGCGATCATCACCACGGTCCGCCCCTTTAGCAAGCGGTCCATGGCGGCCCGTACCTTGGCTTCCGATTCCGCGTCGAGTGCGCTCGTCGGCTCGTCGAGAAGCAGGATCGGAGTATTGCGCAGCATGGCGCGCGCAAAGGCGATCCGCTGGCGCTCGCCGCCCGACAGGCGGTTGCCGGCTTCGCCGACGCGGGTGTCGTAGCCCTCGGGGAGTCGGAGGATGAAATCGTGGGCGGCGGCGGTTTCGGCCGCCGCAACGATGTCCTCTTCATTTGCCCATTCCGACCCGTAGGCAATGTTCGCGGCGATCGTATCGTCGAACAGGACCGGTTCCTGCGTAAGTAAGGCGGAAGCGCCACGCACGCTGGCGATTGTCACGTCACGCAAGTCCTGACCGTCGATCAGAACGGCGCCTTCGGTGGGATCGAAAAAACGCAAGATAAGGTTGAGCACGGTGCTCTTGCCGGCCCCGCTCGGGCCGACAAGGGCGAGCCTACAGCCGGGCGGAACTTCGAGGTTGAGACCCTGCAGGACCGGGCCATTGGCGTCGTAGGAGAAATTCACGTTGCGGAAGCTGATCGCCCCGTGCGTGACCCGCAGCGGCTTCGCTCCGCGCGCCTCCTTCACATACGATACGTAGTCGATCAGGTCGAAGACGCGCTGCGCCGCCAGCAGGCCCTCGCTCAAGGATGCCTGAATGGCGGCCAACGACCGCAACGGCTGAAAGGCAAGCAGGCCGGCCGTCATGAAGCCCATGAAATGGCCCAGGCTCACGTCTCCATGGATGCCTTGCCATCCGCCGTAGAAAATCGCAGCTGCGATGCCGATCCCCGTGAAAGCCTCCCATTTCGGCCCGACTGCCGCGCGTGAGCGAGTCCCCTTCATGATGTACTTGCGGATGTTGCGCACGATGCGATGGAAGCGTCGGGCCTCATTTGCCTCCTGGCCGTAGGCCTTGACCACGCGCATGCCCTGCAGCGTCTGCGTCAACATGCTGTCGAAGCTGCCGAATTCTTGAAGGGTCTGTCCCGCCGCGCGCCTTATACGTCGCTTTTGTTTGCCAAGGTTGAAGATCGCCAGCGGCGCACCCACAAGCATGAGCAGTCCCAGCCGCCAATCCATATAAAGCATCGCGCCCAGCAGGAAGAAGACGGTCAGTCCGTTTCTGACGAGGCCGGTCATTACCTTCGCCGCGGAGTACTCCACGATCATCACATCCTGGACGAAGGCCGACACGAAGCGCCCGGAATGGAAGCCTTGGATCCAGGCGAGATCAGCCGCCGCGATCGTATCGAACATTCGAAAGCGTAGCTCGGCGACGATCTTGGTTCCCAGCGAGCCTTCGGCGACGGTCGCGACCCAGTTGGCCACGGAACGTATGACGATCATCAGCATGACGAGGACCGGCAAGACGAAGACGAGCGTGCGGTCCTTTGCGACAAACACATCGTCGCCCACTCGTTGCAGCAGAAACGGCAGCGCGCCTGAGGTCGCCGCGACGAAGGTCAATGCGACCATGGCAATCGTCAGAACACGCCAGTGGGGCAGAATGCATTCGCGCGTGAACCGCTTGAACAGGGGCCACGCCCGGAAGTCCTCTTCGGGCCGGGCATCGAACGTGAAAGCCGGACGCGGGACGCGGGACGCGGTTTCGGTCCTCGTCATTGACCCGTGTCCGGATCGAGCAAGCGATGGAGATGCACGATAAAATAGCGCATTTCGGCATTATCCACCGTCATCTGCGCCTTTTCCTTCCAGGCCCTATAGGCCTCCGCATAGTTCGGATAGATTCCTACAATATCGAGCCGATCGAGATCGCGAAAGCGGACCTTGTCCAGCGCCTCCAGCTCACCGCCGAAGACAAGGTGCAAGAGCTGATCGCGCGCCGGCTGTTCGTTCATATGGCGTCCTCAAGAGATCAGCTTCGCCTGCCTCTCGCAACCTCCCGCGCCGCCTCTTCCATCGTTGCCAAGACGGCCGGCAGCAACTTCACGTTGGCGGCCGCAAGCGCGCCGTGGCGCGGGATTTCCTGATTATACTTTGGCGCCTCGCCGTTGAGCTCCGCGAGCCGACCGCCGGCTTCGTGCACCAAAAGGTCACTAGCCGCAAGGTCCCAGTCGTTCGCACGCGCGCTTGCGAATGCGGCGTCGAGCTTCCGCGCCGCCACCGAAGCGAAGCGGTAGGCGAGCGACGGAATGCTCTCCTGCAGGTCAGCGTCAAGGCGCCGAACCGCATCCGTGGCGAGCCAGCCGCGCGGGCCCGTGATCCGCGCGCCCGCCGCGTCGGCCTGCTCCGAGACGGCGAGCCGGGTGCCCCGCAACCAGGCGCCGCCGCCGTTCGATGCCGTGAACAGCTCGTCGAGGGCAGGCGCATAGAGAGCGGCGACCACCGGGCGCTCATCCCGCACCACCGCCAGGGAAACGCACCAGCACGCGTCGCCCGCGATAAACCCCTTGGTGCCGTCGATCGGATCGACCACGAACGTCGCGCCCCTGGCTCGTTGCCCGGGGTCGTCGACCGTCTCTTCGGAAAGCCACCCATAGTGGGGGCGTTCCGCCAGCAGCTTGGTACGCAAAAATGCGTCGACCGCCATGTCCGCCTCGGTGACCGGCGACCCGCCGGCCTTCGCCCAGCGCTGGGGATTGCGCCGGAAGAAGGTCATGGCGAGCGCGCCGGCCTCCAGCGCCGCCTCCTTCAAGAGTACAAGATCGGCCTCAAGCGATCCCAAGAGAAACCTCTATCTGGTTCCGCGCCGCGGATTCAGCTTTCAATTACCGTGATCTCGAGATGCAAAACATTAACCACGCAACTTAAGCGGTTGAGAGAAAATTGGGAGCTACGGTTCGCAGGAAAGAGGCCGGAACGGCCCTGAGGCAAAAGAATTCGCGTCGAACAGAAATGGACAATGTCCACTCAAAGCTGGCGGGCTGCTTCTCGGAGCAGCCCGCCGCCCTCCCAGGCGCCTTTCTATACAGGGGGCGTTCTGGCGATGGTGCGGATTGCATTGCCACTTTCGACCGAGGAACAGTATTGATGTCACGATCCGTCGCCGGCTTGGCCTGCCGCATCCGTGTTCCCGTCCGCCAGTACGAAGCCGTTGCAATATTGGTCGGCGAAGACCGCCACGTGATCCGCCTTTTGCACCGGGATGTCGGTCTGTCGATCGACGTGGAGGAATTCCGGACCTTGCAGACCGCGGAAGAATACCGCGACCGTCTCGCCGGCTTTCTCGACCTGCCGCCGATGACGATGGCCGGCGCGCCTGCTTGCACCGAAAGCGCCCCGGATGAGACTTCGCGGCGGCGGAGCCGGACGCTCCGCCAACGCAGGCCGCGCTTCCTCGCGCGGCGCCGGCCGGGTGCGGCTAGCCTGCTTCGCAAAGTAGAAGGGCGCGAGATCATCGCCCGCAACTGAGCGACCCTAGAGCCCGAGCAGCGCGTCGGCAACGAGGCCGGCGAAGATGATCCACCCGGTGACGGTGTTCGCCTGGAACCGCTGAAGACAGTTCCGCGGATCGTCCGCATCGAGCGTTGCGATCAGCCACAGCGCATGCAGAAGGGCGGCGCCAAGCGCGGCAAAGGCGAACAGCCCGGCATCGGCCAGCGCGAAGGCAAGTCCGAAAAACCCGAAGGCGGCCACGTAGAAGGCCGTGATCCCGACCTCCGACCGGCGGCCGAAGAGGCGCGCCGTCGAACGCACGCCGATAAGCGCGTCATCCTCCTTGTCCTGCAGCGCATAGATGGTGTCATAGCCGATCGTCCACAGCACTGCGCCGAAATAGAGAAGAACGGGCACCGCCGCGAGCGCGCCAAAGAGCGCCGACCAGCCGACCAGCGCGCCCCATGAGAACGCCAGGCCGAGCACGAACTGCGGCCAGTCGGTCACCCGCTTGGCGAATGGATAGACGGCGACAATGATGAGCGAGGAGAGTCCCAACACTATGGTGAAGAGATTGAATTGGATGAGGACGAGCGCCCCGACGAGCGCCTGCAGGACAAGGAACACCAAAGCCTGGCCGGGCGTCACGGCGCCTGAGGGAAGCGGTCGGCTGCGCGTGCGCGCAACCCCGGCGTCGAGGTCGCGGTCGACGAGATCGTTGTAGGTGCAGCCTGCGCCGCGCATGGCGATTGCGCCAACCAGAAATAGCCCAAGATGCCAGAGGCTGGGCGTGGCGCGGCCGGCCGCGACGGCCGCCAGCGCCGCCGACCACCAGCACGGCCATAAAAGTAGCCACCAGCCGATCGGCCGATCCCAGCGCGCCAGGCGGCCGTACGGCTTCAGCCATTCCGGGGCAAAGCGGTCAAGCCAGTTGCTTGGCGGGGCGTCGGGAAGCACCTGAGCGATCATGTCGGGGAGTGCTCGCGCGGCGGGGGGCGCCCGTCAAGTCGCCGGGTTTGTCCCCCCCGTGCGTCGCATGATAGTCGACAGTCTACAGCTCAGGGAGCGGCGATGCGTGTTCTTCTGATCGGGTCGGGCGGGCGCGAGCACGCTCTCGCCTGGGCGCTTTCCGCCTCACCGCTTCTCAGCAAGCTCTACGCCGCTCCGGGGAATGCCGGAATATGCGCGGGTGCCGAATGCGTCGCGCTCGACGTGGCCCATCACGCCGAGATCGTGTCGTTCTGCCGGGAGGCGAAGATCGATCTCGTCGTCGTCGGGCCCGAAACGCCGCTTGTCGCCGGGCTGGTCGACGATCTCGACGCCGCCGGCATCCGCGCCTTCGGCCCGACCAGGGCGGCGGCGCAGCTGGAGGGCTCGAAAGGCTTCACCAAGGATCTCTGCCGCGCGGCCGATATCCCGACGGCCGCCTATGCGCGCTTTACCGACCTGGAGGCAGCGCGCGGGTACGTCCGGGAGCATGCTCTGCCGGTCGTGGTCAAGGCGGACGGCCTCGCCGCCGGCAAAGGAGTAACGGTCGCGACCGAGCGCGCCGAGGCAATGGCGGCACTCGACGCCATCTTTTCCGCCGAGAGCCCGTCGGTCGTCGTGGAGGAATGCCTGGAAGGCGAAGAGGCAAGCTTCTTCGCACTCTGCGATGGCAAGACCGTTCTCCCCTTCGGCACAGCGCAGGACCACAAGCGCGCTTTCGACGGCGACCAGGGCCCCAATACTGGGGGCATGGGCGCCTATTCGCCGGCGCCGATCATGACGGACGCAATGGTGGAGCGAACCCTGGCGGAGATCGTCCGCCCCACGGTTCGCGCTCTTGGGGACCGCGGCATCGCCTATCGCGGCGTGCTCTATGCCGGGCTGATGATCACCACGGAAGGGCCGAAGCTTATCGAGTACAACGTCCGCTTCGGCGATCCCGAATGCCAGGTATTGATGCCGCGCCTGAGGGACGATCTCCTCATCGTCCTCAACGCCGCCGCGGACGGCATGCTCGACCGGGTAAGCGTGCGCTGGCGCGAGGATGCAACGCTGACGGTCGTCATGGCGGCGCGAGGCTATCCCGGCTCCTACGAAACGGGCACGGAGATCCGCGGCCTTGAAGCGGTGGGCGCGGGGCCCGGAGTTGAGATCTTCCATGCCGGCACGCGTCGTGACGGCGAGCGCATCCTGTCTGCTGGGGGGCGCGTTCTCAGCATCACCGCCAGCGGACGAACCATCGGCGAGGCGCAATCGCGCGCCTACGAGGCCGTAGATCGGATCGATTGGGCGCAGGGCTTCTGCCGCCGCGACATCGGCTGGCGCGCCGTCGCCCGGCAAGGTCGCGGCTGAGCTAGCGCGCGCGGTTAACCGCGCATAACGGAATTGGACGTAAACTGTCCTTGTATTGGCGTAAAATTCGCGCCAGCGTTCGCGCAAAGAAGAGACGCCGCGATGTCGAGTGAGCTGCGAATCGGGTTGGCTTTGGGCGGCGGCGGCGCGCGGGGAATAGCGCACATCCTCGTCTGCGAGGCTTTTGACGAGCTCGGCGTCAAGCCGGCCCTGATCGCCGGCACCTCGATCGGGGCACTCATCGGGGCGGGCTATGCGGCCGGGTTCTCCGGCAAGGAGATGCGCGACGGCGCCTGTGCCTTCTACACCAGGCGGCGGGAAGTGCTGGCGCGGCTGTGGCGCGTCAGACCGATGGGAATCACCGATCTGTTGCGCGGGCGCTCCGTTACGCCGCAATTCGACGCTCGCCTCATCCTCGACACCTTCGCGCCCGGCTTCGAGCTGCTGCCGGAAACGTTCGAGGAGCTCGCGATCCCCCTTAAGATCATTGCGACGGACTTCTACGCCTGGACCGAGGCGGTGCTCTCCAGCGGGCCGCTTCGCCCGGCGATCGCCGCGTCGATCTCCATACCCGCCCTGTTCCGCCCGGTCGAGACGGAGGGCCGCGTGTTGATCGACGGCGGCGCCTGCAACCCGCTGCCCTTCGACAATGTCGCGGAATGCGACCTGACCGTTGCCTGCGACGTGACCGGCGGGCCGATCGAGATTCCGGGACGGTCGCCGGGGTTGATGGAATGCGTGATCGGTGCCGCGCAGATCTCCATGCAGTCCGTCACCCGCGAAAAGCTGAAATGGCATCAGCCGGACGTGCTGGTGCGTCCCGAGATCAATGGCGTGTTCATTCTCGATTTCCTCAAGACGCAGGCGATTCTCGAATCGAACGCCGCTTTCAAAGACGACCTGAAGCGCCGGCTCGACCTCTTAATCAACGCGCCCTTCGACCTTCCGGTGGTCTCAACGCCGGTCCCGAAAGAAGCGGCGAAGCAGCGCGGAGGCGGCGGTCTCGCCAATGCCGGAATAAACCTCTGGCGCATGGTGGCAGGTGGGCGCCCCAAAGAACCGGACGCCGTGGTCGACCGCGCCGCCCTTCGGGTCCCCGGCGCCATAGTAAAGGCGACGGATACGGGCGAAGGAGATCGCAGCAGCGCATAGGGTACAAGGCTCGAGCGTCACGTACAGGTCGCATTCAGCAAGACGCTCCGTCCCAAGTTTCTCGCCCGCGGCGCGGATCACCAAGATTTCGGCGTGGGCCGTGACGTCGCCCAGTTCGCGGGTGCGATTGCCGCTCTCCGCCAAGACCTCGCCGTCACGTGCCAGGACGGCGCCGACCGGAATCTCGCCGAGCGCGCCCGCAGCCTCGGCCTGCTTCAGCGCCCGTTGCATGAACCTCGGCGCGGTGCGGCTCATCTCGCTTCGTCTCAGCCCCTTTGGTAAGAGCGTTCCATGAGTGGCGGCGAAGCCGACAAAAGACAAGGCAGGGGGCACGCGGAGGCCGAGAGCGAGCGGATCGCCAAGGCGATCGCCCGGGCCGGGCATTGCTCGCGCCGCGACGCTGAGCGGCTGATCGAGGCCGGCCGCGTTCGCCTGAACGGGCGCGTGCTCGCGTCGCCGGCGGTCAACGTAGCGGCGGGCGACCGGATCGAGATCGACGGGGCCCCGCTCTCCCCTCGCGAGCGAACGCGGCTCTGGCTCTTCCACAAGCCGAAGGGACTCGTAACCACCAACCGCGATCCCGAGGGTCGCCCTACAATCTTCTCCGCCCTGCCCTCCGAGCTGCCGCGCGTGATGACCATCGGCAGGCTCGACATCAACACAGAGGGCCTCATCCTTCTCACCAATGACGGCGGCTTGGCACGCGTGTTGGAGCTCCCGTCGACAGGCTGGATGCGGCGCTACCGCGTGCGCGCCCATGGAAAAGTCGAGCAGAGAGCGCTCGATGCCCTGACACGGGGCGTCACCATCGACGGCATGGTCTACGGCGCCATGGAGGCCACCCTAGACCGCGTACAGGGCAGCAATGTCTGGCTGACGGTTGGCCTCAGAGAGGGAAAGAATCGCGAAGTAAAACGCGTGCTGGAGCATCTCGGCCTCAGCGTCAGCCGGCTGATCCGCGTCTCCTATGGCCCGTTCCAGCTCGGCGACCTTCATCCACGCGAGGTGCGCGAGGTGCGCGGGCGCGTCCTGCGCGATCAGCTCGGCGAGAAGCTGGCGCGGGCCGCCGGGGCCGACTTCACCGCGCCGCTGCGTGAGCGGGAGCCTGACCGCGAGGAGCGATCGCGCGCTCCGAGGGCGAGCCGCCGGAAAGGCTCACGGCAGGCCAGGCCGCGCGAAGGCGCCCATGCGCATCGTAGGCGGTCGACTTAGGGGCCGCCCGCTTGCCGGGCCGCGCTCGCACGCGATCCGCCCCACGAGCGACCGCCTGCGCGAGACGCTCTTCAATGTCCTCCGCCATTCCTACGGCCTTCCGGAGCCTGAGACGCGCGTGCTCGATCTTTTCGCCGGTACCGGCGCGCTCGGGCTGGAAGCGATGTCGCGCGGCGCGTCGAGCGCGCTCTTTGTGGAGACGAGCCCGGAGGGTCGCGGCATCATCCGCACGAATATCGAGGCGCTGGGACTGAACGGCGTCACGCGCATCCTGCGTCGCGACGCGACCGATCTCGGGACGGTCGGAACGATTCAGCCCTTCGACCTCGCTTTTTGCGATCCCCCCTACGGCCGGGGCCTTGGAGAGCGAGCGCTCGCAAGCGCCGCCGGCGGCGGATGGCTCAAGCCGGGAGCGTTCTGCTTGCTGGAGGAGCGGGCCGGCGCGGCTATCGAATTGCCGGCGGGCTTCGAAACTCTGGATCGGCGTGAGGCCGGAGACAGCCAGCTCATCCTTGCGTCGCATCCCACGTAGCGTCGGGGTTCCAGCTGGTCGCCGACGGCGTCTCAAGCCGGCAGCGCTTCCGCCAGCACAGCGCCCTTCACGCGAAATACCGGAAGCTCCTCGTTGACGCCCCTCAGCCGCGCCGTCTGCGGCTCGACGCGGCGTGCAGGAAGAGATCGATCGCCTCAGTCTCCGACAGGCTCTTCTCCGCGGCAAACGTCAACGGATTGATGCGGAACAGTGCCGCGTCATCGGCCGACCGCATGTGGCTCTCGAGCTTCGAAACGAGGCGTGGGCTCCAAGCTCGCGCCGCCTCGAGCGCGGCGAGGCGCTCGTCGAGAAGCTTTTCGTTGATCGCGCTCATGACAGTCCCCTGAACCGAGGAACCTTGCAGATTAGCACAAGGGAACGTTCGGCAGTGGACAATATGGCGTCGGAGGAGCCGGGGTTTCAGCGTCGGCTAAAAAGCCGCTCAACGTCGGCAAGCTTCAGCTCGACGTAGGTCGGCCGGCCGTGGTTGCACTGCCCGGATTGCGGGGTCCGCTCCATTTCGCGGAGGAGCGCGTCCATCTCCTCCGGCTTGAGCCGCCGACCGGCACGGACCGAGCCGTAGCAGGCCATGGTCGCTGCGATATGGTCGAGCCGCTCTTTCAGCCGCGTCGAGGCGTCCCATTCGGCAAGATCGTCGGCAATGTCCCGGACGAGGGCGGAGGCGTCGACCTCGCCGAGCATGGCCGGGGTTTCCGTCACGGCTACAGCGCCAGGCCCGAACGGCTCCACGACGAGCCCCACCGCCTTCAGCTCCTCGGCGCGCGATGTGAGCCGCTCCACGTCGTCGCGAGGCAGCTCGACTACCTCCGGAATGAGCAAGATCTGGCGGGCAATGGACCGGCCCTCTAGTCCGGCTTTCAGCTTCTCGTAGACGACGCGCTCGTGAGCCGCGTGCTGGTCGACGATGACAAGGCCGTCATGCGTCTGCGCCACGATGTAGTTCTGATGCAGCTGCGCCCGCGCGGCGCCGAGCGGACGTTCGAGCGCCGCGGCGTCGGACTCCGGCGACACTGCGCGTGCGTCCGCCGACGGCCGGTCGATGACGGCAAAAGCGGACTGCCCGTCCTCCGAGAAACCCGACGGATACGGAGCGGCTCGGCGGCCCCACTCGCTTCCTCCATCGCCAGCGGCGGATGGTCGGGCCGTCGCGTGTCGGAACGCTTCGACGGTCGCCGAGGCAACGGACGAAGCGGCGCGAAACCCCTCGCTTGCGAGCGCGTCGCGGATCGCACCGACAAGGAGGCCGCGTATCAGGCCGGGGTCGCGAAATCGCACCTCGAGCTTGGCAGGATGCACGTTCACGTCGAAGTCGGCCGGGTCCAGCTCGAGGAACAGCGCGGCGAGGGGAAAGCGATCGCGCGCCAGCACGTCCGCGTAAGCGGCGCGCAGCGCCCCTGTCAGCAAGGGATCGCGAAGCGGCCGCCCGTTCACGAACATGAACTGCTGCAAGGAATTGGCGCGGTTGAAGGTCGGCAGCCCGGCAAAGCAGGTTAGGCGCGCGCCCTCGCGCTCCGCGTCGAGCTGCATGGCGTTTTCGGCGAAATCCTGGCCCATCACCTGGGCCACACGCCGACGAAGTGCGCCCTCACCTCGCTCGGCCGGGTAGTCGAGCGCGACGCGGTCCGCGCCGGACAGGGTAAAGCGCACGCCGGGATGCGCCAAAGCCAGGCGCCGCACCGCGTCGGTCACGGCATTTGCCTCGGCGCGGTCGGAGCGCAGGAACTTCAGCCGCGCCGGCGTGGCGAAGAAGAGATCGCACACCTCGATCTGGGTACCGGCCGCATGACTTGCCGGCTCGGGCTCGCCAAGCCTGCCGCCCTCGACCTCGATCGACCAGGCATGCGCTTCGCCGGCATGCCGCGACTGGATCGACAACCGCGCGACCGCGCCGATCGAGGCCAGCGCCTCTCCACGAAAGCCGAGCGTGGCGATAGCATCGAGGGTTTCTCCGGGAAGCTTCGACGTGCAGTGGCGCGCGACGGCAAGCGCAAGCTCGTCGCGCCGCATCCCGGCACCGTCATCGGCGACGCGAATGAGACTCTTGCCGCCCCCGGCGGTGACGATGTCGACGCGCGAGGCGCCGGCATCCAACGCATTCTCGACGAGCTCCTTCACCACGCTCGCGGGTCGCTCGACAACCTCGCCCGCGGCAATGCGGTTGACAACGTGATCGGGGAGCCGACGGATCGTCATTGGCTCTCAAGCGCCTC
>CAZARE010000248.1:0-6699 GCA_964487455.1 uncultured Propylenella sp.
ACGATTGTCGCCGGAGCGATCTGCGCGATGCAGCCGATATTGCCGGTGGCGATGACGTCGGGGGCCACCATTTCGATGTTCCTCACCTTACGATCACGCAGCCGCCTGGCCATCTGCGGCTGCAGCAGGTTGTAAGTCCCGGCCGAGCCGCAGCAGATGTGCCCCTCCGGCACGTCGCGCACCTCGAAGCCCGCCTTTCGCAGGAGCGCCTTTGGCAGCGTGGTGATGCGTTGGCCGTGCTGCATCGAGCAGGCGGAATGGTAGGCGACGACGAGGTCGGAGCCGCGCTCGCCCGGCGGTAGGTCAAGCCGGTCGAGATATTCGGTCACGTCGAGCGCCAGCTCCGACACCCGCCTGGCTTTGTCGGCGTAGTCCGGATCGTCGCGAAACAAGTGCCAGTAGTCCTTGATGGTCGTGCCGCAGCCCGACGCAGTGACGAGGATGGCGTCGAGCCCTTCGCCGTCCATCTCCTCGATCCATGCGTCGATATTGGCGCGCGCCAGACGCCGGCTCTGCTTCGCCCGGCCCATGTGATGCACGATCGCGCCGCAGCAGCCTTCGCGCTTTGGAAACACCACCTCCACGCCGAAGCGGGTAAGGAGGCGCAGGGTGGCGACGTTGATGCCCGGGTCGAGCACAGCCTGGGCGCAGCCGTTGAGAAGCGCCACGCGACCCTTGATCTCGCCGTCGGGCGTGACGTTCATTCCCGGCTTGATGCCGCTCCTCGCCGGCAGCCTTCTGGGCGCGAGATCGAGCATCGCCTGCATCCTATCCCCGCTGGGGCCCATGAGCCCGAAGAGAGGGGCGAACGGCCGGCCAAGGCGGGAGAGCGAAAGCGCCGCGCGGAAGCGCCATCGATAGGGCAGGATCAACGCGAGCAGGGTCCGCGTCAGCCGGTCGCCGAGCGGCCTCTTGTAGGTCTCCTCGATCCGCTCGCGTGCATGGTCGACGAGATGCATGTAGTCGACGCCGGAAGGGCAGGTGGTGACGCAGGAGAGGCACGAAAGGCAGCGGTCGATGTGTAGCGCCACCTCTTCGGACGCCGGCTTGTCGTTCTCCAGCATGTCCTTGATGAGGTAGATGCGGCCGCGCGGGCTGTCGAGCTCGTTGCCGAGCTCCAGGTAGGTCGGGCAGGTGGCGAGGCAGAAGCCGCAATGCACGCAGCGGCGGAGAATCGCGTCCGCCTCCTTGATGTCAGGGTCGGCGAGCTGGGCGAGGCTGAACGAGGTCTGCATCAGGCGCCCACCGCCATGCGGCCCGGGTTGAGGATGTTCTTCGGATCGAACTGCCCCTTCAGCCGGCGCGACAATGCCGCCAGCGCCTCGGGCTGCGGCTCGAACGACGCTACCGCCGAGCGCAGCGCCGCGCTTCCGCGCACCAAAGTCGCATGGCCGCCCCCCGCCATCGCCACTGCCATACGGACCTCGCGCGCCAGGCCGTCCTTGCCGCCATCCTCTACGTCGACCCAGATAAGCCCTCCCGACCAGTCGTAGTAGTAGCGGATCGCGTGCTGGTCCGTGAGCGCCGCGATCACCGACGGTCCCGCGGAAGGCGGCACGCTGACCCGCCAGATCGGATTCGAGGTCGCGGCGAACGGCTCCGCGTCCCTTACGGCGCGCCATACCGCCCTGGACGCCTCGCCCTCGAGCACCGCCACTTGGCCGAGCCGCCCCACCAGCGCGGCGAGCTTTTCCGCGCGATAGTCGACGGAGGGCGCGATCCCCTCAAGCCGGATCAGCGTCGCCGCCTTGCTGCCGGAGGCGAAGGCGGCGTCCGGGATCTCGCCGACGATGTCCTCCGGCAGGTGCGCCGCGCCCGAGACCTCCCACGGCGTGCCCATGGCCTGGCAGAGAGCCTCGATTGCCGTTGGGTCGTCGAGCGCGGCGACCACCAGCGTGGCCGCCGCCTCCGGCCGCGGCAGCACCTTGAAGGTCATCTCCGTCACCACGGCGAGCGTGCCCCACGAGCCGGCGAGCCCCTTCGACAGGTCGTAGCCGGTGACGTTCTTCACCACTCGTCCGCCCGACTTGAAGGCTTCGCCGCGCCCCGACACGGCGTTGACGCCGAGGATGTGGTCGCGCGCCGCGCCCGCCTTGATGCGGCGTGGCCCGCTCGTGTTGGAGGCGAGCGCTCCGCCGATCGTACCGCGCCCGCGCGCGGAACCGAAAAGAGGCCCGAAATCCATCGGCTCGAAGGCGAGCATCTGGCCGTGCTCGTCGAGCAGCGCTTGGATGTCGCTGAGCGGCGTTCCCCCCTTGGCCGTGAGCACCAGCTCCTCGGGCTCGTAGAGGGTGATTCCGGCGAGCCGCGACAGGTCGAGCTCGTGCTCCGCCTGTACCGGCCGCCCAATTCCTCGCCGCGACCGGTGGCCGTAGACCTCCAGCGGCGTTTCCTCCGCGGCGGCCCAGGCCACGGCTTGCACGACCTCTTCGTGGGACGTCGGTCGCAGCGTGGCCATGCCGCCTAGAACCGCGGAAGGTTCGGAAACGGCACCTTGCCCTTGTGAACGTGCATGCGGCCGAGCTCCGCGCAGCGGTGCAACTCGGGGAACATCTTTCCCGGGTTGAGCAGGTGCTTCGGGTCGAAGGCGCACTTCACCCGCTCCTGCTGTGCGAGGTCGGCTTTGGAGAACATTTCCGGCATCAGGTCGCGCTTCTCCACGCCCACCCCGTGCTCGCCAGTGAGCACGCCCCCCACCTCGACGCAAAGCCGCAGGATGTCGGCGCCGAACGATTCGGCCTTCTCCAGCTGCCGCGGCTGGTTGGCGTCGTAGAGGATGAGCGGATGCAAGTTGCCGTCGCCGGCGTGGAAAACGTTGGCGACGCGTAAGCCGTACCATTCAGAGAGCTCGCGGATGCGCTTTAGCACTCTCGGCAGCGCCTTGCGCGGGATCGTTCCGTCCATGCAGTAATAGTCGGGCGAGATGCGCCCGACCGCGGGGAAGGCCGCCTTGCGCCCGGCCCAAAAGGCGTCGCGCTCCGCCGCGCTCTGGGAGACGCGGATGGTCTCGGCGTTGTTTTGGCGGGCGATTGTCTCGACCCGCTCCAGCAGCAGCTCCACCTCGCGCTGCGGCCCGTCGAGCTCCACGATGAGGAGCGCCTCCGCGTCGCGCGGATAGCCGGCGTGCACGAAGTCCTCAGCCGCGTTGATTGCCGGCCTGTCCATCATCTCCATGCCGCCGGGGATGATGCCGGCGCCGATGATGTCGGCGACGCATTGGCCGGCGTCCTCGCTGGAGGCGAAGCCGATGAGGATGGCGCGCGCGGTCTCCGGCGCGCGCAGGATGCGGACGGTCACCTCGGTGATCACGCCGAGCAATCCCTCAGAGCCGGTCATCAGGCCGAGCAGGTCGTAGCCTTCCGCGTCGAGATGCTTGCCGCCAAGGCGGATCACCTCGCCGGTGATCAGCACCATCTCGATGCCAAGAACGTTGTTGGTGGTCAGTCCGTATTTGAGGCAGTGCACGCCGCCGGAATTCTCCGCCACGTTGCCGCCGATGGAGCAGGCGATCTGCGAGGAGGGGTCGGGCGCGTAGTAGAATCCGTGCGGCGCGACGGCGTCGGTCACGCCGAGATTTGTGACGCCGGGCTGCACGACGGCTGCGCGGTTGTCGTAGTCGATCTCTAGCACCTTGTTGAACTTCGACATGACCAGGAGCACGCCGTCGGCGAGCGGCAGCGCGCCGCCGGACAGCGAGGTGCCGGCCCCGCGCGGCACCACGCGGATGCCGTTCTCGTGGCAGTAGCGGAGCACGTCGCTCACCTGCTCGACCGTCTCCGGCAGCACCACCAGCATCGGCATCTGGCGGTAGGCGGTGAGCCCGTCGGTCTCGAAGGGCCGCAGCTCGTCGTCGGCCGTGACCACGCCGTCGCCCGGCACGATGGCGCTGAGATCGGCCGCGATCGCCTCGCGCTTGGCGAGCACGTCGTCCTTGGGTTTCGGCATGGCGAGCGTCATAGCGCCAACCCTAGCGCGTTTTTCTGCCTCTGTTGAGTGAGCGAAACTTCGCGGGTCCGGAGCGGGCCACGCGGGGAAGCGGCGCCATGTTTCGCCAGACCCTCCATGTCGCCTACCCTCGGACGCTGGGCCTGATCCGATCGGCCCGGCCCACAGGGAGGTCCGTGCACGCATTCGTCGCTTGCGGAGCGCCCATTTGACCGGGGGGTGGACGCGTGCCAATCGTCACGGCTGGTCTGCCTCCAGCCCCAGTTGGACAAAGCGATGACCGCAACTGCTTCTGCGAGCCCGAGCGTCGGGCTATTCGTCACATGCCTCGTCGATCTCTTCCGGCCGAGCGTGGGCTTCGCCGCGCTGAAACTGCTGCAAGATGCCGGCTGCGCGGTGGGGGTGCCGGAGGCGCAGACCTGCTGCGGGCAGCCGGCTTACAATTCCGGCGACCGGGCCGATGCAGGGACCATTGCCAGACAGGTGATCGCGGCCTTCGAGCCATACGATTACGTCGTTGCCCCGTCGGGCTCGTGCGCGGGCATGCTCAAGAAGCATTATCCAACGCTGTTCGCTGGCGAGCCCGATTGGCAAGCGCGTGCCGAGGCGCTTGCGGCTAAGACCTTCGAGCTGGT
The DNA here is from genome assembly GCA_964487455.1 of uncultured Propylenella sp. GTDB lineage: Bacteria > Pseudomonadota > Alphaproteobacteria > Rhizobiales > Afifellaceae > DASWJZ01. The sequence continues at coordinate 4,581 of CAZARE010000248.1, forward strand.
CAGCTTCCTCACCGATGTCCTCGGCGTTACATCGGTCTCCGCCACCCACCACGGGAGCGTCACCTACCACGATTCCTGCTCGGGGCTCCGCGAGCTTGGCATCCGGGAACAGCCGCGGCAGTTGCTTCGCAGCGTCGAAGGGCTTGAGCTGACCGAGCTTCCGGACGCCGACGTCTGCTGCGGCTTCGGCGGCACCTTCTGTGTCAAGTATCCCGAGCTGTCGAATGCGATCGTCGAGAGGAAGGCTGCGCAGGTTGCCGCCTGTGGAGCGGAGACGCTGCTTGCCGGCGACCTTGGATGCCTCATGAACATTGCCGGGAAGCTGCAGCGCGAGGAAAAGGCCATCAAATCCCGCCACATTGCGGAGATTCTCGCTGGAATGACAGGCGTGCCGGCCATCGGCGAAGGCTCGGCCTCGTGAATCTGTCCGCCGACCGTTTCAAGGAAAATGTGCGCGTCGCGCTGACCGACGAGGAGCTGCAGCGCGCTCTCAATCACGTTCGCCAGAACTTCATCGGCAAGCGTGCGAAGGCGGCTGCGGCCCTTCCCGAATTCGAGCAGCTCCGCGAGACGTGTCGCACTATAAAGGACCACACACTCGCCCATCTCGACCTCTATCTCGAAGCGTACGAGGAGCGCGTGATCGCCGCCGGCGGCCAGGTGCACTACGCCGAGACCGCTTCCGACGCGCGCAACATTGTCCTGCGGATCTGCCGGAGTGTGGGTGCGAGGACCGTGACCAAGGGTAAGTCGATGATCTCCGAGGAGATCGGCCTCAACGCCCATCTCGAGGCCAACGGCATTGAGGCAGTCGAGACCGACCTCGGCGAATACATCGTGCAGCTCCGCGGCGAGGAACCGAGCCACATCATCGCTCCCGCAGTCCACCTGAACCGCGAACAGATCGAAGGCGACTTCCGCCGCGTCCATACCCACCTCGCGCTTGATCGCGATCTCGCCGATCCGCCGAGTCTCCTAGCCGAGGCGCGAGGCGTGCTCCGCGACCGCTTCCTAGCGGCGGATGTCGGCATCACCGGTGCAAACATTCTCGTGGCTGAGACCGGCTCCTCTATCATCGTGACGAACGAGGGAAATGGCGATCTCACGCAGACCCTGCCGCGTATCCACATCGTCATTGCCTCGATCGAGAAGCTCGTTCCCACGCTCGATGACGCGGCGACAATCCTGCGCGTGCTTGCCCGCTCGGCAACGGGCCAGGAGATGTCCGTCTACACGACGGTGTCGACTGGCCCGCGACGGCCGGGGGACCCCGACGGCCCCCAGGAGTACCACGTCGTCATCCTGGACAACGGCCGCACCGCGATGCTTGGCACCGAGTATCAGGAGATGCTCCGCTGCATACGTTGCGGCGCCTGCATGAATCATTGTCCAGTCTACCATTCGATCGGCGGCCACGCCTACGGCGCCACCTATCCCGGCCCGATGGGTCAGGTGCTCGACCCGGCGATATTTGGGCTGGAGGCAACCCATGACCTGCCCAACGCCTCGACCTTCTGCGGGCGCTGCGAAAGCGTCTGCCCCGTGATGATCCCGCTTCCGAAGCTGATGCGTCACTGGCGCGAAAAGGAGTTCGAGCGCGCACTCTCGCCGGCGGCGCAGCGCTGGGGCATCCGCTTCTGGGCCTTCTTCGCCGTTCGCCCGCGGCTTTACCGATTTGCCACCCGTATCGCCATGCGGGCGCTGGGCAATCTCGGAGGCGAGCGCGGCCGCCTGCGATTTCTGCCGCTCGCCGGCGGGTGGACGAAACATCGCGACATGCCGGCGCCGGAAGGACGCACCTTCATGGACCTGTATCGCGCAAGGAAGCGTTCGGCATGAGCGCTCGCGATCTTGTTCTCGACAAGATAAGGCGGGCCATCGGCGCCTCGGCTGATGCGGCGGGGCGCGGACGCACTGTCGCGGAGCGGCTGGAGAATCCGAAGCCAAATCTGATCCCCGCCCGCGGCCAGCTCGATCGCGAAGGCCGCATCGAGCTCTTCCGCGAGATGGCTGAGAAGGTCGCCACGACTGTGGAGCACGTCGCGGCGCCGCAGGACGTGCCCGGGGCGGCGGCCGCCTATCTCCGCAACCACAATCTGCCGACGGAGCTGCGCAGCGG
>CAZARE010000249.1:0-3083 GCA_964487455.1 uncultured Propylenella sp.
CTGAATTTCGCGATAAAATTGTAATCCATGCCCCTGTAGGGGGTTTAAGTTGAAGTCGTTGTGGCTTCAATATGTTCAACACCACCATGGGGGGGAAGCCGTAAAAACAATCACATCAGGTTGATAAGAGCATGGACTGCACGCAACATTCGACTGCTGGTGTCGATATTGCACCAGGACAATCGGACTCTGACCCGTTCATCCCCCCAAGGCAACAACGGCGGCGCCACGGCGTTCGTGGGTGGCTTGCGATCGTGACACTCATCGCCGTCAGTTTTGTCAGCTATGGGGGAATGCTTTACCTGTTCGATACTTACGTAAAAGGCGAGGCCGTAGCATCCGAATCGACGGCGCTGCGATAATTACCGGGAAGGGGAAAGGGATAGTGCGCGCTCACTTGGATGATCTGCGATGATCTGCTGTGGTTCCGGCGCGCTCGTCAGGATCTCTCCGCGCTGCCGGCAATCATGCCGATCGTGCGCGGACTCGCCACTTGACGCAGGTGTTCGAATTCCTCGAACCAGCTCTGGCCGAGACTCCCGGTGTTTTTGAACGTATGCACGTTTGGCGAGCATGATCGTGAATATTTCACTATTTAATTGCTGTATGTTACGAATATGCAAGAAAAGCGCGACGTCTTGAGTGGGAGAGTGTCGACCTGATGACCCCCTCTGTTTTCAGAAACCACTCTCTTTTCAGAGAATTGCACCGGGCGGCCGCAATCGGAGCGATCGTTGTGGGACTGCCGCTCACAGTCGGCGGCTGTGGCGAGCAAACAATGTCCGCAGATGCGCATGTTGCCAAAGCGGAGGTGTACATCGCCGCCGGCGATCTGCGCGCCGGGGTGATCGAGCTCAAGAACGCCATCCAGCAGAGTCCGGAAGATCCCGAGATCCGTCTGCTGCTGGGGACGACCTACCTTGTGCTGGGCGATCCCGCCAGCGCTGAAAAGGAAATGGCGCGGGCGCGCGAGCTGGGAGCCGCCGCGCAGGACGTTCTCGTTCCTCTGGGACGGGCGTGGAACGATCAGGGCGCGTACAACAAGACGCTGAAAGCGCTTGTCGACGACGATACGGTGCCCGAGCGGCCCCGCACCGATGCTCTCGTTGTTCGCGGCCAGGCGCACCTCGGGCTAGGCCAGTTGAAAGCGGCACAGGCGCACCTTGATGAGGCTCTCGCCATCACTCCTGATGATGTGCCGGCCCTGATCGGGCGGGCCCGGCTGGCCATGCAGCAGGATGATCCGGAGACGGCAAACGCCCTTGTCGGTCGCGCCAAGAGTATTGCGCCCGAGGATTCCGAGGTGGTGGCGGCCGCCGGCGCTCTCGCGCTTGTTGCCGGCAGGCCCGCCGAGGCGGTAGCGGCGTTCGCGAAGCTGGCCGCGCGCGTGCCCGGAAACTTCGGCTACACGCTGTCCTTGGCCCAGGCGATGATCGCAAACGACCAGGCTGATGCCGCCGCCGAGGCTCTGGACGCGTTGCTGAGGAGGGCGCCCGGGCACCCGCACGCCAATTATCTGCGCGCCCTTGCCGCCTATCAAACAGAGAATTTCGAGGCCGTGAAGGCGCACGGACAAAAGGTTCTCGACACCGTTCCCCATCATCTCGGCAGCCTTCTGATGGTTGGCGGCGCTCACTTCGCGCTGGGCGAAAACGAGCAGGCCGCGGCCCGTCTTCAGTTTTTTGTCAGGAGCGTCCCGCAGCATGAGCCGGCGCGCAGGGTGCTTGGCGAGGCGCTGCTGAAGGTGGGGGATCCCGCCGGCGCACAACGGATTTTGCGGCCGCTTGTCGAGACCAAGGACAACAAGGACAGTGGGGACGCGGCACTGCTGGCGATGATCGGCACCGCGACGCTGCGAAGCGGCGATCTGGAAAGCAGCAAGAAGTATTTTGAGCGGCTGGCCGAGAGGCAGCCGGAAAGCGCCGCGGCGCGGGCTCAGCTCGGCGCGGTGCGTCTCGATCTCGGTGAAATCGAGGACGGCATTGCCGATCTCGAAAAGGCGGTCGGCCAGGATCCCGACGGTCGGGCTCTTGCACTTCTTGCGAGCGGTTACATGAGCACGGGGCTGCCGGACAAGGCGTTGGAGGCCGCTCAACGGCTGATGCATGAACACCCGACATCCGCCATCGGTCCGAGCCTTGCCGGCATCATCCACGTCTGGAGGAGCGAGCCGGACCAGGCGCGCGTGGCTTTTCAGAGGGCGCGGGCGCTTGATCCTGACGCGCCGGCGGCAGGGCTCAACCTTGCCGCCCTCGATTTCAGGGAGGGCAATCTGGAGTCGGCCCACCAGATCCTCGTCGAAACACTGGAAAGGAACCCCCGGAACCCGCGGGTGCTGCAAAGGCTCGGCGAGATGGAGGCGGTGACGGGACGTCCCACCGCCAAATCGCGCTTTATCGACCTGATCGCTCTCGAGCCTGATAATATCCAGCCCAAGGTCTCGCTCGCGCAGCTTCATCTGCAGGATGGAGAGCCGCGCAAGGCGCTTGACCTGACCGAGCGACTGCTGCGGTCCACTCCGGGCGACATTCAGTTGGGGGGGGTGGTCGGCCGGGCCTATCTGGCCCTGGGGCGGCCACAGGATGCGGCAACAGCGTTTCGCTCCTTGACCGAGGCTCATCCGGACGCCGTCGCACCCCGCCTCGCCCTCGCCCAGGTTCTCGTCACGGCGGGCGAGCACGAACAGGCGAAGGAACAGCTGGAGAAGGTCCTGCAGCTCGATCCTGAGAATGTTCCGGCGGGACTGGCGCTGGCGCGCTTTGCCGGCGCAGAGGGTGATCTGGAGCGCGCGGAACGCCTGCTGGTCGCGTTGGATGGCACAACCGCCGACAATCCTGACGTTCTTGAGCTGCGCGGGGACGTCGCCGCGGCAGCAGGCCGCCTGGACGATGCCGGTCGCTTTTACAGAAGGGTACTGCAGCGGAACCCGACGGGCGCGCGCACGATCAAGCTTGCCGCGCTCGAGCGGCGCGCGGGCAACCCGAATTATCTCTCGACGTTGCAGGCCTGGCTTGCGGACCATCCCGACGATGTTGCCGTTCGTCTCGCCATCGCCGATGCCAGGCTGGCCGCACAGAACAATG
>CAZARE010000250.1:0-4261 GCA_964487455.1 uncultured Propylenella sp.
AGCACCGAGGGCGGCGGGTTGCGTGCGTCGAAATAGACCTCCGCGTAGGCAAGATCGGACAGGATGTGCACCTCGTGCCGCCGGGCGAAGGCGACCACGTCGCGGTAGAAATCGAGATCGGCAACCGAGGCTGTCGGGTTCGCGGGATAGCAGAGGATGACGGCGATCGGCTTAGGAATAGAGTGGTGCACAGCTCGGTCCAGCGCGCGGAAGAACTCCGGGCCGGGCTCGGCCGGAACGTGGCGGATGGCGCCGCCAGCCATCAGGAAACCGAAGGCGTGGATCGGATAGCTCGGACTCGGCACCAGCACCACATCGCCAGGCGCGGTGATCGCCTGCGCCATGTTGGCGAAGCCTTCCTTGGAGCCGAGCGTGACGACCACTTCGCGCTCGGGGCTGAGCGGCACGCCAAAGCGGCGGTCGTAGTAGGCAGCCTGAGCGCGGCGAAGACCGGGAATGCCGCGCGAAGCGGAATAGCGATTGGTGCGCGGCTTGCCGACCGTCTCCACCAACTTGTCCAGGATATGCCGCGGTGTCGGCAAGTCTGGGTTCCCCATGCCGAGGTCGATGATGTCGGCACCGCCGGTCCGGGCGCTCGCCTTCAGCCGGTTGACCTCCTCGAAGACGTAGGGCGGCAGCCGCCTTATCTTGTGAAAATGGTCCATTGCCTTCGCCGTTGCCCAATCGGAACCAGCTAGCCTCTAGTCCTGCTAAGCGCAAATCGCTAGCGGCGCAGCGGCCCCGCCTGCGCAGCCTCGACCAGCCGCCCCAACTCCCTAGCGCGCGCCTCCAGCGCGGCGATCTCCCGCCTGTCAGTGCTGTCCATCCGTTGGCGTGCCAGCAGCTCAAGCTCCGTCTCGATCGCGGCAACCTCATCAGCGCTCCGCGGCTCAGGGCGCGCGGCGAGCGGTAGCGGCGGGCCCGGGGGTTCGCCCAGCACCGCCGGTTCCGCCAGCTCGACCGGCGCCGCCTCGGTGACGACCAGCGGATCGCCTGTCGCTGCGGGGTTCCGTATCCCAACGCAGCCGCAAAGCAGCAGCGCCAGGGCAATGGACGGGCCGCTCAAGGTTGAAACCGGTAGGCGCCGTGCAGAAATCATTCGCTATCCAGTGCCTCCGGCCACGCGCGAGCGAGAAAGTATGCAGCCGATCGTGTTATAGTTTTGTTTCTATGCGTCGAACATGGCCCACGAGGCAGGGTTTTGAGCGGAACATGGCAGGAACCGGGGACAAGCGCAGCAACTACGACCCCACGGCTCTCTCGCCCTATCTGGTTCGAGACCAGGAAGCTTTCGCGCGCAATCTCACCCGCGCCATGGAACATGGCGCGCGGGCACTCAATGCCTATCTCAAGTCGCAGCAGGATGGGAACGCAGGCGAGACCATCGCCGGGGCGGCGACCGAGGTGGTCAAGACGCTGAGCAAGATCGGCGAATACTGGACTGCCGAGCCCGGCCGGCTGATGGAGGCGCAGACGCGCCTATTCGCCAATTATTTTGCCATCTGGCAGAACGCCATGGCGCAAGCGGCCGGCAGATCCGAGCTGGCTCAGGGTGAGATACGGGACAAGCGCTTCAGCGATCCCGACTGGGATGAGAATCCCATGTTCAGCGCGCTGAAGCAGCTCTATCTGGCAACCACTCGCTGGGCAGAGGAGCTGGTGGAGCAGGCAGAAGGCGTCGACGACCATACACGGCACAAGGCGCAGTTCTACCTTGGCCAGATCCACAACGCCCTCTCGCCTTCGAATTTCCTCTTCACCAATCCGGAGGTGCTCAAGGCCACGGCCGCGACGAGCGGAGAGAACCTCGCAAGAGGGATGCGTATGCTCGCTGAGGACATCGAGGCGGGAAAGAGCATGCTGCTGCCGCGACAGACCGACGCTGCGGCCTTCAAGCTAGGCGAGAACCTGGCCGTCACCCCTGGCAAGGTCGTGTTCCAGAACGATCTCTGTCAGATTATCCAGTACGTGCAGGCGTCCCCGACGGTCTGGAAGCGTCCGATTCTCATCGTGCCGCCCTGGATCAACAAGTTCTACGTGCTCGACCTGACGCCGGAAAAGTCGCTCATCGGCTGGCTGGTCAGCCAGGGCCATACCGTTTTTGTGATCTCGTGGGTCAATCCCGACCGCCGGCACGCGGACAAGGGCTTCGAGCACTATGTGACCGAGGGCATATTCGCTGGCCTCAACGCTGTCGAGGAGGCGACGGGCGAGCGCGAGATCAACACCGTCGGATATTGCGTGGGCGGCACGCTCCTGGCCATTGCGCTCGGCTATATGGCGGCGACCCGCGACGAGAGGATCGCTAGCGCCACGCTGCTGACCGCGCAGATCGATTTTGAGCATGCGGGGGACCTCAAGGTCTTCGCCGACGCCGATCTCATCGCGAGCCTGGACGCCGAAATGAAACGTACCGGCTATCTGGAAGGCTCCAAGATGGCCACCGTTTTCAATCTCCTGCGGTCGAATGATTTGATCTGGCCGTATGTCGTGAACGACTATCTGAAGGGCAAAGAGCCCCTCCCCTTTGACCTTCTCTACTGGAACGCGGACTCCACACGCATGCCGTGCGCGAATCATTCATTCTACCTGCGCAACTGCTACCTTGAGAACAACCTTTCGAAGGGACGAATCAGCCTTCTGGGTGAACGGATCGACCTCGCGCGTGTTAAGGTCCCCGTCTACAATCTCGCGACCAAGGAAGATCACATTGCACCGGCGAAGTCGGTTTTCTTGGGGTCGGCGTCGTTTGGAGGACCGGTGCGCTTCGTGCTCACAGGCTCGGGTCATATTGCCGGCGTCGTCAATCCACCCGCGCGGCGCAAGTATCAGTACTGGACCGGCGGCGGGGCGAAAGGCCTACTCGAGAACTGGCTGAAAACGGCCGAGGAGCATCCGGGATCCTGGTGGGAGGATTGGCAAGCGTGGCTCATCTCGCTCGAAGGCCAAAAGCGCGTGAAGAGACAGCGCCGCCCGGGGGGCACAAAGCTGAAGCCGATCGAAGAGGCGCCGGGGTCGTACGTAGCGGCGCGCGCATGAACAGCGGCGAAGCCGGCGCGCTCGCATGGCCGCCTCGCCGCATTGCCACCGCAAACGCCTGTTGAGAGGGTCCTCGGTCGACGCCTTGGCCGGGACCCGCTTGCCTTCGCGGGGTGCCGTGGCCAAAATCGCGGTTGCTTTCAAGAGGGGTGAGCATGTCGTGGCGGTTCGCCTGCGCGATGTCGGCAAGCACGGCCTTTCTGATCCTCGGCGCGGTCGCTGCCGCCGGTATGGAGGCGGAGGGCGTCGCCAACGCGATCGGCGCCGCCCTGACCAAGGGAAGCAAGGCCCAAGCGACTTACGACTCCGCTACGCTCGATGGCACCGCCGTGGTGATCGAGGGCTTCACGTTCTCAGGGACTGTGAGCGCGCAGTCCGTCCGCTTCGCCAGAACCGTCGTGGAAGGGCCGTTCGAAAGCGCCCACGGCCTTCTTGAGAGCCCGCGTGTCACGTTCAGTGACGGCAGGGCCACCGGTCAGCATAGTGGTTCGGTCGCCTCCATAACAGCGACCGACGTGATCGTGCTCGACCCGGAGACAGTCGAGGGCGAGGGTTTCGGCGAGGCATTCATCTACCGGACAGCAGAGATCAGCGACGTCCATCTCTCGCGCGAATCCGAACCGAGCGAGCTAGCGATCAAGCGCATCGTCATCCAGTTCGGCGACGCAGTGGACGGCACTCCTCGCGGAGTCAGCGGCTCACTTGAAGGCCTTGCGATTTCGCCCGATCTCTTCTCGCATCGGCGCTTCGCGCTTCTCGCACGCGCCAGACTCAGGCTTGAGGAACTGGGCCATGATGCGCTCATCTTCGACATCGACTGGAACGGCTCGTGGGACAAGGAGGCGGGCACGGTCACAATCCGCGAATCCACCATCGCCTTCCGCGACAACGCGGAGATCTCGCTGACCGGCACCGTCAGCCGTCTTCCCGATCTGCGCGTCCTGAACGACCGCAATGTCTTGGCGCAGGTCGCGCAGCTGAAGCTTCACGATCTCGTGGCGCGCTACGAGGAAAACTCCTTCGCCGCGCGCGTCTTAGAGCTGCTCGCCAAGGAACAGGAGGTATCGCGCGCCGAATACGCCGAGCAGCTGTCTCAGGCGCTGCCCTTCCTGCTGGCCGGCCTCACGCATCCGGCGTTTCGCGAAGAGCTGATCGCCGGACTTCGCGTCTTCATACAGGACCCGCGTTCGCTCACGGTGGCGATCGACCCGGAGCAACCCAT
>CAZARE010000251.1:0-9160 GCA_964487455.1 uncultured Propylenella sp.
AGGAAGCGCTTTCCGTGCTCGATCTGATGCAACAGCCGGACACGGCGGTGGCGCTCAACTACCGCGGTTACGCCACGCGCAAGCTCGGCCGCGTCGAAGAGGGCATCGGCTACTACTTGCAATCCGTGGCGCTCGACCCCGACTACACGCTCGTCCGCGAATACCTGGGCGAGGCGTACGTGATTCAGGGCAAGCTCGATCTAGCCGTGGAGCAACTCGCCGAGATCGAGAAGCGCTGCGGCACGACTTGCGAGCCCTATGGCGATCTCGCCGAGGCGATCGCGGCGGCCGAAGCCTGATCTGAGCCGCGGCGCCCCTGGTCCGCGTACAGCTTGTTACGGCGCAGGCCCGCCGGAGTAGAACGCAACCCCTGCCGGACCCGAGCAAAGGGGCCCTGCGTCCCCACGTAACCTCGGTTTTGCGCAACCGCGCCGGCATCGCGCCGGCGCCGCACTTTCGCGCTCGTCTGCGGCATGCTAGCGGCGCACACGGTTGCTCTTGAGGCGACCGCGATGAAAAGCGAGTCACAGTGCGAAGCCGATGCAGTCCGCGGACGCCTGCTGGGTGCTGACCACCGGCGAGGCCGGAATGCGCAGCCAAGCGCTGGGACTGGCGGAAGCCGTCGGGCTTCCGGTGACCGAGAAGCGCGTTGCCGTCCGATCTCCATGGCCATGGCTGCCGGCAGGGCTCCTGCCGATGCCGCTGTGGGCGCTTGATTCGGCCAGCGACCCGCTAACGCCGCCCTGGCCGCGGCTCGTGGTCGCTTGCGGCCGCCGCTCGATCGGCCCGGCGCTGGCGGTGAAGCGGCTCTCCCGTGGCCGCACGATCGCCGCCTATGTGCAGAACCCGGAGATGGCGCGCGCCAAGTTCGATCTTGTCGCCGCCTTGCCGCATGACCGCGTGAGCGGCGCGAACGTCGTTACAGTACGCACCGCGCTGCATCCGGTGACGCAGGCGCGGCTGGCCGAGGCGCGCGCGGAATGGCGGACGCGGCTCGCCCCGGACGGCCTCCGCCTGCTCGGCGTGCTGGTCGGCGGCGACAACAACAGCTACCGGCTGACGCCCGCGGTCACCGCCGAGCTCATCCGCGTGCTCAAGAAAGCAAAGGGCGTGCACGGGCTCCGCGCAGCCGTCACGCCGTCGCGCCGCACGAGCCGGACCGTCAAGCAAATCCTGTCCGCGGCGATCGCCGAGGATTCGCTCGGAACCATTTGGGACGAAGCGGGCCCGAACCCCTATCTCGGCATCCTTGCCCTGGCGGAGCGGCTCATCGTCACCGGCGAGTCGGTCTCGATGATCTCCGAGGCGCTCGCCACCGGCCGGCCCGTCCACGTGCTGCCGCTCGAGGGAGAGGGACGACGGCACGACGAGTTCCTCCGGAGGATCATTAAAGACCGGCTGGTCTCCGTCATCGAAGGTGACGATCTCGACTGGGAATTCGCAGGACAGGAGCCCATCGAACCGACCGCCGAACCGGCCGCCAAGCTGCGGGAGATGCTTGACCGCACGCCGTAGCGGGCGATGCGCGCTATGCGGCGGCCGCCACCGGCTTCTGCGGAAAGGCCAGTTGCTCGCGCGCGCGCCACTCGCTCGTGACGTAATTGACGATAATTGAGCGGCGCACTCCATGAATCGGGCGCCGCTCGAAGCCATGCCACGTATTCGTCGAAGGCACGAAAATCATCGCAGAGTTGGGCTCGAAGGGGGAGCGCCCAACACGGGTGCTCTCGTCGGCGTAGATATCGGTGCCGAGATCGGCGTGGCGAGGATCGTCCGACATGTAGATCAGCATGGTGAACATCTTCACGCCGATATCGGTGTGCGGCTTCAGCCAGAACCCGTCCATATCCTGCGCGTACTCGATGCGCAGGAACGTATCGTCTAGCCGCGCCCCGAAGGCGTCCCCCAGCATCGCGACGGTCTCGGCATCCTGGAACGCTTCCGCCGCGGCGCGGGCGCTTTCGAACTCCTTGAGATTCTCGCCCGCAAAGTAGACGCGATCAGCGTTGTGCACCTCGCGCGTGCCCGAGACACCACCGATTTCCGCGACAGGAAACGGCATTTCCTTCAGATCGCGGTAGATTTCGCCGGGAAAGACGCCGCGGAGATGCCAGTGCCGGTAAGGCGCGCCAAAGGAATCGGCCGAGCGCACCGATTCCTGCAGGCTTTCCTTTATCGCTTGCGTCGTGCCACTCATCGCTCACTCTGACTCGGCTCGCCGCTGAGCCCACAGATTTGGGAATTGCATGCAGCCGCCCCTGCTTTCCCCGATGTAAGAGGATAGCCGGGCATTGTCCAGGGATCGCGGGATAGTGGAAACTCGCCGTTCTTGAAGCCGGCTGCGGCATCCATTATCTGAGCCGGCGGCCACGACAGCATGCGGGGAGGCGGCGCTTCTACAGCCGTTCAAGTCGATATGGGCTATCTCGATATTGGCGCGCTGCGCGCCACGGCGCTGAAGACGGAGCCGTACGACTACGTCGTCGTGCCCAACTTCGTGCGCCCCGATCATTTCGCCGAGGTGGTGGGCGACTATCCCGCCGTACCGGGCCCCGGATCCCATCCGCTTGCCGGACTCGAAGTCGCCGGGCACTTCGAGGCGCTGCTCGACGAGCTGAACGGTCCTGACTTCCGTCACGCGGTGGAGGAGAAGTTCGGCATGGACCTTTTGTCGCGCCCGACGATGTTCACCGTGCGCGGCGAATGCCGCCCGAGCGACGGAAAGATTCACGTCGATTCCGCGAGCAAGCTGATCACCGTGCTCATCTACATGAATGATCAGTGGGACAAGGATGGAGGCCGGCTCAGGATTCTGCGCAGCAGCACGGACCTCAACGACTACGCTGAAGAAGTCCCGCCGCATGGCGGAACGCTGCTCATCTTCCGCCGCTCGCAAACGTCGTGGCACGGACACGAGCCCTTCGACGGGCCGCGGCGCGCGATCCAGATGAACTGGGTCACCGACAAATCGGTGGTGGCGCGCGAGCAGGGCCGGCACCGCATCTCCTCCACCATCAAGAAGCTCAACCCCTTCCGCAAGGCGAGTTAAGGCGCCCCGCACAAGATGGCCCAACACCATGCGAGGATTCTGATCCTCGGTTCCGGACCGGCCGGCTACACGGCCGCGATCTACGCGGCGCGCGCCATGCTGGAGCCGGTGCTGATCGACGGCCTGCAGCCAGGCGGCCAGATGACCATCACGACCGATGTCGAGAACTATCCCGGATTCGCCGACGTGATCCAGGGCCCCTGGCTCATGGAGCAGATGCGGCTTCAGGCCGAGCACGTGGGGACGCGCTTCGTCGCCGACACTGTCGTGGAGGCCGACATCACCCGCCGGCCTTTCCGCGTGAAGCTCGACGGGGGCGACGAATGGACTTCCGATGCGCTGGTGATCGCCACCGGCGCGCAGGCGCGCTGGCTCGGCCTGCCGTCGGAGGAGCGCTTCAAGGGATTCGGCGTCTCCGCCTGCGCCACCTGCGACGGCTTCTTCTTCAAGGGGAAGGATGTGCTGGTCGTCGGCGGCGGCAACACCGCGGTGGAGGAAGCGCTTTACCTGTCGAACCTCGCCTCCAAGGTCACCATGGTGCACCGGCGCGATATGCTGCGCGCGGAGCGCATCCTGCAGGAACGACTCTTCGCGCGCGCCAACGTCGAGATGCGATGGGACACCGTGCTGGATGAAGTGGTGGGCGAAGGCGGCTTCCCGCCGCACGTCACCGGAGCGCGGCTGAGAAACCTGAAATCCGACGAAAATTCCGACATCGCCGTTGACGGCATCTTCATCGCCATCGGGCATGCGCCGGCATCGGAGCTGTTCAAGGGACAGCTGGAGATGAAGCCCAGCGGCTACCTGGTCACGGCGCCCGATTCCACCGCGACGAAAGTGCCCGGTGTGTTCGCCGCCGGCGACGTGACCGACGACGTCTTCCGACAAGCCGTCACCGCGGCGGGGCTGGGCTGCATGGCGGCGCTGGAAGCGGAGAAGTTCCTGGCCGTGGCGGAATTGACACGCGAAGCCGAAGCGGCGGAGTAGCGCGCTTGAACTACCAGCATCCGGGTCCGCCGGTGCAAAGGGGGCAGATGGACTGGGACAAGCTGCGCATCTTCCACGCCGCCGCCCAGGAAGGCTCCTTCACGCGCGCCGGAGAGGTGCTGAACATGAGCCAGTCGGCCGTCAGCCGGCAGGTGAGCGCCCTGGAGCAGGAGCTTGGCACCCCCCTCTTCCACAGGCACGCGCGCGGCCTCATCCTCACTGAGGAAGGCGACCTTCTCATGCGCGCAGCGCGCGACATCGTGCTCAAGCTGGAGAACGTGCGCTCGCAGCTCGCCGACGCGCGCGGCCAGCCGACCGGCACGCTGCGCGTGTCGACCACGGTAGGGCTCGGCTCGGTCTGGCTGACCTCGCGGCTGAACGAGTTCATCGACCTCTATCCGGGGATCAACCTGGAGCTCATCCTCGACGACGCCGAGCTCGACGTGGCGATGCGGCAAGCCGACGTGGCGATCAGGCTGCGCGCCCCGACGCAGCCGGATCTGGTGCGCCGCAAGCTCTTCAGCCTGCACTTCCACGTCTACGCGGCGCCCCGCTATATCCAGCGGTTCGGCGAGCCTCACTCCACGGACGATATCGACAATCACCGCATCGTCGTCTTTGGCGAGAACGCCCCCTCCTATCTCAGGGAGATGAACTGGCTCTGCTCCGCCGGCCGCGGGCCCGGCGACCTGCGCACGCCGACGCTCTCGGTCAACAGCGTGGTCGCCATCCGCAACGCGGTGGAGAAGGGCATCGGCATCGCCATGCTCCCCGACTACCTGGTCGGCGGCAATTCAGAGCTGGTGACGGTGCTGCAGGACTACGAAGTGCCGAGCTTCGACGTCTTTTTCGTCTATCCGGAGGAGCTGCGCGATTCCGCGCGCGTCACCGTGTTCCGCGACTTCCTCGTCGCCAATGCTCGGCGCTGGCACTATTAGCGCAAGACTGCAGCGAAAGACGCGGCCGACGCCACAGCGGGCGGCCGCTACACCTGTTCGAGCAGGACGGTGAAGAGGCCGCCTTTGTTGCTCTTCAGGTCTTCCCAAGACGCCACCGATGCGGTGATCTTCAGATGGCCATTGGTGTCGGCGACGTGAGTGCCAGGCTTAAAGTCGGTCTTGTCGCCTGTCTTGGAGAACCAGCCCTTGGCGTCGCTGGCGACGCTTGACGCATGCGCCGTGACTCCGAGGCCGGAGCCGCCGTTGATGCTCGACCCGTAGGCCACCGCGGCAGCCGGCAGCTTGCCGTCGTCGGACACCAGTGACAGCACCGCGCCGGAGCCGTAGAAGATCGAGGCGCTGTCGTTGGCATAGGCGCCGACGCCGAAATAGTCAGCGCCGTCCATCGTCGTCTTGCCGGGAATATGGTTGTCCGTCCCGTTGGCGTCTCGCGGGATGCCGAGCATCCAGCCGCCATCCCGGTAAGGCCGGGTGACCTTGATCCCGCTCGATAGCGTGTTGACGATCACGACCACGCTTTGGCCCCAGCCGATCTGCGCAGCGTCACGATGGATGGTGACGGTGCTAAGCCCCCAGTAATCGGGCGTGTGGATCACCTCGTCCGGCACCTTCTTGCCACCATAGAACGGATAGAGAAGCGCGCTGCTCATGCTCTTGGAAACCTCGGCTCCGTCGAGGAGGGCCGGGGGCATCCAGGGGGGCAGCCGGGGGTCCACCCCTCGGTTCCGAGTGCCGCCGTCCGAGAACTGGCTGGTCTGGGCGCACTGGCGGAACATATCGAGCATGGTCATCGGCATGAGACCGACATCGAACTTCAATGCGCCGTCGTCGTGGATCTCGTTGCTCATGACACATTCCCTCCCGCTCGAGATGTAGACAGGCAGCTCAACCGGCGCCGCTTCCGCCGGTGTTCCCGCCCGAGGCTGAGATCTGAGCCAGCGCCGTCACCGTCTTCTGCCATTCCGCCGCTGTCGCCTTGAGCGTCGCGATGTCGTCGTCGCTCAGATCGTCGGGGCTGATGTTGGTTTCGTTCCAGCTCGTTTCGTACTTGGCGCGAAGCTTCGCCTGCTCGGCGGCCGCCTGCGCCTGGGCGATGGCCTTGACGCTCACCGGATCGCCCTCATCGCCCGTGACTCCGTTGACCCAATGATAGCCGGACGAGTCGGACACGACGGTGACCTTATCGAGATAGCCTTGAACATAGGTCGTGCGGTCGGTCTTCGCCTGGCTCCAGTCGGCGATCACCTGGTTGAGGTATTTCGTGCGCTGCGCGGCCTGATCCTTGGCCAGCGTGGCGAAATAGCTGACGTTCTCGCCCTTCTTCTTGCCGAGATAAGAGCGGTAGGCGCGGACTACCTTGGTTACAGCATCGACCTCCTCCGCACCGACGGCGTAGTCGCCGTCGGTGGGCGGGACCGGCTCGGGGCCCGGCTGCTCCGGTTCCGGTCCCGACTTCGTCAGTGCCCAGAAATTGTGAGCATCCCGCTTCGACGCCCACGTGGCATGGCGGGCGGCGTAGTCCTTCAGGTTCTCGTTGATTTCCCACGTCATCGCGGTCTTGCAGTAGTTCAGGTAGACGCTGACGGTGAGCGTGTAGAGCCCGATCGCGTTGAATTTCTCGCTCGCCTTGGCCTCGATCAGATCGGCGACGACCAGAAGCGGCGAGGGATTCGCCATGACCGGGTCGAACAGCTTGACCGTGTCGCCATTGCTCCAGACCGAGGTGTCGCCCGGCAGAGGCTGCGACGGAGACCTTTTGGCCCCGGCGTTCCTGATCGCCTCGGCGATGGCGTCGCTCATCGCGATGACATTGGCCTGGCTGACGCCTTCGGTGTTCGACCAGATTTCCGTCGCCACACCCGCCTTAAGATCGTTCATCGCGTTCTTCAGGTCGGCCATGGTCGGCAGGCGCGCCAGCGGGTCCTGCCCGCTCTTGTCGGCAGGATAGAAGATGTCGAAGAACATCTTGCCGGTCGACAGCACGGCGGCGATGCCGGGCCCGACCTCGGGGATCGCGAAAGAGCAGGTCACGGCGGTGCCGAGGCCCATATCGATAAGGCTCTTGGCGCCCTGCTCGGCCATGGCAGTGCCCTTTCTGTTGACCTGAAGCGCCGCGGCTCTGATCAGCCGTTGCGTCCGTCGTTTTGAGGCGCGGCCGCGACCGTCGGTGTGCTCGTCTGGTTCTGGATGTAGCGCGCGGCAAAGCCCAGCATCAGGTGGATGTAGGTCAGCCGGATGTAGCGCGTGGCGAGCGCGATGTTGGGCAGCCCCACTTTACTGTCGTCGTAGGCCTTCGACATGGTGAAGAGCTTCTCGGGAGACAGCGGACCTTCGGCGTCGCCGGGAATGCTCTGGCGCCAGATGTCGAAGTCCGGCCCGAGCACGCCGCGCACGAGGCCGTCGCGCCGCGACAGCACCGTGTCGCGCGTGTTGGGGTCCAGCCCGTTGCGCGTGTTGAGCCACAAATCACTGGTGACCGCCCGCATGAGCAACAGCTTGCCGACCGGATCGCTGCCGAGGTCCCCCTTGACGACATTGCTCTCGTACATCGTCCAGAACGCCGTATCGTCGAGTTGGTTGATACTGCCGAGCGCGGCCTCGACCTTGCCGGCGACCGTGCTCATCGTCAGCGTGCCGACATTCGACAGGATGCCCTTGCTGTCGCCCACCTGGTAGGTGATCGGATGCGGATCGCCGGTCAGCGCAGCGTCGGCGGTGAATGTGACCTTGCCGCTCTTGTCGGAGGCGTCCCAGGTGCCCTCGCCGTCGACGACGAGTTGCTTCATGCCGTTCTTGGCGGTGGCGTCCGGCCCTTTGGCTTCGCCCTCGCTCTTCGTCACGCCGGTCAGCACCACGCTCGCCGGGTCGATGCTGAAGGCGGGATCGGGGATCGCTGCCGGCACGCCGGCGCTGCCGTCCACCACGTTGACCGAGACGGCCTGGCCGGCGCTGAAGGCTATGGCCTGAAAGACGATGTCGAACACCTTCGGCCGCTTGTAGAATGACAGGCTGATCGCGGCGCTGTCCGATGTGTTTCCGTTCGCATCGGCAATCGTATAGACTTGCCGGGCACCGCCGCCCGTGAAACCTTCGATCGGCACGAAGGTGATCTTGCCGTCGTCGCCCGCCGTCCAGGTGCCGACCCCGCGCTGGAAATTCTTCTTCGGCGTGTCGGCCGGCGCGCCGCGCAAGACGATGCTGTCAGGCTTCACCGCGCCACCGCCCGGCCCCGGCTTTGCGGTGCCTGCGACGTCGATGACGATCGTATCCGCGATGGTGTGAGTCTCCTCGAAGCTCTGCACGAGGGGGCCTCCGGTTCCGGGCTGCGCCTTGCTGCGGAAGCCGAAGGTGATCTGGGCGCGGGCGGAACGCGCCCCGCCCTTGTCTGCGACCGTGTAGATGATCGATACCGGCCCGCCCTGAAACTTCGAGTCCGGTGTGAAGCTCACCGTGCCGTCGCCGGCGACGTCCCAGACGCCGACATCCGCGACGGTCATCTTCTTCGTGGTGCCGTCGTCGTGGCTCGCCAGCTCGATGCTTGACGGGTCGATGGCAGGCCCGCCCTGCCCCGCCTGCGCCCGCCCGGCCACATCGACCGAGGCCTTCTTCGTCGGGTCGAGACCGTCGCCGCCGTCGACATCCATCGCGATCGGTCCATCGCTTTCCCTCGGGCGGGTGAAATAGGCGTAAAGCACCGCCCCGATCGTGCCCAAGATAGCGATCCCGCCCAAGACTGAGTTGGCGATCGCAATTTTCCTGTAGCGGGCGGCCTGCGCGGCACGCGCATTCTGCGCCGCCTCGGCCGCAGCCGCCTGCTCCCGCAAGCTGTCCCCCGCATCCTCGCCCGCATTGATATGCGCGAGCATCTCGCCACCCGGCACGACGTCGTATTGGCCTTGGCCCCGGCCCGCATCGACATGCTCGCCACCGCCAGAGCCGAGTTCGGCCGCATTGGGCGGGCGACCGGCATCCATCAACTGCATTTGGACATAGTTGTTATCGTCCGACTGGACGTCGACGTTGCCGCGGGGAATGTCGCCGGGTCGGGTGTAGATCGCCCCGCCTTGCCGCACCTGGTTTGCCCCAAGCGGCTCTCGCTGTCTCCGGCGACGCTGATTGCGGCCTGCGGCCTCGTCCTCGGTCGCGCGCTGATCGGCGACGTTGG
>CAZARE010000252.1:0-5113 GCA_964487455.1 uncultured Propylenella sp.
ATCACCCGACCCAAGGCTATATCGCGCCCTCGGAGTTCATTCCGATCGCCGAGGAGACCGATCTGATCCTGCACCTCGGTGAATGGATGCTGCGCCGTGTCTGCTCGGAAGCGGCGCACTGGACCCGCCCCTACCCAGTGGCGGTGAACCTCTCGCCGATTCAGTTCAAGGTGCCGAACCTGCCGGAGCTCATCCGCGATATCCTGATCGAAACGGGCATGCCCCCGCACCGACTTGAGCTTGAGATCACCGAGAGCGCCCTGATCGAGGATTTGCAGCGCACCCTCGACATGCTTCGCCGCATCAAGGCACTCGGCGTGGCCATCGCCATGGACGATTTCGGCACCGGCTATTCGTCGCTTTCGACACTGCAGGCCTTCCCCTTCGACAAGCTGAAGATCGACAAGAGCTTCGTCGACAAGATCGGCTCGCGTCAGCAGGCGACGGTCATCGTCACGGCGGTTCTCGGCTTGGGACGGAGCCTCCATATCCCGGTTCTCGCCGAGGGGGTGGAAAGCGAGGAGCAGCGCCGGTTCCTCAACAGCGAGGCCTGCGCCCAGGCGCAGGGCTTCCTCTTCGGCCGCCCGGCGCCGCTGGCCGAGATCATGCACCTCGTCTACAGCTCGCCCAATGAGGAAGTCCCTATGAGCGCCGTGAGCGCCCTCATCGGGTCAAGCCCCGCGGATTCGGAAGAAGTGCGACTGCGGGTTGCGGCCGGCTGAGCCCAAACGCCGGTCTACAGCGTCGGCCTCAAGCTCGCGGCCAATCAGGCATCTGGTTGCGCAGCCAGGTCGACTGTCGCTTGGCGTAGCGCCGAGTCTCGGTCTTGGCCCGGGCAATGGCGTCTTCGAGCGGCGCCTCGTTGCCGAGGTAGGCCGCGAATTCCCTGACGCCGATCGCCTTCATCGCCGGCAGGCTTGGATCGAGGCCGCGACCGATGAGCGCGCGCACTTCCTCCACGGCGCCCTCCCCCACCATGCGGTCGACGCGTCGCTCGATGCGGGCGTGCAGGGTCGGACGCGCGGGATCGAGGACCAGTCGCACCGAATCGTCGGCCGACATTATCGGTGGGCTTCGGCCCTGCTTCTGCCATACGCTCAGACTGGCGCCCGTCGCTTCCAGCACTTCAAGCGCCCGCAAGAGTCGCTGCGCGTCGCTTGGCCGGATCGCCGCAGCTGATGTCGGGTCGCGCGCGCTCAGCAATGCATGCAGCGCAGCGGCTCCGTCGGACTTCAGTCGCTCCGCCCATCCCGTGCGCACGTCGGCCGGAACAGCCGGGATGGCGGCGATGCCCTCGGTGAGCGCCTTGAAGTAGAGACCGGTTCCGCCCACGGCGATGACCAGCGCGTCGTGGCGTCCGGCGTCCACGAGCACTTCCTCCATGTCGGCGAGCCAGGCGCCCACCGAATAGCGCATCTCGACCGGGACGTGGCCGTACAAGCGGTGCGGAATGCCCGCCTCCTCTGCTTGGCTCGGGCGGGCGGTGATGACGCGGAGCGCGTCGTAGACCTGCATGGCGTCGGCGTTGACGATCCAGACCTTGCGCCCGCGCGCCGCCGTCTCCTCGGCGAGGCGCAACGCCAGCTCCGACTTGCCGCTCGCAGTCGGCCCCGCTATCAGCACGGCGCGCGCCGAACCGATCCTGTCCACCGAAAGCTCCATGAGCTACGTCCTATCGCTCATCGCCGACAAATCGAAGGCGCTGGGCGCCAACGACATCGACCGAGCGCGCCGCACGCTCGATGCGGCCGGCGGCGGGGGAGGCGCGCCCGACTGGCTCGCGCCGGGCGAGGCGTGCGACATCCCCTTCGATCACGCCGCGGAGCCGGCGCTCGCCGCCGTCCGAGACGCGCTGGCGGACGAGCCCGTCGACGTGAACATCGTCACGGCAGCGTCGCGCCGCAAGAAGCTCCTGCTCGCCGACATGGATTCCACTCTTATCGAGCAGGAATGCGTGGACGAGCTGGCGGAGGAGATCGGGATACGCGATCGGATCGCCGCGATTACCGAGCGCGCCATGCGTGGCGAAGTCGCCTTCGAGCCGGCGCTGCGCGAGCGGGTGGCGCTGATGAAGGGCATGCCCCTGGAGGCCGTCGCGCGCGTGCTGGCCTCGCGCATCACCCTGTCGCCGGGTGCTGCGGTGCTGGTGGCGACGATGCGGGCTGCGGGGGCGCACACCGCGATCGTTTCAGGCGGGTTCACGCTTTTTACAGCCGACATCGCCAAGCGGCTTGGCTTCCACGAGCATCGGGCGAACACTCTGCTATACGACAACGGCATGTTCACCGGTCTTGTCGCCGAGCCGGTGCTCGGCCGCGCCGCCAAGGAAGAGACGCTCGACGAGCTGACCGCGGCGCTCGATCTCGATCGGGCGGAGACGCTGGCCGTTGGCGACGGCGCCAACGATGCCGGGATGATCCGCCGCGCAGGTCTTGGCGTCGCCTACCGCGCCAAGCCAGCGCTCCGCGCCCACGCCAATGCGATGATCGACCATGCCGACCTCACCGGGGTCCTCTTTCTCCAGGGGTATCGGCGCGAGGAGTTCGTAAAGGCGTAACCTGGAAGGAGCGGAGCCCAATCCGCGACCGAGCCTGCGGGTTCCGGATTACGCGCCGTCGGCGCTCCATCGGGGCTACGGCGCTACTGGTCCTCGAAGCGGAGCGATACGAAGCGGCGCTCGCTGTCTTCCCCCGACAGGAGCAGCATGACCGTCCGGCTGCCTTCCGCCTTCAGCTCTTCGATGCGGGCGATGACCTCCTCCGGCGCCGCGACGTCGCGCCGGCTCACCTGCACGATCACTTCGCCTTTCTTGACACCCTTCTCCTCCGCCTGGCTTCCTTCCGCCACCTCCTCGACGAGCACGCCTTCCACGCTGGCGTCTATGGAAAACTCGCGGCGCAGGTCCTCGGTGATTTCGCCTAGGGTAAGACCAAGCATCTGCGCGGCGTCGTCGGAGGGTGAAGCCTCGTCTTCGCCCTCTTCGCCGCCGGTCGTCGCCGCGGCTATCTCCGTGGTCGCGTCCTCGAGCAGCCCGACCTCGATCTGGAGCGTCACCCGCTCGCCGTCGCGCATGACGACGATGCCCGCCGTCTCGCCGGGGGGCGTGTCGGCGACAAGGCGGGGGAGCTCGCGCATGCTGTTCACGGCCTTGCCGTTGAACTCCACCACCACATCGCCGTCCTGAAGACCGGCTTCCACCGCCGGGCCGTCGTCGACCAGTCCGGCGATAAGCGCCCCCATCGCCCTTTCCATGCCGAGGCTCTCGGCCAGCTCGTCGGTGACGTCTTGTATGCGCACGCCGATCCAGCCGCGCTGCACCGTGCCGGTCCGCCTCAGTTGCTCGATGACCGGAACCGCGATCTCCGAGGGCACCGCGAAACCGATGCCGATCGAGCCGCCGGTCGGCGACATGATCGCCGTATTGATGCCCACGACCTCGCCCTCGATATTGAAGAGCGGCCCACCGGAATTGCCGCGGTTTATCGACGCGTCAGTCTGGATGTAGTGGTCGTAGGGACCCGTATTGATGTTGCGGTCGAGCGCGGAGACGATGCCGGCCGTGACGGAGCCGCCGAACCCGAACGGATTGCCGATCGCGAGAACCCAGTCGCCCACCCTGAGCCGCTCGGAGCGCCCGAACCGCACCGGTTTCATCTGAGCGGGGGAAGCGACCTTGATCAGCGCGAGGTCGGTCCTCTCGTCCACTCCGATCACCTCAGCGGTGAGCTTTCGGCCATCGGCAAAGTTGGCCACGATCTCGTCGGCATCGGCGATCACGTGGTTGTTGGTGACGATCAGGCCGGTTTCGTCGATGACGAAGCCGGAGCCGAGCGACTGAACGTTGCGGCCCCCGCGTCTGCCGCGTTCGTTGTCGAAGAAATCCTCGAAGAAGTCCTCCCTGTCGGGTGCGCTCGGCACGTCCGGCGCCGACTGATGCAGCGGCAGCGTCACGCGCTGCGAGGTCGAGATGTAGACGACCGAATCGACCAGCTGCTCGGCAAGGTCGGCGAAGGAAAAGACGGCCGCAGCGGCGGCCCTCGGCGGCTCTGTCGCCTCGTCCTCCGGCGGCAGCTCCACGACCGGGTCTTCGCCCGGAAGCTCCGGGGCTGGAAGTATGGGCGGCGGAACCGGCAGGTCGGGCGCAGGGGTGACCTCAGGCTCCGCCTGGACGAGGAGCGCGGACGGGCCGGGACCCACAAGTCGTTGCCCCATGGGCGCCGCAAGTGCGACGGCGGCCGCCAGTGTCAGCATGGCAGCCACAGCCCCCGCGACCGTCAATCCGAGCTTCATCCTAGGTAAAACTCCGCCGCAGACGTCGGGATACTTGCCGCAAATCCGGGCGAAAGCACGTCCCGCCGCCTTCACATTTGTTTGCTTCAGCCGCGTACCAGCCAGACCAGCCCGACTCCCAGTCCGGCCGATATTACTCCCGCCACCCGCAGCGTGTCTCCCGGTGTCTGGATCGCCTGTTGCGCCATGCGCTTCATGAAATCGGGAAAGAGCGCGTAAAGCGCCCCTTCCAACACCAGAACGAGACCGATCGCCGCGACGACCTCGCTCATTGCGCCGGTGACACCGTCCCGGGCGCTATCGCCGCCTCCGGCGGGCCTCCCGGTCCCAGCTCCGGGACAGCCCCTTCCGGTTCAGCAGTTCTGGCCCCGCCGGAGGAATCGCCGAAGAAGCGGAAGAAGTCCGAATTCGGCGAGAGTACGAGCGTCGTCCCACTCCCCTCGAGTGCGTTCTCATAGGCTCGCATGGAGCGGTAGAACTCGAAGAAGCCGGTATTGCGCTGATACGCATCGGCGAAGATGCGGTTGCGGTCGGCGTCGCCCTGGCCACGCAGGATCTCCGCTTCGCGCTCCGCCTCCGCGACGGTGACCACCGCCTCGCGATCCGCCTCGGCGCGGATGCGAGCGGCAAGCTCCGTGCCGCGCGCGCGGAGCTGTGCAGCCTCGGCCAGACGCTCGGCGCGCATGCGCTCAAAGGTCTGCTGCGAAACCTCCGCCAGGAGGTCGGTACGCTTGATGCGGACGTCGACGACGTTGATGCCAAGTTCCTCGGTCAAAGGCCGCAGCTGGTCGCGCACTTCGATCATCATCTCGGCGCGCTGCTC
>CAZARE010000253.1:0-6741 GCA_964487455.1 uncultured Propylenella sp.
CCAGCTCACCGTGCTCTTTGCGCTCGCTGTCACGGCGGCGTGCCAGCGCGGCGCGATCTCGGCGGCGGAGGAAGAGCGCCTCGTCCAAGCCGCGATCGAGGTCCCGCGCCACGCGGCCCATGCCTTGAAGCTCGAAGGCGAGATCGAGACGCTCGCCAAGGAGCTATCGAAGGCAAGTGGCGTGCTCTATCTCGGCCGCGGCACCTCCTATCCGCTGGCACTGGAGGGCGCGCTAAAGCTCAAGGAGATCTCCTACATCCACGCGGAAGGATACGCCGCCGGCGAGCTGAAGCACGGGCCGATCGCGCTGATAGACGAGAGCGTCCCGGTTATCGTGATCGCGCCCTACGACAAGCTTTTCGAGAAGACCGTCTCCAACATGCAGGAGGTTGCGGCGCGCGGCGGGCGCATTGTGCTTTTGACAGACAGCCGCGGGGCGGAGGAGGCTTCGCTGCCGACCATGGCCACTCTGGTCTTGCCCGATCTTGCGCCGGAGGTTGCGCCGATCGTCTATGCGCTCCCCGTGCAGCTGATCGCCTACCATACCGCCGTGGTACGCGGCACCGACGTGGACCAGCCGCGGAACCTGGCGAAATCCGTCACCGTCGAATAGCCGGATATCGGCGCGCTTGCAGCCAAACCCCTTTCTGCGGATTATGGCCACACGGGAGCGCATTTTCGCGGACGGCCAGCCGGCATATGCCGGGCCGGGCTCCGGAGCCAGGAATGGACCTTGACGATCTCGTCCAGAGCGCAGCCGCGCCGCCGCCGCGGCGGTCGCGCCTGCGGGTGCGCCTTAGGAACTACTTCCTGACCGGCGTCATTGCAGCCGCGCCGATCGGGATCACGATCTATCTCACCTGGGCCTTCGTCAATTGGGTTGACAGTCGCGTCAAGCCGCTCATCCCCTCCGTCTACAACCCGGACAACTACCTGCCGTTCTCGGTGCCGGGTGTAGGCCTTCTGTTTGCAATCCTCATCCTGACCCTGCTTGGCTTTCTCACCGCCAACCTGGTCGGGCGCACAGCCGTCTCCTACGGCGAGAACCTGGTGGAGCGCACGCCGCTGGTGCGCAACCTCTACAGGGCGTTGAAGCAGCTCTTCCAGACGGTTCTGTCCCAGTCGAGCCGTTCCTTCGACAAGGTCGTGCTGGTCGAGTATCCGCAGAAGGGCGTGTGGCGCGTCGGCTTCGTCGCCACCCGGGCCAAGGGGGAGGTTGCGGAGCGGCTGTCGGCGGAGGAGCCGTTGGCGGTGTTCATTCCCAACACGCCGAACGTGACCGCCGGATTTCTGGTGTTCGTGCCGCGTCGCGCCGCCGTCGTGCTCGACATGTCGGTGGAGGAGGCGGCCAAGATGATCATCTCCGCGGGGCTTGTGGTGCCGACCGACAAGGTCACCGGGCGCCTCGACCCACCGAGGGAGAAAGAAATCTCCGAAGCCGCGGAGTAGGGGTCGCTCAATGCAGGCGGCGTCTCTCGTTGACGTCGCTCAAGTCCAGCGCGTCGATCAGGTCCATCCGAAGCCGCTCCGCCCGATCGCGGTCGGATTCGCTCTGCCGCCACGTGGATGCGTTTGAGCCGAAGAGCACGATGCCGCTGATCAACGCGGCAATCGCGATAATGTAGCCAAACAAGGCGAAAGGCAGTACGCGAACCAACAGGAGGGCGAGCCAGATCGCGCTGCCAGAAATCATGAGCTTCGCCAGGCGGTCGAGCTTGCGGCTTTGCTCGATCGTTACCGATAGCGTCTCGATCTGGGCCTCAAGCTCCTCGATGTTGTCGGGGTTGCGGCGGCCTTGCATCGCTCTAGCCTTATCCCGCCCGCATCAGGCGCACCGCGTCGTCCCGTCCGAAGAGGTAGAGCAGGAGCCGAAGCGCCTCGGCGCGGGGCGAGACGAAATCCGGGTCGCGCGCGAGCGCAAGCTTCGCTTCATCGCGAGCCGCCTCCAAGAGATCGGCATGCACCTCCGGGAACGCAATGCGGAAGCCGGGCATGCCCGACTGCCGCGTCCCCAGCACGTCCCCCTCGCCGCGCAGCCTCAGGTCCTCCTCGGCGATGCGAAATCCATCGTCGGTCTCCCGCATGATGGCGATGCGGGCGCGCGCGGATTCGCCAAGCGGCGCACGGTAGAGCAGCACACAGGCGGAGCGAGCTTTTCCGCGCCCGACCCGGCCGCGCAGCTGATGCAGCTGCGCCAGCCCGAAGCGCTCGGCATGCTCGATGACCATGATGGTCGCGTCCGGTACGTCGACGCCAACCTCCACGACGGTCGTGGAGACAAGGATCGCGACGTCGCCGGCGCGAAACCGCTCCATCTCCCGGTCCTTTTCGGCCGGCTTCATGCGGCCGTGCACGAGGCCGACCCGCTGCCCGAAACGCGCGCTCAGCGCCACGTACCGCTCCTCCGCCGCGGCGAGATCACTCTTGTCGGATTCCGCGACGAGGGGGCAGATCCAATAGGCCTTGCCGCCGGCGTCAACGGCCTGGCCGATCCGCGTGACGACTTCGCCGAGACGTTCGAGGGGGACCGCCCGGGTCTCGATCGGACGCCGCCCGGCCGGCTTCTCGGTCAGCCGCGAGACTTCCATGTCGCCGAAATAAGAGAGCACCAACGTGCGCGGGATGGGCGTCGCGGTCATGACGAGCATGTCCGGAGCGTCACCCTTGGCGGAAATGGCAAGCCGCTGATGCACGCCGAAGCGATGCTGCTCGTCAACGACGACGATCCCGAGCCGCGCAAAGGTCACGCCGGATTGAAAGAGCGCGTGCGTGCCGATCACGATCCGAGCCGATCCGGCGGCGATGCGCGTCAGCGCCTCGCTGCGCTCGCTGGCGCGGTCCTTCCCGGTCAACAGTACCGTCTCGATGCCGGCGGCGGCGGCGAGTGGAGCGATGGTGGAATGATGCTGACGCGCCAGGAGCTCGGTCGGCGCCATGAGGGCCCCCTGTCCTCCGGCTTCGACCACGTTGGCCATGGCGATCAGCGCCACGATCGTCTTGCCCGAGCCGACATCGCCCTGTAGCAGCCGCACCATGCGGTCCCTTCCGGAGAGGTCATGCTCGATCTCCTTCAGCGCCTGAAGCTGCGAGGCGGTCAGCTTGAAAGGGAGTGCGGCCTCGATCTTCGCGCGCAATTCTCCATGCGCGCGCCATTCAGTGCCGCGCCTTCGCTTTGCGCTGCCGCGGACGAGCGCCAGGGCAAGCTGGCTTGCCACCAGTTCGTCAAAGGCGAGGCGCCGCCAGGCCGGACCCGACGGACCCGAACCCTCGATCCGCTCCGGAGCGTGAACCTGGTGGAGCGCCTCTGCGAAGCCGGGCCACCCCTGCGCCGCGACGAGATCGACCGAGAGCCATTCCGGCAGGACGGGCAGGCGCCCAAGAGCTTCGCCGATGCCGCGGCGCATGGCCTTGGGCGACAATCCGCCGGTCAGCCCGTAGACCGGCTCGATTGCCGGAAGCTCGCCGGCGCGCTCCGCCGGCAAGACGTAGTCGGGATGGGGGATTTGCGGCCGCATGTCGTACCATTCGACCTTGCCGCTGACCACGAGCCGCGCCCCGAGCGGGTAGAGTTTCTTCAGCCAGTCCGACTGAGCCTTGAAGTAGACGATCTGCACGGTGGCGTTCCCGTCGGCCAGCACCACCCGCCAGGGCGAATCGAACCCGCGTGGCTTCTCGATCCGCTCCACGGTGCCCTCGACAGTCACCGTGCCCGTCGTCGGGAGCCGATAGAGCGGCGGCCGCTCGCGGCGGTCGATGAAGCCGCCGGGAAGGTGAAAGAGGAGGTCGCGCACCAGGGCGGCGTCGCCGTCCGCTCCCACAGCCCGCGCCATCAGCTGCTCGAGACGCGCGCCGATCCCCGGCAGCGAGCGGGCCGGTGCGAAGAGCGGATCGAGGAGCGAGGGACGCATCGACGGTCATTCTGCAAAATGCGCGAAGTCTGTATAGGATGGCGGCCCTCAGCGGCGGCAGACCGCCCGCCGAGTTGGCGGGAGCGCGATGGCGATGCTACATGCTTCGCCATGGTCGCATTGCCGCAGCACAAGATGACGGTGGACGAGTACCTTGCCTGGGCGGAGGGCCAGCCAGGACGGTATGAGCTTTACGCCGGAACCGTCTACGCCATGGCGCCCAAGCGGGCCGGGCATGGAAGGGTCAAATACGCGACTCAGACCGCCTTGGTCGCCGCGATCCGAAGGGCCCATACCCCATGCCATATGCTGCCCGACGGAATGACCGTCCGGGTCGATAACGATACGGCGCATGAACCGGATGCCCTGGTCTATTGCGGGAATGAGCTATCGAGTTCGGCCATTGAAGTGCCCAACCCCATCATTGTGGTGGAGGTCCTTTCCCCTTCCACACGCTACATCGATGCTTCCGCCAAGCTCGCGGGCTATTTCAGACTGGCCAGCGTTCAGCACTACCTGATCATCGATCCCGACAAGCCGCTCGTCGTGCACCACGCGCGCACCGAGGGTGAGATGCTAGCGACGCGAATAGTGCACGCTGGCCCGGTCCCGTTGGACCCGCCCAGCATCGAGGTTCGCGTTGAGGACTTTTACTCCGCCCCCGCGTGATCGGCGCGGGCGACGAGGCTCAACAACGGCAGACGACGAGTGACCGGGACCTCCCGCTCCAGCGACGGCCTGGATCCGCGGCGGCGGCGGGCGCTGATCCGCGCATGGCGCCGGGGCACGCGCGAGATGGACCTCATCCTGGGGCGCTACGCGGATGCCCATATAGGCAGCCTAAGCGATCACGATCTCGCCGATTTCGAGGCCTTGATGGATCTGCCCGACCCGGAGCTCTTCGCCTGGGTGACCGGAGCCGAGCCGGTCGCCGACCACTACGATTCGCCAGTCTACAAGGCCATTGTCGCATTCCACGCCCGAGGCCATGAGCAGAGCTGAAGCCTTTTCGCCGACGGACCCGCTTTCCAGCCTGTTCTCCGGGCGGAGAAGCCTCACGCTCGGCGGCGTGCCGGATGGGCTGGAGGGCCGCATCCTGGCGCAGCTGGCGGAGGCGGAAGGCACCATCCTCTACGTGGCGCGCGACGCCCGGCGCGCGTCCATGGCGGAGACGGCGCTCGCCTTTTTCGCTCCGGACATCGCGACGCTCAGCTTCCCGGCGTGGGACGCGCTTCCCTACGACCGCGTCTCTCCGAACGCCGAAGTCTCCGCCAACCGCATGAGCGCGCTGCACGGTCTGCTGCAGCAACAGGCTGGGCCGCGCGCGGTCTTCACTACCGTGAACGCCATCGCGCAACGGGTGCCGGACCGCGACAGCGTCAGGGCGGGCGTCTGGAGCGCGGCGGCGGGCGGCGTCGTCAGAATGGAGGCGCTGACGCGCTGGCTTCAGGCGAACGGCTTCACGCGCGGCGACACCGTGCGCGAGGTCGGCGAATACGCGGTGCGCGGCGGCATCCTCGACCTCTGGACCCCCGGCAGCGCGTTACCATTTCGCTTGGACTTTTTCGGCGATGCGCTTGAAAGCATTCGGCCTTTCGACGCGGCGAGCCAGCGCACCACGGGGCAGTTGAAGCGGATCGACCTGGTGCCGGCGAGCGAAGCGGTGCTGACCGAAGAGACGATCGCCCGCTTCCGCCAGAGCTACCGCGCCGCGTTCGGAGCAGTGACCGGAAACGATCCGCTGTATGAAGCGGTGAGCGAGGGACGGCGCTTCGCCGGCCTGGAGCACTGGCTGCCGTTCTTCTACGAAAAGATGGAGATGCTGTTCGACTTCCTGCCGGATGCTCCCATTCTGCTTGAACATCACGCGGCACGCGCACTTGCCGATCGCATGGACCAGGTGCGCGACCACTTCGAGGCGAGACGCGAGGCGGCGGACAAGGGCGCGGAAAGCGGCGCCGCGCCCTATAAGCCCATCCCGCCCGACGCGCTCTATCTGACTGAAGAGGAATGGAAATCGCGCCTCGCCGAGCGGCGGCACGCATTCCTCTCGCCCTTCGTGGAGGCGGAAGGGGGCGCCTCCGTCATCGACATGGGCGGCCGCGCCGGGCGCTCGTTCGCCGTGGAGCGCGCCGCCGGCGACGTGAACGTGTTCGACGCGCTGGTGGCGCACGTCACGGCGCTGAAGAAGAGCGGCCGCAAGGTGCTGCTCGCCTCGTGGAGCGAGGGCGCGCGCGACCGGCTCGGCCAGGTGCTGACGGATCACGGCCTGCTGCAGCTGAAGCCGGTGGACAGCTTCGCGGCGCTGCAGGCGCTGCCGGACGGCGAGACCGGGCTTGCCGTCTTGCCGCTGGAGACGGGCTTCGAGACGCCCGACCTCGCCATCATCGGCGACCAGGACGTGCTCGGCGACCGCTTCATCCGTCCGGCGCGGCGCAAGCGCGCCGCCGACGCGCTGACGGAAGCGTCGAGCCTCGCCGCCGGCGATCTCGTCGTGCACGTGGACCACGGCATCGGACGCTTCACGGGGCTCAGGACCATCGAGGCGGCGGGCGCGCCGCACGACTGCCTGGAGCTCCGCTACGCGGGCGACGACCGGCTGTTCCTGCCGGTGGAGAACATCGAGCTGCTGACGCGCTACGGCGCGGAGGGCGCGGCGGTCGAGCTCGACCGGCTCGGCGGCGTCGGCTGGCAGAACCGCAAGGCGCGGCTGAAGAAACGCATCCGCGAGATCGCCGACCAGCTGATCAAGACCGCCGCGGCGCGGCTGCTCAGGCACGCGCCGACCTTCTCGCCGCCCGCCGGCCTCTACGACGAGTTCGCCGCGCGCTTC
>CAZARE010000254.1:0-11550 GCA_964487455.1 uncultured Propylenella sp.
ATTAGCACGTCAATCAGATGTTGAAGCTTATCCGGATGCTCGAGCGCCATGCGCCGCAGAGGACGCTGTTCGCTCGTGCCGCGCCCCGCGACCATATACGAAGCTACCGTCCACGGCCCCCCGCAGAAGCCGATCAAAGCCTTCTCTGAGGCAAGCTCGCGCCGCACTTCGGCGACCGTCTCGAATACAGGAGCCAGTTTCTCCTCGATATTCGTCGGATCAAGTACCCTGAGCCTATCAGCGAGCGCCTCCAAGACAGGGCCCTCGCCTTCCACAAACTGCACACGCTGACCCAACGCATGCGGGACGACCAGAATGTCGGAGAATAGGATCGCTGCATCGAAATCGAACCGCCTTATCGGCTGCAAGGTGACGTCTGCCGCAAGCTTTGGCGTGAAACAGAGCTCTAGGAACGAATCGACCTGCTTTCGCGTTTTCCGGTACTCGGGGAGGTACCGACCGGCTTGCCGCATGATCCAGAGCGGGGGCGGAGCAAGCGCCTCACCAGCGAGCACCCGCAAGAGCTTCGGGCGCTCGCTCACGCGTAGCCAATCTTCTCAAAAGGAATCATTTATAGAGACTACTTTTGTTGTTGGGAGGGGGATTAGGGCGATTAGCAGGTCTCCACAATCCGTCCCACGGATGAGATAGAACCCGGCGCCTTCCGCGAACTATGGTAATAGACAAAAAGAGCTGTGGGCGCTCTGAGAAAAACGACAATGACACAAGGGATTACGGGATCGAGGACGCCGTTGTGATAATTGGGGATCATGCATATTCGGCAAGCACTGCGCTGTGCGGAGGGGATCGAGCCACCTTCTTCCACCGTCATTGCGGATGTTGAAGCTTTCTGAGGAACCGGTATCTCCTTGCCGTTCAGCTTCGGCTAGACCTTCGCCGGACGTTTTCTTCCACAGGCTGTCAGGCTCGTGCCAACACAACGTTATTTCCACCTTCACCTCGTGTCGGACGCAACGGGCGAGACGCTGGTTGCGGTCGCGCGGGCCGCGGCAGCGCAGTACAAGCACACGCATGCGATCGAGCACATGCACTCGCTCGTGCGCACCCAGGCGATGGTCGAGCATGCGTTGAGTGGAATTGAGCAGTCGCCGGGCATTGTTCTCTATACCCTGGTAGACGCGGAGCTTGCCGGCTCGCTCGAAGGTGGCTGCCGCAACCTTGGCGTTCCCTGTGTGTCGGTTCTGGAGCCTGTCCTAGCTGCGTTCCAGTCCTATCTTGGGAAAAGATCGGCGGGCCGTGTTGGAGCCCAGCACGTGCTCGATGCCGAGTACTTCCGCAGGATCGACGCGCTGAACTTCTCCCTTGAGCACGACGACGGCCAGCACGTCGACGGGATCGAGGAAGCCGACGTAGTACTTGTCGGCGTCAGCCGGACCTCCAAGACGCCGACCGCCATCTATCTCGCCAACCGGGGCGTCAAGACCGCGAACTTTCCGCTGGTCCCGGGAAGCACAATCCCCCAGGCGCTGACGAATGCCAGGCAGCCGCTCATCGTCGGCTTAGTGGCGAGTCCGGACCGTATCGTACAGGTTCGTCAGCATCGCGTGCTTGCAATGAGGTCGGACGAGCTGACAGATTCTTACGTCGACCGTGCGACCGTCACGGAGGAGATCGCGTGGAGTCGGAAACTATGCGCCCGCCAGGGATGGCCAGTCATCGACGTGACGCGGCGTTCGATTGAGGAGACGGCCGCGGCGGTTCTGGCCTTGCACGCGGCGCGCCGGCCGGCATGACGCTGATTCTCGCCTCCCGCAGCCTCGCGCGCCAGTCGCTGCTGGCGAACGCGGGAATTGCCTTCGAGGCCGTCGCCGCGGCGATCGACGAACGCACGGCCGAGCAGCCGCTCCTCGAGGCTGGCGCGCCGCTGGAAGACGTGGCCTCCACGCTTGCCATGGCTAAGGCGCTCGCTGCGAGCGAACACGAACCGGATCGCCTCGTCATCGGCGCAGATCAGGTTCTCGAGATTGATGGCGATCGTCTCCTGAAGCCACAGGATATGGAGGCTGCTCGCCGGCAGCTTCTTCGCCTTTCCGGAAGGACGCATGCGCTTCATAGCGCTATCGCCAGCGCGCGTGCCGGTGCGATTCTGTGGCAGCACACGGAGACCGCGCATCTGACCATGCGGGTGCTCACCCCGCAATTCGTCGGACGCTACTTGGCGGAAGCCGGGCCGCAAGTCCTGGAGAGCGTCGGCGTCTACCAGCTCGAGGGCCGCGGCATCCAGCTGTTCTGCAGGATCGAGGGCGACTTCTTCGCGATCCTCGGACTTCCGCTTCTTCCGCTCTTGCGGTTTCTGCGCGGCGAAGGCGTGATCGAATGAAAACGCGGAGCGCTTTCGTCGTCGGATGGCCGGTGGCTCATTCCCGCTCGCCGCTGATCCACCGCTTCTGGCTCCGGCGTTATGGCATCGACGGCGACTACCGCGCGGAAGCGATTCCGCCCGATTCCATAGAGACGTTCCTGTCCTCGTTCGGCGAGGGCGGCTATTGCGGTGGCAACGTGACGCTTCCGTATAAGGAAACCGCCTTCCGCGCCTGCCGCCGGCTGACTCCGGTCGCAAGCCGCCTCGGGGCGACGAACACGCTGTGGCTCGAAGGCTCGATACTTCACGGGGACAATACCGACGCCTACGGCTTTACGGCGAACCTTGACGACAACGTCAGCGACTGGCGAGGCGGCAGGCGCGCCCTGGTTCTTGGCGCCGGCGGCGCCTCACGTGCAGTGCTTCAAGCACTGATGGACGCGCGATTCGAGGCGATTGCGGTGGCCAACCGAACGTTGGAGCGTGCCGAGGCGCTCGCGGCGCACTTCGGCGGACCGGTCCGCGCGGCCGGTCTCGACGCGATTCCAGAGCTGCTTCCGGATGCGGACATCATCGTTAACGCCACCTCGGCCGGGATAGGCGGAACCGACGCGCTAGCCGTTGATTGGCATGCCGCGCGTTCTGAGGCTATCGTCACCGATCTCGTCTATGTGCCGCTCATCACGCCGTTCCTCGGTTCCGCAGCCGAGAGAGGACTGAGGATCGTCGACGGCCTCGGCATGCTTCTCCACCAGGCGGCGCCTGGCTTCGAACGCTGGTTTGGGGTGCGGCCGAAGGTCGACGACGAGCTCCGCGCGCTCGTCGCCGCGACGTGAAGGCGTGGCAGTGCGGATCGTCGGCCTCACTGGTTCGATCGGCATGGGCAAGAGCACCACAGCCGCCATGTTCGCGGCGCGCGGCGTGCCGGTGCACGACGCGGACGCCGCAGTACACAGGCTCTACCGGGGCAAGGCTGTGGCGCCACTCGCGGAAGCGTTTCCCGGAGTTACAGTCGACGGCGCCGTGGACCGTTCGCGTCTCGCCGAGCGCGTGGTCGGGGACGCGGACGCGTTGGCGCGAGTGGAGGCCATCGTTCACCCGCTGGTGAGAGAAAGCGAAGGTCGGTTCCTCGATGAGCGGAGAAGCGAGGCATGCCGTGTCGTCGTGGTCGACGTGCCGCTGCTGTTCGAGGTCGGCGCCACCGATCGGGCCGACGTCATCGTGGTGGTAACCGCCGACGCCGAAATTCAGCGGGCGCGTGTCCTGGCCCGTCCCGGAATGACGGAAGCGAAGCTGGCGGCTCTCCTGGCGCGGCAGGTCCCGGACGCCGAGAAAAGGCTCCGCGCGCATTTTCTCATCGATTCAGGGCGCGGCTTGAAGGCTGCCGGGCGCGAGGTGGACGCCATACTGCGCGCACTCGCCGCCACGCTCTAAAGTATCCCCAGGCGGGCGTCACCGGGGTTGCATCCCGCCTCGAACGGAACGAGAAGCACAGCCGTGCGGGAGATCGTCATCGACACCGAGACCACGGGGCTCGACTGCCTTAACGGCGATCGGCTCATTGAGATCGGATGCGTGGAGCTTCTCAATCATATCGCCACCGGCCGCACTTTTCAGTGCTACGTCAATCCGCGGCGCGTCGTTTCGCTCGAGGCCGCCGAAGTGCACGGGCTTACGGACGAGTTCCTCTGCAACCAGCCGTGTTTTGAGGATATCGCCGAGCGCCTGCTCGATTTCGTTGGCGACAGTAGCCTCGTCGCGCACAATGCCGGCTTCGACCGCGACTTTATCAATTTGGAGCTCGGTCTGTGTGGCCGTCCGGCGTTCGATGAGCATCGTTTCGTCGATACGCTGCTTCTGGCGCGGCGGCGGCATCCGAACGGTCCGAATAGTCTCGATGCGCTATGCGCGCGCTACGGCATCGACAACACCGCGCGCGGCAAGCACGGCGCGCTGCTCGACGCTGAGATACTGGCGGAGGTCTATCTCGAATTGCTCGGCGGACGGCAGGCGACGCTGGCGCTCGGTGTGCTCGCGCCGATTAGCTCAGGGATATCCGCGATTGAGAAAGTTAGGCCGCGCCCGCGGCCGCTTGCTCCGCGCATGACGCGCGAGGACGAGCTTGCCCACGCCGCGTTCCTTGCGGACCTTGGACCTGACCCTTTGTGGAATCTCTATCGGAAGGGACCGGAGTCCATCCCGGCGATCTAGCCGGGTTTTTGCTGGCCGGCGGCTTGCTGGGCGCTCAGCTCAGCCATTCTTTGGCGATAGAGCGCCGCGAAATCCACCGGATCGATCATCAGAGGAGGATAGCCGCCCTGGCGCGTCGCGTCGGCGACGATCTGCCGCGTAAAGGGAAAAAGCAGGCGCGGGCATTCGATCAGCAGGACCGGCTGGATATGCTCTCGCGGGACGTTCCGGATCTGGAAGAGGCCGGCATAGGCCACTTCGACGATGAAGAGCGTGACGTCGCCCCGGGCGGCCTTTGCCTCGATCTTTAGCTCGATCTCGAATTCTGTCTCCGACCGCGGCCGCGCGTTCACGTTGACGTTAAAGTCGAGCTTCGGTGGCTGGTCGCTCGCGCGCAAGGTTTCTGGCGCGCCCGGATTCTCGAACGACAGATCCTTGATGTATTGGCCGAGAACGTGGATTCCAGGCGATTGCTGAGGCTGCGATTGAGATTGCGCGGTTTCACCGCCGTTGCCGCCCGACTCAGCCATTCTTCATGCGCCTCTTTTGTTTGGAGGTCCGCCTAGCATGGGCCGGCCGAACAATCTACGCCTTCGGCCCGCCGTCCTGGCGCCACGGGCTGTCGGGACGCGATCGAGCGCCGTACTCGCTGCGATCCAAGTCGAGCACCGGGCGCTTTGCAGGCGCGGGCGCCGATGTCGCCCGCACTCTCAGCCGGTGGCCGAGGCGGCGCCACAGAAATCTCCGGATGGACGGCACGAAGAGCGCGATGCCGACCGCATCGGTCAGAAAGCCAGGCACGACGATGAGAAGCGCGGCGATCGCAAGCACTGCGCCTTCCGCCAGCGAGCGCGCCGGCGTGCGTCCCGCCTCCATTTCCGCCCGCACGCGCATCAGCGTCGCCACGCCTTGCCAGCGCAGAAGGAGCGCCCCCGCGACCATCCCGAAGAGGACCAACCCCAGCGTGGCGAGCACGCCGATCGCCTCGCCGACGCGAATAAAGACCGCGATCTCGCCGAGAACCAGGAGGAGAAAAGCGAGCGAAAAGGGAAGGCGCATAGTCTATCCTCTCCGGCGTCCATATGGGGCGTAGGCAGCGGGCCGCAAAGGATTCCGCATGGTGTCCCTGGACTTGACGGGAAAGCTGCTTACATTGCCCCTCGATGGCGCCGGTCTTGCCGGACGCCCGGGAGGCTGCGAGCCGATCGTTGGCATGAGCGGGTTTTTTGACGTTTATTCAATCATTTTCCTGATCATCGCGGTGGTCATCTTCATGCGGCTTGGGAGCGTGCTCGGCCGCCGCACCGGCAACGAGCCGTCCCCCTATGACCCGCGCGTCAAGCCGCCGACACCGGGTGCGCGCAACGACAACGTCGTTTCGCTACCGCCGCGTGAGCGCGGGGCTTCGGTCCCGGCGGAGGCTCTCGATCTCGAGCCCCTTTCCAAATATGCCACGCCCGGCACCCCGGCGCACGACGGGCTGGTCGAGGTGGCCCAGGTCGCGCCGGACTTCGATCCGGAGCACTTCCTCGCCGGCGCCAGGGTAGCCTACGAGATGGTTGTCACTGCTTTTGCGCAAGGCGATCAGGCGTCGCTCAGGAATCTCCTTGCGCCGGACGTCTACGAGGGCTTCGTCGCCGCTATCGCCGAACGAGAGCGCAAGAGCGAAAGCGCTGAGCTCACCTTCGTCGGCATCGAGGAGGCGAAGATCACCTCCGCCGAGCTCGACGATCGGTCGGCGCGCATCTCGGTTCGTTTCGTGGCCGAACTCATCACCTGCACGCGCGACAAAGAGGGCAGGGTGATCGAAGGCGATCCGACCGAGGTGCAGACCATCCGCGATGTCTGGACGTTCGCGCGGGACATTGGATCGCGCGATCCGAACTGGAAGCTCGTCGCCACGGAAGCGGTTTGATCGGCGCGAGCAAGCTTGATTCTCCGCGCCACAGCCTTCTCCGAGATCGCGGGCTGGAGAGACGATGCGCACGCCGCCGCGCTCGCAGCGTTCCGGGCAAGCGCGCAGGCGATCGCCGAAACGCCCCCGAAAACCCGGCAGCTGGGAATCGACGGCCGCGCGTTGCAGAACGCCGCGCGCGCAGCCCTCGCCTTCAAGCCGAGGCGCGGCCAGGGCGCGCGCCAGTTCTTCGAGAGCCATTTCATTCCGCATCGGATCGAGGCTGACGGCTTCGTCACCGGCTATTACGAGCCGGAGGTCGCCGCGAGGCTGGCGCCGACCGAGCGGTTCAAAGTGCCGATCTACAGCCGTCCCGACGATCTCGTGGAGATCTCTCTGGAGGAGCGGCCGTCCGGTTGGGATCCCGACTTGCGCTTCGGGCGGCGCACACGGGGCGGCGTGGCGCCCTACTACGATCGCGCGGCGATCGAGGACGGCGCGTTACGCGAACGCGGCTTGGAGCTCGCTTGGCTTGAAGATCAGGTCGACGCGTTCTTCATTCACGTGCAGGGGGCGGCGCGGCTGCGGCTGGCCGGCGGCGGTACGATGCGCATCGGCTTTGACGGCAAATCGGGCCACGCCTACACCTCGATCGGACGGCTGGCCGTCGAGCGCGGCATCCTCACGCGCGAGGCGGCCGACAAGGACGGGCTGGAGGCCTGGCTTAAGGCGCATCCGGAGGAGGCCAGGGCGCTGATGCACGAGAACCGCTCCTTCATTTTCTTCCGCGAGACCGGGCAAGGCGAGTCCGAAGGTCCGCTTGGCGCGGCGGGCGTTCCGCTGACGCCTGGCCGCAGCCTCGCCGTCGACCGGACGCTCCATACGTTTCACACGCCGGTCTGGGTCAATGTGCCGGGCCTTGCAGACGACAAGCGGCCCCGCCGCTCCTTCCGCCGGCTGATGGTCGCGCAGGATACCGGGTCGGCCATTCTGGGAGCGGCGCGCGGCGATATCTTTGTCGGCTGCGGCCATGCTGCGGGCTCGGCCGCCGGACGCATCCGCCACGCGGCGACGATGATCCTGCTGGTTCCCTCCGGCGCGATCGTGGCGGCATGAGCCGCAAGCTCACCGCCGAGGAGCGCGAGCTATGGGCGCGGCTGAGCCAGACGGTACGGCCGCTGGCGAAGGTAGCCCCGGCCGCCGAACCGCCATCGACCTCAACGTCGAAGCCCAAGAAGAACCGCGCTGAGCATGGGGCGGTGGCGGCGCCCGCTCCGCAGCCGAACGCCACGACTCAGCGCCCTCCGCTTGCTCCGATGGAGGCCCGCAAGCGCCGGCGCCTCGCGCGCGGTTTGAGCGAGATCGACGCCCGCATCGATCTGCACGGCGTGCGGCAGGAGCGCGCCTTTTTGCTGCTGCAGGCCTTCCTGCGCCAGGCGCAGTCGCGCGGGCACCGGGTGGTGCTGATAGTCACAGGCAAGGGCAGGGCTGGAGGCGACGGCCGGGGCGTGCTGCGCCAAGCTGTTCCCGCCTGGCTCGCGCGCCCGGATCTGCGGCACCTTGTCGTCGGCTTCGAGCCGGCGAACCGCCGGCATGGCGGCGAAGGCGCGCTCTATGTGCGTATCAGGCGGCGGCGAGAGGGGCGACGCGCGGCTCCACCATAGTGGCGACCGCGTAGCGGCCTGCGTCGGCGCCGTAATGCTCGACGTATCGCGAACGAATCGCCGCGACTGGTAGAATGACGCATACGTCGGTTGTCCCGAACCGGCGATCGATCACCGCGCCGTCGCCGACGAACGCGCCGAGACGGAGATAGCCCTTGATCAGCGGCGGTAGCGCTCGGAAGGCCGCGCGCGCGTCGATCGCCGAAGCCGGGAGGCGATCCATCTCGACGAAGAGATGATCGTGCGCTTCCACGCGCCATTCTGTCGGAGCGCGCGCGAAGTGGTGCAGGAAGCTGAGCTCGAGAGCGAGGCGATGCGGGTCTGTGCCTCTGAGGCTGGCGCAGCCGATCATGACGTCGATCCCGTGCGCGAGCACGTACGACCAGGCGCCGTGCCAGAGGAGCTCCGCCGTGCGCTTGTTGCGGTGGGATGCCAGCACGCAGGATCGCCCAAGCTCGAGAAATCGAAGCGAGGGCTTGCGCTCAACGAGCGGCGCGATGTTGAACTCGCTGGCTGTGTAAAAACCGCCACGCTGGCGCGCTACGTCGCCGCGAA
Source organism: uncultured Propylenella sp. (assembly GCA_964487455.1). Taxonomy (GTDB): domain Bacteria; phylum Pseudomonadota; class Alphaproteobacteria; order Rhizobiales; family Afifellaceae; genus DASWJZ01. The sequence continues at coordinate 8,627 of CAZARE010000254.1, forward strand.
GCAGTCGATAGGTTCCCACGACCTTTGGCCGTCCGCCGTGTAGCGCGGGATCGTGGTCGATCACCAGCAGGTGTTCGCAGTGGCGATCGAAGCGGTCGGCGTCGCGTCGCAGCCGTTGTGCGCGAGGGTCGGCGCATGCCGGCGTCTCCTCGAAGAAGACGTGATATCGGAGCTCTTGTGCGCGGCGTATTTCGGCGGGCGAGGAAGCGAGCCTCACCTCGAGGCTGCCGATCCGCCCAAGCGTAGGGTGGCCGCTCGCCGCCGCGGGCTTTCGAACCCCAACGAGACGACCCGGCGCACATGCTTGCCGTCCCATCATATGAGCCTCTCAAGCTTCGTTCGGATTCCAAACGCGCAAGGGGACCGAATCAGAGCTCGGCCGCAAGCTTTTCCGGCGGCCTAGAGATGGAAAGTTGCGCGTCCGCGACAAGTGCGCGACGGCTGCGTGACGGGTCGCGAGGTTCACACTTCGCGCGTCGAGAGCTACGCCGCCATCTGCAGCTCGAGCGGCAAGGCGCGATAGGCGAGAGCCTCGGCGACGTGGATGCGCGCCACCGTCTCGGCGGCGTCGAGGTCGGCGAGCGTGCGCGCCAGCTTCAGCACCCGATGATAGCCGCGCGCGGTGAGCTGCATGGCGGCGGCCGCGTCCTCAAGCAGACGCAACCCCGCGCGCTCAGGCGCCGCGACCGTCTCGACGAGGTCGGCGCCGACCTGGGCGTTGCAGCGGACCTTGGCGAGACCGGCGTAGCGCTGCCGCTGGAGGCCGCGGGCGGCGGCCACGCGTTCGGCGACCTCGGCGCTCGTCTCGCTTGCGCCGGGATGGATCAGATCGGTCGCCGCGAGCGCCGGCACCTCGATGCGGATGTCGATGCGATCGAGCAGCGGCCCGGAGATGCGCGCCTGATAGTCGGCGGCGCAGCGCGGGCCGCGCCGGCACATGTGCCCCGGCTCGCCGGCCCTGCCGCAGCGGCACGGGTTCATGGCGGCGATCAGTTGGATGCGCGAGGGATAGGTGACGCGGTGGTTGGCGCGCGCCACGACCGTTTCGCCGGCCTCCAGCGGCTGGCGCAGCGAATCCAGTGCCTGCGGCGTGAACTCCGGCAGCTCGTCAAGAAACAACACGCCGTTATGCGCCAGCGAAACCTCGCCCGGCCGGGCGCGCGACCCCCCGCCCACCATCGCCGCCATGGAGGCGGAATGGTGCGGCGCGCGGAACGGCCGCCGGTCGGAGAGCTTGCCGTCGGTCAGCTCCCCGGCGATCGAGGCGATCATGGAGATTTCCAGGAGCTCACGCGGCGTGAGCGGCGGCAGGATGGAAGGGAGGCGTTGAGCCAGCATCGACTTGCCGGCGCCCGGCGGGCCGACCATCAGCATGTTGTGGCCGCCGGCGGCGGCTATCTCCAGCGCGCGCCTGGCGCTCTCCTGGCCCTTGATGTCCTTCATGTCGGGCATGCCCCCGCCGCCGGAACGGATGGCCGGCTGCGGCCGCGACAGCACTTGGTGCCCACGGAAATGGTTGGCGAGCGCGATCAGGCTGTCGGGGGCGATCACGGCAAGGTCCTCGCCGGCCCAGGCCGCTTCCGGCCCGCAGGGAGCCGGACAGATCAGCCCTCGGTCGAGCGCGTTCGCGCCGATGGCCGCCGGCAGCACACCGGCGACGGCATTGATGCGGCCGTCGAGCGAAAGCTCTCCGAGCACCACATGGTCGGCGGCGGCGTCGGAGGCGACGGCACCCATCGTCGCCATCAGCCCGAGCGCGATCGGCAGATCGTAGTGGCTGCCTTCCTTGGGAAGATCCGCGGGCGCCAGGTTGACGGTGATGCGCTTCGCGGGAAGCGCGAGGCCGGAGGCGTGCAGCGCTGCGTGCACCCGCTCGCGGCTCTCCGCCACCGCCTTGTCGGGGAGGCCGACGATATTGAAGACCGGCTTGCCCGGCGTCATCAGCACCTGCACGTCGACCGGCACGGCCTCGATGCCCTGAAAGGCGACGGTGGTGATGCGCGCGACCATGCGGCGGCCCCCAAGCCGAGAGGAGGGCACTCTACCTGCAGTCGGCACCCATAGTCAAGAACGAAGAGAGAACACTTGTCTCGATGCCAGCAACATGACGTTCGTCGCATCTTTTTGGGCGCCGGCTCACGCAGACACAGCTACCGCCGCGGCGCCGATCGCGATGGCGATCAAGGTCAAGTCGAGCGGCGACCACGGCCGCATCAGCCAGGCCGGCGGCTCCCTGAGCCGCGGCGCGAGCCGCATCAGCCACAGCGCTCCGAGCACGGTCCAGGCCAGTATGAAGGCAACGGCCGAGCTTGCGACGACGGCGCTTCCCGGCCGAAACGGGAAGAGGAGCAGGGCGCCGATCCCGCAGATGATGAAGACGGCGTAGAACGCCAGGGCGGCATAGGACTTGCGCCGGAATTCCTTGGTGATGCGCGGATCGCTTCTGATCTGCGCGAGCGCCGCGAGGCCGGCCGCAATGACGACGATGAGGACGCCAAGCTCCATGATCTTCCCCGATTCGCCTGCATCGTACACTCGAAGATCGTCGCGTGCCCGCTGCAAGCGTACATGCCTTATCCGTCCCGCGGGCCGCATCGGCCCCGAGGCTTTGTTGCGGTCGTCGGCCTCCTCGCGAAGAGGAGGGAGCGGGGCGCCTGAAGAGTGCCTCGCAAAAGTATAAGGTGGCGCCCCTCGAGGCGCCCCGCGCAGTGCTTTCGGCCCCAGTCCTCCAGCTCTCCGCCAGCCCGGTGCGCGGAGCGCCTCCGGATCAGGCTTAAGGCGGTCAACGAGCCGCAGACCGGTCCTAGTGCCGGTCGGGCGGAGTGTCGGAACCGACCGGGACGGCGCAGCTCGGAACACCACGCCGCCGCGGACTGCCCGCCCTTCCCGTGAAACTCCGGTCGACACGGACCCTCCAGCGAAGG
>CAZARE010000255.1:0-4823 GCA_964487455.1 uncultured Propylenella sp.
ACGATGCTCCCCCGGCTCGGGGATTCATCGTATATCGTCGATTTACGATAAAAGCAACCGTTTGATGGGGTTTAGTTCGCGGCGGCCGCCCAACTCCGGTCAGAGGTGGGAACAACGAAGACCTGGCCCGGAAAGATCAGGTGCGGGTTGCGGATCCGGTCGCGGTTGGCGTCGAAGATCGTCCCGTAGCGAATGCCGCGCCCATAGTTCCGCCGCGCGATGCGCCAAAGATTGTCGCCGCGCCGGATGATGACGTAGGTCGGCATTGGAGGGCTTGCCGAGGCCCTGACGAGGCTACCCTCCCCACGTTCGGCAGTCACGACGGGCTCCAATACAATACCGTCGGGATGCCGCAGGAACGACGCCTCCGCCGCGGCTGCCGGCGCCGGCGCCTCGCCGAATTCCGCCTCGACCCGCAAAACCATCTCGCCGGCCGGCACCTCCTTTTCAGCCTGCAGAAGCCACACACCGTCGGTCCCCGCCTGCGCCTCGCCCACAAGCTCGCCGTCAGCATAGATATTGAGAAGAGCGCCCGCAGGCGCTTCGCCGGCGACGTAAAGTGTACCCGTTTCGGCTTCGGCGGCCTTGATGGTCACGTCCACCGCGTCGGGAATGCCAGGGGGCGCGGCGGCGGCAACTTGCAGCTCATCGGTGAGTGCCTCGCCGCCGGCGACTGGAGGGCCGGACCGCGAAACGGCTCCGGGCTCGGCCTCCGCTGTCGCCCCGGACCCGCGGGGCTCCGCCTGGCCAGCCTCGCCGGAGAGAACTGGCCGCGCCTGTCCAGCCTCGCCGACCTCCGGCGCGGCCCCGGCCGGCTCGGTCGCCGGCTCTTCGCCGGGGGACTCCGCGGCCGTACCGGGGGTCCTGTCCTCTGGCGCGGGCTCAGGGGCGACGACGGCTTGCCCTCGGGGCCTGGTCTCGGCCGGGGCTTCGTCTTCCGTCGCGGGCTCGGCCGCTGCCACCTCGGTGGGAGGCTCTTCTTCCGTGTCCTTGACCGCCGTGGCTACGGCGGCCTCTCCCTCCGCGAGCGGTCCACCGACCGGCTCCTCATCGAGGGGCTCCTTCAAGCCACCCTCGGTCTCCAATGTGCGCGCGGACTCGAGTGCAGCGACGTCGGCGTCGTCCGCTGCGCCAGCCTCGGGCTCCTCCCGCCGGGTTCCGGCCTGCGCGTCGGCAATCTCGGGTGTCTCGGCCGTGGCTCGCTCGCCGACATCCGGCGTCGTTGCGACGCTGGTTGAGTCTTCGATATCGCGAGCCAGCTCGTCGGCGGGCTCCTGCTCGCGGCCAGCGTCTTCATCGGCGGCCTCGGCCAGGGTCGGTTCTTCGGGAGCCTCGGTCTCGGCTACGGGACCGGTTTCACCTTCGGCCGCCCGTTCGCCCGGCCTCTGCGCTGGCCCACCGTCGGCCTCAACGCCGGCCACCGCGCCCGGTCGGGGAGCTGGAGCGCTCTCAGGCTGAGCCGGTGGAATTGCGGCCTCCCCATTCTCGTCTTCCGGCGCGACGGCCGGCAGCCTGGACGGGGCGGCCTCTTCGGCGCTGGGTGGCGGGGCGACGCGCTGGCTTGCAGGCGTCCCGTCAGTCTCCGATTCCACGGCTGCGACGTCAGCTGGCTCGCTGGCCTCCTCAGTTGCGACGCTTTCGGAAGCTTCTTCCCGTACCTCGGCTTCTTCCGGCGCTGCTCTGAGCTCTGTCTCGCCCGCCGCCAGCTCTTCCGCTTCGCCGGCGGCGACCGCCGGCTCCTCCGGAGCAGCGGGTACTAGCGCCTCGGCCTCCGGCTCGCCAGTTTCCGTCGGGACGCGCGCTACCTCGACCGGTCGTTCCTCTCCTGAGGTGGGGGCGTCAGGCGGCACAGGGCCGACTACGGTCGGCCCGACAACCCCTCCCGCGAACTCGCGTACCGCCCGTAGGTCGGCCAGATACAAGAGCGCTCCCCCGCCGATGATTACGACGGCAAAGACAGCAGCGAGCGCAATGAGCGGACGTGGCATTGTGCGCGGCGAGCCTCAATCGGAATCGGATTTAGCGTTCATGACGGTTGTATGCCGCTGTGCCCTCGCACTCAAGGCTGCCTCGGCGTGCTTGATTAGCCCTCGCGTGGATGCCATGGCTCCACGGTTATGGGTCTCTTGAGAAACGTCTGCGTCTATTGCGGTTCCGGCCACGGGAGAAATCCGACGCACGCGGAGGCGGCGCGCATACTTGGCCGTGCCATGGCTGACGAGGGCGTGGGGCTGGTTTATGGCGGGGGCTCCGTCGGCCTCATGGGCGTCCTGGCGCGGGCGACGCTCGACGCAGGCGGTGTCGTCACTGGCATCATTCCCCGCTTCCTGGAGCGGCGAGAAGTCCTGATGCCCGATCTCACCGAGACGATCGTCACCGAGGATATGCACGAGCGGAAAATGCGCATGTTCGAGCGCGCCGACGCCTTCGCGGCCCTACCAGGCGGCGTTGGCACGCTTGAGGAACTGGTCGAGCAGATGACCTGGGCGCAGCTCGGGCGGCACGAGAAACCGGTGCTACTCGCCAACATCGACGGCTTCTGGAATCCCTTCATCAGCCTCCTGAACGAAATGCGTCGCGAGCAGTACATCCGCGAGGAGTTCGAGGTGTCCTGCCTGGTGGCCGAGCGAGCGGAGGAAATTGTTCCGATGCTGCAGCGCGCCGCGGCAGAGCGTCCGCAGGCCGAGCTTGACAAGAGCGCGGCCCGCGAGCCGCTGAGCCGCATGTAGCTATTCGGCCGCCGAACGCACCGGACCAGCGGACGCCTTGATCAGCTTGTAGTTCACTGAATCGAGCAGCGCCTCGAAGGAGGCGTCGATGATGTTCGACGAGACGCCGACGGTGAGCCAGCGGTTGCCCTCGCCGTCGCGGCTCTCAATCAGGACGCGGGTTGTGGCGTCGGTGCCGCCGCTGAGGATGCGCACCTTGTAGTCAACCAGCTGAAGGTCGTCGATCCATGGATTGAGTTCGCCGAGATCTTTCCTCAGCGCCAAGTCGAGCGCATTGACCGGGCCATTGCCCTCGGCCACCGACATGCGTTGATCGCCGTTCACGTCGACCTTCACCACCGCTTCGGCAACCGTCTTCAGACGGCCTGTGGCGTCGAAGCGTCGCTCGACGTTCACGCGAAAGCCTTCGACCTTGAAGAATTGCGGCAACGTGCCGAGATGGCGTCGGGCAAGAAGCTCCAGCGAGGCGTCGGCGCCTTCATAGGCGTAGCCTTGCGCTTCCCTCTCCTTGATCTCCGACAGCAGCCCGTCGAGCCGCGGATCGGCGCGATCGACGGAGAGCCCGAAGCGGTTCAGCTCCGCGACGAGATTCGACTTCCCGGCCTGGTCTGAGACCAGTACCCGCCGGCGGTTTCCGACAGCCTCAGGCTCGACGTGCTCGTAGGTGGCCGGCGCCTTCAGCAGCGCGGATGCGTGAATGCCGGCCTTCGTGGCGAAGGCGGAAGTGCCGACATAGGGCGCCTGACGGTTCGGGGCGCGGTTCAGGATCTCGTCAAACGAATGCGCGAGGTGTGTCAGGCTCTTCAGCGAATCCGGGGAAACGCCGGTCTCGAAACGCTCGGCGAAAGCCGGCTTCAGGAGCAGCGTCGGGATGATCGTAGTAAGGTCGGCGTTGCCGCATCGCTCGCCTAACCCATTGAGAGTCCCCTGGATTTGCCGCGCGCCCGCGCGTACGGCGGCGAGGGCGTTGGCCACCGCCTGGCCGGTGTCGTTGTGCGTGTGGATGCCGATCCCCTGGCCCCCGAACCTGGCGCACACCTGGCCCACGATGGCTTCCACCTCGTCGGGTAGCGTGCCGCCATTGGTGTCGCACAAGACCGCCCAGCGCGCGCCGGCGGAAAGCGCCCGATCCACGCAGGCCAGCGCATAATCCGGGTCGGCCTTGTAGCCGTCGAAGAAGTGCTCGCAGTCGAGCAGCGTCTCGCGTCCGGCGGCGACCGCCGCCGCGACGGACTCCGCGATCGCCTCCAGATTCTCCTCGTTGCTGCAGCCGAGCGCCAGCCTCACGTGATAGTCCCACGCCTTGGCGACGAAGCAGACGGCGTCGGCCTTGGCGTTAATGACGTCCTGCACGCCGGGATCGTTGGAGACGGAGCGGCCGGCGCGCTTGACCATGCCGAAGGCGGTGAAGCGGGCGCGGCGCGTGCGCTTCTCGGCAAAGAACGCCGTGTCGGTCGGGTTGGCGCCGGGATAGCCGCCCTCGACATAGTCGACGCCGAGCTCGTCCAGCATCGCCGCGACCAGCATCTTGTCCTCCAGCGAGAAATCGATGCCAGTCGTCTGTTGGCCGTCTCTCAATGACGTGTCGAAGAGATAGAGGCGTTCCTTGGTCATCGGCCCTCTCCTTGCGGAGGCCATCGATCTGTATCGCGATCGGGGTGCTGGTGGTTGGAAGCGGCGATTCTGGCGGCGAGATCGGGGGTGTCTTCTTCAGTGGACTTCGTGCCGGGCAAAGCCGGGAGGTCGGCGAACCACGACAGCCGCCCCTCGATGCCGTACTGCTTCTCGGGCTTGACCTTCTCCGGCTCATCGAGCGAGCCGAGCGATATGGCGATGTGCTTGGAGTCGACGTCGTGGATGGTGAGCGGCGTGCCGCACGTCGCGCAGAAGCCGCGCTCCGTCGGGTCGGAGCTCCTGAAGATCGCCAGTTGGCCGCGCGTCAGCTCGAAGCTCCCCTGCGGCACGCCGGCGAGCGGCGCGAAGAACGAGCCGAACGCCTTCTGGCACATGCGGCAGTGGCAGATATGCGGGTTGTCCGGCACCGCATGCAGCGCGTAGCGCACCGCGCCGCACTGGCACCCGCCGGTGATGCGG
>CAZARE010000256.1:0-12135 GCA_964487455.1 uncultured Propylenella sp.
CGTTGAGCGATGTCCCCCTGGCTATGTGCTTGTGATCGACAGCCGCAAGAATGCGCGCGCGGCATCCGCAGGCGACATCTTGGTGACGCGCTTGATGAAACGCGGGGTGGCCGGAATCGTCACGGACGGCGGTTTCCGCGACAGCCCGTCGATCAGCCTGCTTGATATTTCCGCGTATCATAATAGGCCAACCGCGCCGACCAACCTGATTCAGCATCAGGCGATCGAGATTGATGGGCCGATCGGCTGCGGGGACGTGCCGATCTTTCCCGGTGACATCATGGTAGGCGACAATGAAGGCGTTGTGTGCATCCCCGCGCATCTCGCCGAGGAGGTCTCCGAGGAGGCGTACGAGATGACGCTTTTCGAGGACTTTGTCTCGGAAAAGGTCGCCGAAGGACGATCGATCGTCGGCCTGTATCCGGCGACGGCCGAGAGCACGAAGCTTGAGTTCGCCAAATGGCGGAAAGACAACGGTCGCTAGGGTCCCTTCACGTAATAGATGGGCGATTGCTGTTCCGGCGCCTTTCTCTGCCGCGTTCAACCCTACGCAGTGCTCAGGCTCGCCAGCGTCCAGAGATCGCGGGTCACATACCGCCGAACTGACCCGGAAACCATTGGACTCTTGCTGGGCTATGATAGAGCTTTCGTGAGGTACCAAAAAAATGGCGAGCGCAGCTTCAAGCGTAGACGAGGCGCCGGCTTCCAAGGCCGGGAACGCCCATTCGGGTCAAAGCCGACGATCCGTCCGGCTGCACCCGGACGACAACATTGTGGTCGCCGCCATCTCCATTCCGGCGGGCACCTTCCTCGAAGGAGAGGGCGTCGCGGCTGCACGAACGATCCCGATGGGCCACAAGATCGCGGTACGGCGCGTGGAGAAGGGCGCGGCCATACTGAAGTTCGGCCAGGTCATCGGGTATGCGACTGAGGAGATTGCCCCGGGAGAGCACGTACACGTTCATAACTGCTCGATGGGCGAGCACGATCGCGACTACCGCGTTGGCGTCGACTTTCGTCCCGTTCGACGACGAGAGCCTTGGGAGGCAACATTCAAAGGTATCCGCCGATCGGACGGGCGCGTCGGCACGCGCAATTTCATCGCGCTCTGTTCCACCGTGAACTGCTCGGCGACAGTAGTTCGCATGATCGCCGACCGCGTGAACCGGTCGGGCCTGCTCGAAGGTCATCCCCATATCGACGGCGCGATCGCGCTGTCGCATGGCACCGGCTGCGGCATGGCCGACGCCGGCGATGGCTTCGACAATCTTGAGCGTGTCCTGATCGGCTACGCAACACACCCGAACGTGGCGGCGGCCGTTTTCGTCGGGCTCGGCTGCGAGGTCATGCAGATCGGCCGGCTCAAAGAGAAATACGGCCTCGGTCCGGATCCATTCCACACGCTTACCATCCAGGAGACTGGTGGAACGCGCCTGACTGTCGAGTCCGCCGTGCGGATGGTAGCGGAGCTGCTGCCCAGCCTGCCGACGATTGAGCGCGAGGATGTGCCCGCCGCCGAGCTTATGGTTGCGCTGCAATGCGGCGGCTCCGACGGCTATTCGGGCATCACCGCCAATCCGGCGCTTGGGCGCGCCGCAGATGTGCTCGTGGAATACGGCGGCACCGCCGTGCTCTCCGAGACGCCCGAGATTTACGGCGCCGAGCATCTCCTCGTCCGTCGCGCGGCATCCGAGGAAGTTGGCGAGAAGCTGATCGCGCGCATCCGCTGGTGGGAGGACTACACCCGCCGCAACGGCGGCGAGATGAACAACAATCCGACGCCCGGCAACAAGGCCGGCGGCCTCACCACGATCCTGGAGAAATCGCTCGGCGCCGCGGCCAAGGGCGGCACGTCGCCGCTGGCCGACGTCGCCCTCTACGGAGAGCGGATAACGAGCAAGGGCTTTGTCTTCATGGACAGTCCCGGCTACGATCCCGCCTCGGTCACCGGGCAGGTCGCTTCCGGGTGTCAGATCGTCTGCTTCACCACCGGGCGCGGCTCCGCCTTCGGCTCGAAGCCGGCGCCCACGATCAAGCTTGCGACCAATTCCCGCCTCTATGCGTCGATGGAAGAAGACATGGACATCAACTGCGGTGATGTGATCGAGGGCGCCACCATCGAGTCAAAGGGCGAGGAAATCTTTCGCAAGATCCTCGCCGTTGCGTCGGGCGAACGCACCAAGAGCGAAACGCTCGGGCTCGGCGACAACGAGTTCGTGCCCTGGCAGGTCGGCGCCGTCATGTAGACGAGACGCCCGATCTCAGTCGCCAGAATTGAGCTGGTAAAGCCTCGCCGCGTTGCCGCCGAAGACTGCGTCCTTCTCGGGTGGAGAGAGAGCCGACGCAAGGTCGCTTGCCGTCGCATGCCAGGCCGCATAGGACGCGGCAAGCGTGCAGACCGGCCAATCGCTCCCCCAGACCAGCCGATCCGCCCCGAAGTGCTCAAGCACATGCTCGACGTAGGGCTTGAGCTCGTCCGGGCGCCAGTCGCCCCTCGCCTCGGTGACCAGCCCGGACATCTTGCAGAGCGCCGCCGTCTCGCCGGCGAGCCGTGCCATGTCGTTCGCCCACGGCTTGAAGATCCCATCGCGAATCGGCGGCTTGGCGCAATGATCGATCACCACGCGCAAATCGGGGTATCGCTCCAGCCGCTTCAGCAGGTTCCTGAGATGCCGCGGATAGACCAGGGCGTCGAACACCAGGCCACTCTCCTGCAGGGCATTGAAGGCCGAATCGAGTCCCGGACGCAGAACCCACTCGTCATCCGGGATGTCCTGGATCATCGGTCGCAAGCCAACTAGCTTCCGATGGCGAGCGAGCTTGCCGATCTCGTCAGGCGCCCTCGGCGATTCGAAATCGGCCCAGCCGACAACGCCGGCCACCCAGTCGATCTCATCCGCGATGTCGAGCATGAAGCGGGTCTCCGCCTCCGTCGGTGCGGCCTGCACCAGCACGGTGGCGTCGATTTCGGCGGCCTGCAGCAAGGGAGCAAGGTCGGCCGGCCCGAAATCGCGGTAAAGCGGCTGGAGCGTCGGCGTCAGCCAGGGATAGTCCCCGCGCTCGACGCGCCAGAAATGCTGGTGAGCGTCGACACGCGCGATCATGTTACGAGCTTGCCCTCTGCGTCGAGGATACCTTTGGTCAGGATGATGTTGGCGTAGAGCCGGCGGTCGTCGGTCGCGACAATCGCGAAGCAGCTCCTCGTGCGTTCGTAGAACGAGAACCGCTCGATCCGCCTTATCGCAACAGGAAAGCCGGCCAGGCCGTCCACGATTGTCTGAAAGTCCGCGACGGCGGGCGCTATCTCGTCCGGCTTCCCGACCACCTGCATGCAGTTGGCGGGGCTCTCCACGAACGAATCGAGCGGCAAGACTGAGAGGATTGCCCTTAAGGCCTGGCTGCCATCGGCGCCATCGAGACGCACCAGTCGCTTGGCGTTGGCCGCTGCCGGGTGGTTGGCGTCGACGACCGCGATTTCGTCGCCGTGACCCATGGCGCGAAGGATCATCAGGAGCTCGGGGGCGAGCAGCGGGTCGATTCCGATCAGCATTGCATGTCCTCAGGCAGTGGCGTTGCCGGGAACCGGCGCATCGGCGCGCAACAGCCCCTTAGACTTCAGGTCTGGCCACAGCGCGGGCGGGATGGGCGATTCAAGGAGCCGCATGTTAGCGATCACCTGATCCGGGCTGTTGGCGCCGGGAATCACCGTCTTTACCGCGGGATGGGCCAGCACGAACTGCAGAGCCGCCTCAATGAGCTTCATGCCGTGGGCATGGCAGATCGCCTCGATGCGGGCGACGCGGGCAAGGATATCAGGAGGGGCCGGGGCGTAGTTGTAGCGCGCTCCTGGGACAGGGCCGGTGGCGAGGATGCCGGAGTTGAACGGCCCGCCGAGGATGATGCCGACATTGCGCTCCTCGCAGAGCGGCAGGAAGCTGTCGAGCGCCTCCTGTTCGAGCAGCGTGTAGCGGCCGGCCAGCAGGAAGCAGTCGAAGTCGCCGAGGCCGAGTAGCTTCTCGCACACCTGCCACTCGTTCACACCGGCGCCAATGGCTCGCACCGCTCCCGACGAGCGCAACTCTGCGAGCGCACGGTAGCCGCCGCTGTCGAACAGCTCGCGCACGCGTCGGTCGGACACGTCGCGCGAGCCGTGCGTGAAAACGTCGACGTCATGCACCAGCAGGATGTCAACGCGATCCTGATTCAGCCGCTTCAGGCTCGCTTCGTGCGAACGCATCACGCCGTCATAAGAGTAATTGTAGTCGAACGTCCGTGTCGGCGTGTCGACGAAGTTGATGTCCGGCACCTCCTCGGGTCGGCAATCACGCAGTAGTCGCCCGATCTTGGTAGAAAGAACCAACTCGTCTCTCGGGAACGCGGTAAGCACGCGTGCGAAGCGTTCCTCTGACAGGCCGAAGCCATACTGCGGAGCCGTGTCAAATACGCGGATGCCAGCGTCCCAGGCGGCACTCACCGTCGCCGCTGCGGCTTCTTCGGTTATTGCGGTGTAGAGGTTGCCGAGCGGTGCGCCACCGAAACCGATGACGGTGAGGTCGAGCTCGACGGTGGCGGCGCGGAGCGCTCTCGTTTCCATCTGCGCTTATAGCTTCACCCAGGCCGCGTTGCGGTTGCTCGATTTCACGCACGCTTCGATAAAAGCCACGCCGTTCACCCCGTCGTGCACAGTGGGAAAGCTCACGTCATTGCCGGGCTTTCGGCCTGAGCGTGCGGCGATGATTGCCTTGGCGGCCTCCGAATAGAGGTTGGCGAAGCCTTCCAGGTAGCCTTCCGGGTGTCCGGGCGGTATGCGCGTCAGGCGCGCCGCCATGGTCCCCGCGCCGGCGCCGCCGCGCGTGATCAGCCGCTTCGGCTCGCCGTGCGGCGTGAACCAGAGATAGTTCGGATCCTCTTGCGCCCATTCCAGCCCGCCCTTGGTTCCGTAGACGCGGACCTTAAGGCCGTTCTCGTTGCCGGGCGCGACCTGGCTCGCCCACAGCATGCCGCGCGCGCCGTTTGGATAGCGCAGCATCACGTGCACGTTGTCGTCGAGCCTGCGGCCCTCGACGAACGTGGTGAGCTCCGCCGACAGGCTCTCGGCCTGCAGCCCGGACACAAAGCAGCCGAGGTTGTAGGCGTGCGTCCCGATGTCGCCGACCGCGCCGCCGGCGCCGGAGCGCGCCGGGTCGGTGCGCCACTCGGCCTGCTTCAACCCGGTGTCCTCGAGCTTGGTCGTCAGCCAGTCCTGGACGTACTCGGCCTCTACTAGGCGGATGACGCCGAGTTCGCCGGCGGCCGCCATCTCGCGCGCTTGCCGCACCATCGGATAACCGGTGTAGTTGTGGGTCAGCACAAAGACCTTGCCGGACTTCTCCACCAGCTGGGCAAGTTTCTTCGCGTCGCGCAGCGTGGTCGTCAGCGGCTTGTCGCAGATGACGTGGATGCCGCGCTTCAGGAATTCCCTGGCGACGGGGAAGTGCATGTGGTTGGGGGTAACGATGGCGACGGCCTCGATGCCGTCCTTCAGCCGCGCCTCGCGCTTCGCCATCTCCTCATACGAGCCGTAGGCGCGGTCCTCCTTGAGGCCGAGCTCGCGGCCGGACGCCTTGGCGCGCTGCGGGTCGGAGGCAAGCGCGCCGGCGACCAGCTCGTAGTGGTCATCGAGCCGGGCGGCGATGCGGTGCACCGCGCCGATGAAGGCCCCCTGGCCGCCACCCACCATGCCGAGCCGGATACGACCGGAAGATTTCTCGCTGCGTCCCTCGATGGCCATTCCTTACCTCCGGTGCTCAGCTGATCCCCAGCGCCTTCTTGTTGGCGCGCGTATCCATCGCGCCGCCGGCGAAGTCGTCGAAAGCATGCTCGGTGACGCGGACGATGTGCGCTGCGATGAACGGCGCGCCTTCCGCGGCGCCCTGCTCAGGATGCTTCAGCGCGCATTCCCATTCCAGCACTGGCCAGGAATCGTAGTCGTACTGCGCGAGCTTGGAGAAGATCGCGGTGAAGTCGACCTGTCCGTCGCCGAGCGAGCGGAAGCGGCCGGCGCGGTTCACCCAGCCCTGGTACCCGGAGTAGACGCCCTGCTTGCCGGTCGGGTTGAACTCCGCGTCCTTCACGTGGAAGGCGCAGATGCGCTCGTGGTAGAAGTCGATGAACTCGATGTAGTCGAGCTGCTGCAGCACGAAGTGTGAAGGGTCGTAGTTGATCTGGCAGCGCGGGTGGCCGCCGAGCCGCTCCAGGAACATCTCGAAGGTCACGCCGTCCATTATGTCTTCGCCTGGGTGCAGCTCGAAGCCGACATCGACGCCGACCTTGTCGTAGGCGTCGAGGATCGGCTTCCAGCGCTTGGCCAGCTCGTCGAAGGCGGTCTCGATCAGGCCGGGCGAGCGCGGCGGCCAGGGATAGAGGTAGGGCCAAGCGAGCGCGCCGGTGAAGGAGACGCTCGCCGACAGTCCGAGATTTCGCGAGGCGCGGGCGCCCTTCTTCATCTGGTCCACCGCCCATTTCTGCCGCGCCTTCGGATTGCCGTGCACGCCCTTCGGAGCGAAGGCGTCAAACCCCGCGTCGAAAGCCGGATGCACGGCGACGAGTTGCCCCTGCAGATGCGTCGATAGCTCGGTGATCTCCACGCCCGCCTCGCGGCAAGTCCCGGCCACTTCGTCGCAGTAGGTCTTCGACTCCGCGGCCTTGGCGAGGTCGAAGAGCCGGCCATCCCAGGACGGTATCTGGATGCCCTTGTAACCCAGCGACGCAGCCCATTCAGCGATCGATTTCAAGGAGTTGAACGGCGCCCTGTCGCCCGCGAACTGGGCGAGGAAAATCGCCGGCCCCTTCATTGTCTTCATCGTCACCTCCTTTTGATCCCGTCAACAGCAAAAACGCTTCCGGTGACCTGTCGTCGCGTCAGGCTTTGGCCCATTCCTCGCGGAGAAAGTCGTGACCGAAGCGGTAGACTTCCTCCCGCGAGGGGAAGAAGGATCGCCACACGCGGGTCGCGGCCGCGAGGTCCGGGAGTGCCTGTCCAAATGCCTCAATCACGTACCAGCCCTCGTATCCGCCGCGCTTCAGCGCGCTCAGCGTCAGGCCCCACGGAACATGCCCCTTGCCCGGCGTGCCGCGATCGTTCTCCGAAAGGTGCACATGATTGATCGCGTCGAGGTTCGGCGCGATGACGCCGACCGGGTCCTTCTCCTCAATGTTGGCGTGGAACGTGTCGTAAAGCAGACCGTAGTTCGGCGCGCCGATCTTGCACACGATGTCCGCTGCATCGGCGACCGTGTTCAAGACATAGCACTCGAACCGGTTGAGCGGCTCGACCGCGATCTTGATCCCCTTAGTCGCGGCGTAGGCGGCCGCCTCGACATGCACCGCCGCCAGGTTCTCCCGCTCGGCCTCTGTCGGAGGCTGGCCGCTGAACACGCCGAGCGGCTGGTGGAACGGCCCGCAAAGCACCTCGCCGCCCGCGGCGGCGAGGCAGTCGACCGACCATCTGATGTGAGCGAGCGCAGCCTCTCGAATCGCGGGATCGGCGCTCAGGCAGTCACGCGCCGCATCGGGCATGATCCCGACGCCGGTCGCGCGCAGCCCGTTGTCCTTCAGCGCCTCCCCGATCGTTGCATAATGCTCCGGCATGCCCTCGAAGATCGGCACCTCGACGCCGTCATAGCCGGCTTTCTTCAGCTTTTCGAGAACCGGAAAGTCGGCAGCGGTAACGTGCGTGGTCCAAAGCAGAAGATTGAAGCCGAGCAGCATTCCTTTCCTCCCCGGATCGCAGACCAGCGACATGCGCTCGGCCGCACTCCGCCTATGCTGACGAATAGGCGAGGTTAACTCCGCTGCTTCGATCGAAGCAGTGCACCTTGTCGGCGTCCCAGCTGAACCTGACCGAGCCGTCGATCTCCACCGGCACCATAGCCGGAACGGTCGCCCGAAAGAGGTGATCGTCGACCCGCAGCGTCACGATCTTCTCGACGCCATGGTTCTCCACGTCGTGCACGCGCGCCTCTAAAGGCTCATCCGCGCCGATGCGGACGTCCTCGGAGCGGATGCCGAGCGTCACCTGGCCGGAATTCAACGAGGCGATGTCGCGGTCGGCCGGGACCCTCACCTTGCCGGCCATCGCCGTGATGGCGCCGTCGGCGATGTCGCCCTCGAGGAGGTTCATCGCCGGAGAACCCACGAAGGCGGCGACGAAGACGTCCCGCGGACGGTTGTAGATGTCCTGCGGCGTGCCGACCTGCGCAAGCCGACCCTCGTTCAGCACGCCCACCCTGTCGCCCATCGACATGGCCTCGATCTGGTCGTGCGTCACGAAGAGGAACGTGGCGCCGAGCTTCATCTGCAGATCCTTCAACTCGGCGCGCAGCGCCTCGCGCAGCTTCGCATCGAGGTTGGAGAGCGGCTCGTCCATGAGGAAGGCGCGCGGCTCGCGCACGATCGCCCGGCCGATCGAGACACGCTGCATCTCGCCGCCCGAGAGCTTGTCGGTCTTGCGGTCGAGCAGGTGCTCGATTCTCAGCGTGCGCGCCGCCTTCCGTACCCGCTCGTCGATCTCTGGCTGCGTGTAGTTGCGCACCCGTGATTTCAGTGGGAATGCGAGGTTCTGGTAGACCGTGTAGCGCGGGTAGAGCGAGTAGTACTGGAAGACGAGCGCCACGTCGCGCTCCGCCGCGCTCCATTCGCGGATGTCCTCGCCGTCGATGAAGATGCCGCCGGCGGTCGGCTTCTCCAGCCCGGCGACCAAGCGGAGCGTCGTGGTCTTGCCGGCGCCGGTCGGCCCGAGCAGCACGAAGAACTCGCCGTCGGCGATGTCCAGCGACAGATCGTCCACCGCACTGGCGGCGCCGAAGGTCTTGCTCACGTGGTCGAGACGGATGCGCGCCATCTACGCCCCGAACCTCAGATCGATGGCGTCGCCGCTGTCGGCATCGAAGAAATGGGTCTGCGCCGGGTCGAGTCGCGCCCAGACGGTGTCACCGGGCCTGCGGACATATCCGCTCGACGTGCGCGCGCGCAGGAGCTGGCTGCCGACCTTGAGATCCACGATGTCGTAGGCGCCAAGCGGCTCGATGATATGCGCTTTGACCGGCACGTGCCCCTCCTGCTCCTCGCGGGCGACCAGCACGCCTTCGGGCCTGATCCCGAGCATCAGGTCGGATCCGTCCCGCCGAAGCTGAGCTTCGAGGGTGCGTGGGAAGTCGAACGCCGCTGCCCCGTCACCAAGCAGCACCTTGAGGTGCGCGCCGTTCGCATCCAGCTTCACCGTCGTGATATTCATGACCGGGCTTCCGACGAACTGCGCGACGAACAGGTTCACGGGGTGCTCGTAGACCTCGGACGGCGTGCCGACCTGCTGCAGCACGCCCTCGTTCATGATGGCGATCCGGTCGGAAAGCGCCATAGCCTCGACCTGATCGTGGGTGACGTAGACCGTGGTCTGCTCGTTCTCCAGGTGCAGCCGCTTCAGCTCCGTGCGCATCTCCTCACGCAGCTTGGCGTCGAGCGCGCCGATCGGTTCGTCCATCAGCATCGCCTTCGGCCGCCTAACCAGCGCGCGGCCGATGGCGACGCGCTGCATGTCGCCACCCGAGAGCGCCGAGGGACGGCGCGAAAGAAGGTGCTCGATCTGCAGCGTCTTGGCAACGGCGCGGACCTTCGTGTCGAGCGAGGCGCGGCTTTCGCGCGTGGCACGAAGCGGGAACGCGATATTGTCATAGGCAGTGAGGTGCGGGTAGAGCGCAAAAAGCTGGAACACGAAGGCAATGTCGCGGTTGCCGGCCCGCAGATGCTGCACCGGCTTGCCGTCGATGAGGATGTCGCCGGAGTCGATTTCCTCCAAGCCAGCAATGGCCCGCAACGTCGTCGTCTTGCCGCAGCCGGATGGCCCCAGCAGCACGACGAACTCCTTGTGCGCGATTGTAAGGTTGAGCTTCCGGATGACGTAGTTGTCACCGAAATGCTTTTCGATGTCGCGAAGCTCGATCTCGGCCATGAGCTATTGCTTTGCCGTCGGTGGCGTCCGCTCCGATTCCGGCTTCAGCGTCGGTGTCGGAGCGGGCGCGTCGCCCGGCTTGATGTGCGAGAAGACGATGAATCCGACGAGGCCGATGATGATGATCGTCACGCCGTAGCGGTGCAGGAACTCGATCCAAGGCTGGCAGAGCGCCACGATGCCGGCGATCATGATCCACATGGAAAGCGGTTCGAGAATCCTGGGGCTGAGTTGCCTGAAGCCCATCACATGCGCTCAATCACTTGCGGATCGCACCGAAGGTCACGCCCCGCAGCAGATGGCCGCGCAGGAGGAACGTGAAGATAGCCACTGGCAGCAGGAACAAGAACGAGCCCGCCGCGATCACAGTCCAATCGACGACACCGGAACCGATCTGCGAGGGAATGAAGGGCGGCGCCGTCTGGGCGTTGCGCCGAGTGAGGATTAGCGCGAACGCATACTCATTCCAGGCGATAATGAAGGAGAACACGGCGGTCGCCGCGATGCCGGTCGTCGCCTCCGGCAGCACAATCTTGAAGAACGACTGCATGCGTGTGTAGCCGTCGACAAGAGCCGCCTCTTCGTACTCTTTCGGGATCTCGTCCATGAAGCCTTTCATCAGCCAGACTGCAAAGGAGAGGTTGAAGGCGGTGTAGAGGATGATCAGGCCGACATGCGTATCGTTGAGGCCAAAGGTCCGGTACATCAGAAACATCGGAATGGCGATGACGACCGGCGGCAGCATGCGCGTCGACAGGATGAAGAACAGCCAGTCCTGCTCGCCGGGGACCCGGAAGCGGGAAAACCCGTAGGCGGTGAACGTGCCCATGCCGACGGCGAGCACGGTGGATACGGTTGCGATGATCAGGCTGTTGAGGAAGCGGTTGGGATACTGGCTGAGTTGCACGTTCTCACCGACGCGCAACACGCGCTCGCCCTGGTCGAAGATGCTTTTTTCCCACCACGGCGCAGCTTCGTAGGCCTCCGGCGTCGGCTGTTCTCGCAACTGCACGCGCCTGGTGAACAGCTTGACGAATGGCGTGAGCTCGGGCGTGAAAACCACCGTAGGTGGCACCGAGGTCGCGACGGCACGCGGCTTGAACGCCGTCGACGCGATCCAGTAAATGGGCGACAGGAAGATCAGCGTCACGACGACAATCGCGACAACTGCGATCGGATGCCCAACGCGCTGTGCGCTGGATTGGACGGCCGCCATTCAGCGCTCCTTCGCCTTGTTGAGGTACTTGACGTAGATGTTGGTGATAGCCACGACCACGATAAGCACGATGTAGGCGAGAGCAGAGGCGCGGCCGGTGTCCCAGCCCTGGAACGCCATCTGGTACAGACGGATAGCCACGGTCTCGACGCTTGCCGTGCTCATCACGAAGGGCAGGTCGAAGGTCTTGAACGCCTCCATCGTTCGGAAGATCAGCGCGATCAGAAGCAGCGGCATGATCAGTGGCAGCGTAATGCGCGTGAACGTAAACCACCACCCGGCACGGTCAATCGCCGCCGCCTCATAAAGATGCTGCGGCACGGCGGAAAGGCCGGCGAGCGACAGCAGCATCACGAACGGAGACCACATCCAGATATCGGTGAGCGCGGTGGCGAAGAGTGCGTTGGTGGGATTACTCAGCCATTCGAATTTGCCGAGGCCGAGCGCGTAGTTGATAGGCCCCCAGGAGGGATCGTAGAGCAGCTTCCAGAAGAGGCCGACCACGGCCATCGACAGCATCATTGGCAAGAGCAGCAGCGTCGTCACCAGCCCCTTCAGGGGAAACTTGCGATTGAGCAAAAGCGCCAGCCCGAAACCGACGATCATCTGTCCGCCCACTGATACGATGACGTACTGGGCCGTAATCGTGAAATTGTCCCAGACGCCCGGGTCGGACAGCAGCTCGCGGTAGTTCCGCAAACCGACGAACTCTGCCGGCCTGTTCAAAGATGCGCGGTACTCGGTGAACGAGAACCCGAGGGAATAGATCAGTGGAAAAATGTTGAAGACAATGAGGAATATGATCGTCGGAAAGATGAACATATTGCGGATGGTCAGATCGCTCCATCCGCGGGTCGCCGCTCTCGATCGAGGGTCGAGCGTCGCAAAAACTGCCACGGATGCCTCCCGAGTCCCCGACATTGAGACCGGG
>CAZARE010000257.1:0-4398 GCA_964487455.1 uncultured Propylenella sp.
GCTTGGCGCTCCTCAGCACGTCGAGCGCGCGCTTCACGGCGGGCGGGGCGGGGATCTGGGCGGGCGCCGGATCGATGACCTTGACGAGCGACTTCGCCCCGGCATCCGCGTCCATCACCTGGGAGAAGAGCTTTCCCGGCAGGTCGAGGTAGACGCCGCCCGGCCGGCCGGCGGCGGCCGCGCGGATCGCGCGCGCCACGCCGATGCCGATGTCGGCGGCATGCAGCACGCGGAAGGCCGCCTTGCAGAGCGGCCTGGCGATGGCGAGCTGGTCCATCTCCTCGTAGTCGCCCTGCTGCAGGTCGACGATCTCGCGCTCCGACGAGCCCGAGATCAGGATCATCGGGAAGCAGTTGGTCGTGGCGTTGGCCAGCGCCGTCAGGCCGTTCAGGAAGCCGGGCGCGGACACGGTGAGGCAGATGCCGGGCGTCTTTGTCAGGAAGCCGGCGATCGCCGCCGCATTGCCGGCGTTCTGCTCGTGCCGGAAGGAGATCACGCGCATGCCCTCGGCCTGCGCCATGCGGCCGAAATCGGTGATCGGGATACCCGGCACGCCGTAGATCGTCTTGATGCCGTTGAGCTTGAGCGCGTCGATGACGAGATGAAAGCCGTCCGTCAACGCCTGCGATGCGTCGACGTCAGCGGTGTCCGCGTCGATGCTCTGCGCTATCGCTGACATGCTGTTCCTCCGGAAAATCTTTGACCGCGCCCCTCGGGGTCACGGTTGCTAACCCAGAAAATCGCCGTGCCGCTCGACGTGCGCGTGGAGGCCGAACGTGTGCTCGCGCACCAGGCGCTCGGCCAGATCGGCGTCGCGCGCGATGAGCGCCTTGATGATGTTCATATGATCGACGATCGACCGCTCGGCGCGGTTGTCCTGGCCGATCGTCAGCTTTCGAATGGCACGCATGTGAATGAACAGGTTCTCGGTGATATCGGCGATAAGCTTGCATCCGCCCAGCCTGATGATCGCCTGATGAAAGGCGATGTTCGCCTCCGAATATTCCGACAGATTGTCGGCGGGCCGCTCGTCCTCGAAGTCGGTGAACAAAGTCTGCAGCTCCTGCAGCTCCGCGTCCGAGGCGTGCTGAGCGGCGAGGCGGGCGGACATGCTCTCCAGCGCGGCCCAGACGGCGATCATCTCCAGAATCTCGGCCTTGGTCTTTCTCACCACGAAAATGCCGCGGCGCGGACTGGAACGCACGAAGCCTTCCTGCTCGAGGAGCGTGATCGCCTCGCGCACAGGCGTGCGGCTGATGGCGAGCTCTTGCGACAGGCGCCGCTCGTCGAGGCGAATCTCCTCGGGATGGGAATAGATATCCATCTCGGTGATCGCCTTCTTCAGAGTTCCGTAGGCGAGATGCCGAAAAGTCCGGGTCGTATCGAGGGGCTCGATCCGCAGCTTCGGGGTCGAATCGGGGCTGTCCATATGCCCTTGTGTCCTTTCCTCGCGGGGCCGCCGCAAAAAAGTCGGCGTGGCGGGCCATTGCGGCTGAGGTCTCGGGTATTCAGGTATATTGTACACCAGCCCTTCGGCCGATCACAAGCCAGCGCTCGACGGGCAGGTCGCTTGGCGGCACGCTAGTGCGACATGAGGATGGGCACGGTCATGTTCTCCATGACCCGCCGCGTGACGCCGCCGAACAGGTCCTCGCGCAGCTTGGTGTGGCCGTAGGCGCCCATCACGAGGACGTCGGGGCCGCTTTCGGTGCAATAGTCGAGCAACGTCTGGCCGATTCCCTCGCGCGATGCGCTCAGCGCGACCTGGCGCGCGTCGATGCCGTGCCGCTCCAGATGCCGGATGACGGCGGCGGATCGCGAGGGAGGCCGTTCGTCGCCAGCGGCGCGCACCGTGACGACGTCAAGCCGGTTCTTGGTCTCGAGGATCTGCATGGCGTCGGACAGGGCGCGCGCCGCCGGCCGGCTGCCGTCCCAGCCGATGACGGCATATTCCTGAAACGGGCGGACCTCGTAGCCTTGCGGGACGACGACAAGCGGTCGGCCAGTTCTGAGCACGAGGTCCTCCGCGCGGATGGGTCGAGCGGCGTCGCCGGGCGCGGAGAACTGCCCCATCAGAAGAAGGTCATGGTAGCGCGCGCGGCGGGCGAGGACGACGTTTGCCTGTCCTTCCTCGGAGGCGAACTCCGCATTCTCTTCTGACAAGCCAGCGACACGCTGGCGAAAGCTTGCCTCGATGGATTTCGTGACCTCGGCTTCCGCCACGCGCAGGCTCTGCATGACGTCCTCGGTTATCCAGCGCTGCACGTCGCCTTCGAAGCGGACCGGATTGGCCGCATAGATCGCCGTCAGCGTCGCCTTGTACTTGCGGCACATCTGCAGCGCCAGATCGACCGCCGCGTCCGCGTTGGGGCTGCCGTTGTAGGCGACAGCGAGATCCTTGATCGCCATCGATGCTCTCCTGCGTCCGTCGCTTTCGATTGTCGTGCGATCGGCCTCCCGCGGCTACTCGGCTGCCGCCTGCAACGCCCCCTCACGCTCCACCTTCGCGGCGCAGAACTTGAACTCCGGAATCTTGCCGAACGGGTCGAGCTGCGGGTTGGTCAGGAGGTTCGCCGCCGCCTCCTCGAAGCAGAAGGGGATGAACACCATGCCTTCCGGCACGTCCCGGTCCTGGCGCGCCAGCAGCGTGATCTCGCCGCGCCGAGTGGCCACCCGCACGCGGTCGCCGGCGGCGATGCCGAGCCGCTTCATGTCCCAGCGGTTGAGGCAGGCGACCGCCTCCGGCTCGAGTGCCGTGAGGTGGCTGGCGCGACGCGTCATGGCGCCCGTGTGCCAGTGCTCAAGCAGCCGCCCGGTGGAGAGCACCATAGGATAGCTATCGTCGGGCAATTCAGCGGGCGGCGTGACGTCTGCCGGCACGATCCTGCCGCGGCCGCTCTTGGTCGGGAAGCCGGTGGCGAAGATGATCTCGTTGCCGGGCTTGTCAGGGGCGTCGCAGGGATAAGTGACGCAATCCTCCCGCTCCAGTCGCTCCCAGGTGATGTTATTGAGCGAAGGCATCACCTCGGCCATCTCCGCAAACACGTCGCGCGGATGCGCATAGCGCCAGTCGAGCCCGATGCGTCGGGCGATCTCCTGCACCAGCTCCCAGTCCTGCCGCGCCTCGCCGGGCGGGTCGACCACCGGCCGTGCGATCTGTACCTGGCGGTTGGTGTTGGTGAAGGTGCCCCACTTCTCCGCATGCGCGGAGGCGGGCAGCACCACGTCGGCGTGCCACGCGGTCTCCGTCAGAAAGATGTCCTGCACCACAAGGCGCTCCAGCTTCGCCAGAGCGCCCCGTACGTGGTCGAGGTCCGGGTCGGACATCGCCGGGTTCTCGCCCAGGATGTACATGCCCTTGATCTTGCGGTCGTAGGCGGCATTCATGATCTCCACCACCGTCAACCCGCGCTTCGGATCGAGCTCGCGGCCCCAGAACTCCTCGTACATGGCCCGCACCTCGGGGTCCTCCACCGACTTGTAGTCCGCGTAGACCATCGGGATGAGGCCGGCGTCGGAAGCGCCTTGCACGTTGTTCTGGCCGCGTAGCGGGTGGAGGCCGGTGCCCGGTCTCCCGACCTGTCCGGTGATGAGGGCGAGCGCGATCAGGCAGCGGGCGTTGTCGGTGCCGTGGACGTGCTGTGAAATGCCCATGCCCCAGAAGATGATGGACGCAGCCGACTTGGCATATGTGCGGGCGACCTCGCGAATCATCTGGGCGGGAACGCCACAGACCTTCTCCATCTCCTCCGGCGGGAAGGCCCCGATGCGCTCCTCAAGCTGCTGGAAGCCCTCCGTGTTCGCCTGCACGTACTGAACATCGTAGAGCTTCTCCTCCACGATGGTGTGGAGCATGGCGTTCAAGAGGGCTACGTCTGTGCCCGGCTTGAACTGCAGCACCCGCCGCGCGTGGCGGCCGAGCCCGGAGCTTTGGCCGCGCGGATCGATGAGGATCAACTCGGCGCCGCGCTTTGCCGCCTGCTTCAGGTAGGTGGCGGCCACCGGATGGTTCTCCGCCGGGCGTGCGCCGATGACGATGATCACCTCCGCGTCCGCGGCGGCGGTGAACGGCGCGGTCACCGCGCCGGAGTTCAGTCCCTCCATCAACGCCGCTACCGACGAGGCGTGGCAGAGACGCGTGCAGTGGTCGACATTGTTGGTGCCGAAGCCCTGGCGGATCAGTTTCTGGAAGAGATAGGCCTCCTCGTTGGAGCCCTTGGCCGAGCCGAAGCCGGCAAGCGCCGAGCCGCCGTCGCGGTCGTGAATCGCCTTGAGGCCCGTCGCCGCGCGCTCCAGCGCCTCTTCCCAGCTCGCCTCGCGGAAAACCTCCAGCATGCTGTCGCGATCGAGGCGCATATCGGGATGCTTCGGCGCGTCGTCGCGGCGGATCAGCGGCTT
>CAZARE010000258.1:0-4395 GCA_964487455.1 uncultured Propylenella sp.
ATCGCCATCGGCGCGCAGAATGCATTCGTGCTGAGGCAGGGGCTGAAGCGCGAGTTCGTTCTTCTCGTTTGCCTCATCTGCTCGATTTCCGACGCGCTACTCATTGCCGCCGGCGTGGCCGGACTCGGCACACTGGTCAGCCGATCGGAGGCGGCGCTGCTTGCGGTGACGGCCGGCGGCGCGGCCTTTCTCTTCTTCTATGGGGCGCGCGCTTTCATGCGCGCCGCACGTCCGACGACGATGGAGGCGAACGGCGGTGCCGGTACGCGCTCCGCCGCGGTCGCGGCCTGCCTCGCCTTCACGTTTCTCAATCCGCACGTCTATCTCGACACGGTGCTTCTCCTGGGAAGCCTCGCGGGCCGCTACGCGGGCGGACTCCGCCTGGCCTACGGCGTCGGGGCGGTGCTTGCCTCCTTCGTCTGGTTCTTCGCGCTTGGCTACGGCGCGCGGCTGCTGGCGCCGCTTTTCGCGGACAAGCGCGCCTGGCAAACGCTCGACATCGGGATAGGTGTGGTGATGTGGTGGATCGCCGCGCGGCTGGCTTTCAGCCTCGTCGGCTGAAGCAAAAAGGGCGAGTCGCGCGGGCGGCAGGCCGCCAGCGCGCCGCACGGAGCGCTGACATCCGCCATTGACGCGCCCGCCGCGCGGCGCGAATCTCCCGACAGCGCGCCGAAACGGAAAGAGCGATCGCGAGGAGGGGACGAACCATGCGCGGATTGATGCAGGACTGGCCGCTGCTCTGCCACAAGCTCATTGACCACGCGGCGATCCACCACGGGGGGCGGGAGATCGTGTCGCGTTCGGTCGAGGGCCCCATGCATCGCACCAACTACCGGGAGGTGCGCTCGCGCGCGCTCCGCGTTGCCAAGCGGCTCGACGCGGACGGCTTCAAGATGGGCGATCGCGGCGGGACGCTTGCCTGGAACACCTGGCGGCATTTTGAGATCTGGTATGGGCTGCTCGGCGTCGGCGGCATCTATCACACCGTCAATCCGCGACTCTTTCCCGAGCAGATCGCTTGGATCATCAACGATGCAGAGGACCGGCTGCTGTTCGTCGACCTCACCTTTCTTCCTCTCGTGGAGAAGCTGCGCGATCAGCTGAAGGCGGTGAAGGACATCGTCGTGCTCACCGACGCCGCCCACATGCCTGACACGCCGCTCGCCGCTCAGCCCTACGAGGAATGGCTGGCCGCCGACGACGACTTCGCGTGGCGCGAGTTCGACGAGAGCTCCGCCGCCGGCATGTGCTACACGTCGGGCACGACCGGCAATCCGAAGGGCGTCGTCTACTCGCACCGCTCCAACGTGCTGCATGCGCTTGCCGCCAACGTGCCCGACATGCTCGGTCTTTCGAGCCGCGACCGGCTGATGCCGGTGGTGCCGATGTTCCACGCCAATTGCTGGGCCCTCTGCTTCACCGCGCCTCTGGTGGGCGCGACGCTCATCATGCCGGGACCCAAGCTCGACGGCGCGTCGGTCTACGAGCTGCTCGACCAGGAGAAGGTGACGATCACGGCCGCGGTGCCGACCATATGGATGATGCTTCTGCAGCACCTTGAGACGACCGGCAGCGCGCTGCCGCATCTGGAGCGCGTGGCGATCGGCGGCTCGGCCTGTCCGCGCGCCATGATCGAGGCCTTCGAGACACGCTACGACGTGCGGGTCATGCATGCCTGGGGGATGACGGAGATGAGCCCGCTCGGCACGGTGTGCACGCTGAAGCCCGAGAACGCTGATCTCGCGGGGGAAGCGCGGCTCGACCTCTTGGAGAAGCAGGGGCATCCCCCCTTCACTGTGGAGATGAAGGTCACCGACGACAGCGGAAAGGAGCTGCCCTGGGACGGCAAGACGTTCGGCCGGCTCAAGGTGCGGGGGCCGGCGGTGTCGCGGGCCTACTTCCGCGACGAGGCGGAGATCCTTGACGAAGAGGGGTATTTTGACACCGGCGACGTCGCCCACGTGGATCCGAACGGCTACATGTGCATCACCGACCGCTCCAAGGACGTCATCAAGTCCGGCGGCGAATGGATTTCGTCCATCGAGCTGGAGAACTTGGCGATGGGCCATCCCGGCGTGGCCGAGGCGGCGGTCATCGGAGTGCATCATCCCAAATGGGACGAGCGGCCCCTCCTGATCGTAGTTCCGCGCGCGGACAAGGCGCCGACGCGCGAAGCTCTGATCGACTTTATCCGGCCGAAGGTCGCCAAATGGTGGCTCCCGGATGACGTCGTGTTCGTCGAGGAGATCCCTCACACGGCGACCGGAAAGATACAGAAAACCGCGCTCCGCGAGACGTTTAAGGACTATAGCTTGCCTACTGTCTGAAGTCCGGCATATTTCTGCCGTGCATTGAGTCGAGAAAGCGGCGATGAGACGAACCTATGTGGTCCGCCGGTCGCGCGCAGCCGGTTGGGCGAGACTGTGCGGCGGGTTGGCTGTCCCCATGCTTGTTCTGGCCGTGCTTGGAGCGCGAGCCGGGCTGATTCCGGCGCCAGCGCTGGTGCCGGCGCTGGTGGTGGGGTTCCTGCTCGGCGTGCTCGCCCTCGGCATTGCGATCTCCGCGCTGGTCAATGTGTGGAAGAGCGGCGTGGAGGGCGCGGGCTCCGCTGTGGCCGGCATCGTCTATGCCTTCCCCGCGCTTGTCCTCCTCGGGGCTGTCGCCACCGCAGCAGTCGTCTATCCGCGGCTGACCGATGTCACGACGGATGTGGAGCAGCCGCCGGCGTTCACGGGCGCTGGCGCGCCGAAAGGCCGCCCGCCGCTCGAGCATTTGGCGCTCCAGCGCCAAAGCTATCCGGACCTCGTCACCCATAGCTATCCGCATCCGCTCGGCGAGGTCTATGCCGCGGCCCGCGCCATCATCGAGGATCGCGGCTGGACCATCGTCCGCGACTCGCGGCCGAGCGTCATGCCGCAGAGGCGCACCGAGACCGCGACACCGCGGGTCGGGGAAACCGACGAGATCGCGGGAGCGCTGTCGGACAAGAGCGTCATGACGCAGGCGCGCGGCGTAGCGGCGGATCAGCTACCCGGCGCCACCGCGATGGACGCGCCGATGATGGGCAATGTCGCCACGCTCGAGGCGACCGCTCCCACGCCAGTCTTCGGGTTCTCGGATACCGTTGTCGTTCGCCTGCGTGGCTCGCCTCAGGGGACTGAGGTCGACATGCGCTCGGCATCCAAGATTGGCGAGCACGATCTCGGACAGAACGCGAGGCGGATCAGGTCGTTTCTTACGAAGCTTGATTCCGAGCTTCAGCTCGATCCGGCGGCATCCGCCGTGTCCGGGATCGCCGCGACCGGCCGATAACGCGCGGCGAGCGTCGGCGGCCCGTCGGCCGCGGCGGCGCCACGCCGAACGAGGTCCTCCAGATGCGCCAGGGTCGACAGGGCGGCCGCCGGGGCAAGCCGCCCGTCGAGGCGCGGATAGACCTGCGCGACCAGCTCCGCGACGGTGCGGTCGCCGCGCCGCAGCCGCTCAAGGATCGTCGCTTCCCGCATCTTCCTATGCGCCCTAAGCGCCCGCGCATGCGCGGGCCCGTCCGCGATTTCGCCGCCGTGGGCCGGCAGGTAGCGTCGCTCGCTTCTTTCAAGCATGCGATCGAGCGAAGCCAGGTAGTCGGCCATCGACCCTTCCGGCGGCGCCACGACCGTTGTCGACCAACCCATGATGTGGTCGCCGGAAAAGACGAGGTCTTCGCCAAGCAGCGCAAAGGACAGGTGGTCGGCCGTGTGCCCGGGCGTGGCCAGCGCTTCCAGCCTGTAGTCGGTCCCCTCGACGAGGCCGCCGTCTTCGAGCGTGATGTCGGGTGCGAACTCGTTGTCGCCGGCGGCATCGAGCAGTGTCTCCTCCCCGGGATGTGGAGCGCGCGCGACGCGGCTCCATCCGGCCGCGAGGATCGGGGCGCCTGTACGCGATTTCAGGAGACGCGCGCCCGGCGAATGGTCGCGATGCGTGTGCGAGACGAGAATGTGGGCGACGCGGGCGCCCCCGATGGCCTGCATCAACGCCTCGATATGCGCTTCGTCGGCGGGGCCGGGATCCAGAACAGCGAGCTCGCGAGTACCGATCAGGAACGTGTTGGTGCCGCCGAAGGTGAACGGGCTGACGTTCGGCGCCGTCACCCGGCGCACGCCGGGTGCGACCTCGACGGCGTCCCCGTGACGCGGGTCGAACTCGCGGTTGAGAGCGAGAGTCATCGATGCATCGTCACGATCTGCCGAAGGCTTCCGGCGTGGGCTCGGGGACCCAGCCTTCTGCGACGCCGTGGCACGCGTGCAGCGTGGGCCCGGCGGGCATGAGGTCCGGAAGCTTCTCGGTGCAAATCGGAGCGCGTACATAAGGACAGCGTGGATGGAAGGGGCATCCGTCCGGCGGCTCGAACGGGGAGGG
>CAZARE010000259.1:0-19130 GCA_964487455.1 uncultured Propylenella sp.
GCATTGCATTTCGAAGCGGTGGCCTGGCGGCGATGGGTGTCGGACGCAAGATCGAGGCCGGCATCCCATTCCTCTATTTGGTGCCAATGGCCGGGCTTGCCCTTGGCCTCTACGTCAACCTCCACGATACGCGCCGCTGGACTACGCAGATCGGGCTCTTGGGCGAAGCTTTCGCCCGCGCCGGGAGACGCATGCTCGGCGCGGGCGTGAGACAAGCTCGCCTGTCGGACGGCCAATGAGCGCGCCGCTCCTCAGCTTCTATATCGCGCGCCGTTTCTTCTTCACGCTCGCGACGATCTTGGGGGCGGTCTGCCTCATCGCGCTTCTCGCCGACTATCTTGATGTGCTGCAGCGCTACAGCGACGATAGGGGCTTTACGCCTCTCTACGGAGTGTGGCTCTCGGTGATGCGAACGCTCATCGTGTTCGACAGCCTGCTTCCCTTCGCCTTTCTCTTCGGCGCCGTCATCAGCCTCATCGATCTCTCCCGCAAGTCCGAGCTGGTGGTGGCCAGGGCGAGCGGCGTGTCCGTCTGGCAGTTCCTATTTGGGCCTGCTCTTGTGGCGGTCGCCCTCGGGGCACTCGCCACGGCCATGCTCAATCCGGTTGCGGTCGCGATGAAGCACGCCGCCATCCAGGCAGATGCCGAGTTGCGCGGTAAAGCCCCGCGCGAGGAGGGGCACTGGTTTCGACAGGAGCATGAGGGCGGCGCTTCCATTGTCCATGCCGGTTCCGCAAGCGAGGACGGCCACATGCTTTTTGGCATAGTGGCATTTGTCTTTGAGGCGGACGGCAGCTTTCGCGAGAAAGCGGCGGCGCCTCGCGCCGAATTCGCCGGCGACCGTTGGATCTTGTCTGACGCCACCGTCCTTTCGGCGACAACGCCGGCGCGCAAGGAAGGCCGGTATGAGTTGCCGACGCGCCTGCGGGTTGCCGAGCTGAGGCGCAGCTTCATGGAGCCAGGGGCGATTTCCGTCTGGTCGCTGCCCGGTTTCATCGAGACCGCAACGCGGACGGGGCTCGATCCCAACCGCTTCCGCGTCGCGTTTCACACCTTGCTCACCCGGCCGCTGATGTTTCTCGCCATGGTCATGATTGCTGCAACCGTCAGCCTCCGCCCTACGCGCGACGGAGGCACTTGGCGGCTGATCCTTACTGGCGCCACCATCGGCTTTCTGCTTTATGCTGTGAGCGAAATCGTGAGCGATCTCGGGGCGAACGGCATCATCGATCCAGTGCTGGCCGCCTGGTTGCCGCCAGTTGTCGCGCTTACGCTTGGCGCGACGGCCCTGCTCTACCAGGAGGACGGGTGAGGCTCGTAGTAGCGTATCCGCGTCGGCAACCGATCTCCAGTCTGGCCGGCGCCGGCAGGCTGCTCGTCGCGTGCGCTGTCGCCGTCTCGCTTGCCGTGCATGAGCCGCTGGCGCATGCGGCGACGGCGAGCGCGTCGCCGGGAACGCCGCAGGCTCCGGTCCAGCGGTTGCTCCTTGAGGCGGACCAGCTCGTCTACGATTTCGACCGCCAAGTCGTAACCGCGATCGGCAACGTCCAGATTTACTATGGCGCCTATGTTCTCGACGCGGGACAGGTGACCTACGACCAAAGGTCGAAGCGGCTAGTGGCCTCGGGCGGCGTCCGTATGCTGGAACCGGATGGGCATGTAGTCACCGCGGACAGCCTGGACATCACCGACGACTTTCGCAGCGGTTTTGTGGCGAGCCTGAATCTACTCACCCCCGAGGGGGGCCGCTTCACGGCTGAAACGGCGGAGCGCCGCGACAGCGATCTCCTGATCTTCACCGAAGGCGCCTACACGGCCTGCGAGCCCTGCCTTGAGCATCCCGAGCGCCCGCCGCTCTGGCAGATCAGGGCGGCGCGCATCGTCCACAATCGCGCCGAACGGACGATCTACTACCAGAATGCACGCCTCGAATTCTTCGGGGTTCCGGTCGCCTACACGCCGGTCTTCTTCCATCCCGACCCCACGGTGCGGCGCAAGTCAGGCTTCCTGGTGCCCTCGGCGCTCCAAAGCGAGCCTATTGGAGTGGGCGTAACAACGCCGTACTTCTGGAACCTCGCGCCTAACTACGACCTGACGCTGTCCCCGACCTTCCTCACTCGCCAGGGCATTCTCGCGCAGGCGGAGTGGCGCCACCGCTTGCTGAACGGATCCTACACCATCCGCACGGCGGGGATCTTTCAGCGCGACAAGGACGCCTTTACCGAGGCGGGCTTGCCGCTCAGCGGTCACCGCGATCTCCGCGGCAGCGCGCGCACGACCGGCACTTTCCCGGTCAGCGAGGGCTGGGTGTTCGGATGGGACGTCCACGCCGCGAGCGACGCCACGTTCAACCGCGACTACTTCATCCCGGGCGCCACAGCTCATGACTTGCCGTCGACCGTCTTTCTGCGTGGTGCGAGCGAGACGAACAGCTTCGACCTCCGGAGCTATCATTTTCTCGTCCAGCGTGAAGCGACGGTAGAGTCCCTTCCCGACGATGGCGACCCAACGACGATCGACCTCTACGTGCACGACGACCAGCGCGAGCAGGCGTTCGTCCACCCGGTGCTCGACCACAACTATATCTTTGACCAGCCGCTGTTCGGCGGGGAGCTCAGGCTCGATTCAAATCTGACCAGCGTGTCGCGCGAGCTGAGTGATCTGCGGCACCCGCCGGCCCCCTTCGCCCCCTACTACGCAGGCGTCGCCGGGACATTCACCCGCACCAGCAGCCGCGCCAGCTGGCGGCGACGCTTCATCGCGCCCGGCGGTCACGTGATCACGCCGTTCGGGTATCTGCAGGCGGATTCCAACTGGATCGCGGCGACGGACCCGGCGGCGGGGCTGTCCTCGAACGCCGTGCTGGCGCGGGCAATGCCGGCCATCGGCGTCGAATACGAATGGCCGTTCCTCGGAGTGCTTGGGTCCACCGTCCACACGTTTGGTCCGAAGGCTCAACTGATCGCCCGGCCCAGCGAGGCCCACCCCGGCGCGCTCCCCAACGAGGATTCGCAAAGCCTCGTCTTCGACGATACGACCCTGTTCGTGTGGGACAAGTTCGCCGGGTACGACCGACAGGAAGGGGGCGTGCGCGCCAATGTCGGGCTGGTCTACCAAGGCCTCTTCCCCAACGGTGCCACGGTCGACGCCCTAGTGGGACAGTCGTATCAGCTTGCCGGCGACAATTCCTTTGCCCTGCAGGACCACGCCCTCACCGGCTTCGGCTCGGGATTGGCGACCGACGTCTCCGACGTCGTCACGCGCGTCACGCTTAATACCGGCCGCGGAATCGCCGCCACGGCGCGAGCGCGCTTCGACGATGCCGACCTCGGCACCGTCAACGCCGCGGAGTTCAGCGCGGTCGGCGCCTATCGGGGCAGCACCGCCGCCTTCGGCTACGCGTACTACCGGACGAGCCCCGCCGGCGGCATCTTCCGCGAGCGGGAGGAGGTGAGCGCCGCCGCCTCCCTCGAGTTCGTCGACAATTGGTCTGTGCTAGGGTCCATGGTCTACGACGTTGGCCGAGGCGCGCCGGTGTCGCACAGCCTCGGCTTCGCCTATGCCGATGACTGCTTCGAGTTCTCGGCCGTCTATTCGGAAACCGCCGGCGCGTATTCCGACCTGGCCTCCGAGCGCAAGATCTTCTTCCGCCTCAGCCTGCGCACGCTGGCCAGCGGCGGGTTCAGCACGCGGCTGACAAACGATGCCGAATGAGGAGAGAGCGCCGGACGCCGGATTTTCGACAGATTGGCGGCTAGAATGCCCTCTCGAATCGCGGTGCCCCCCCGCTCGGAGCGTTTTTGATGATGCCTGTCCCCCACGTCTTGCCGTTGCGCATCCGGCATTCGGTCTTGATCTTAGCGCTGCTGCTCGCGGCGGCGGTCGGCTTCGCCGTTTCACCCGCCTGGGGCCAGAGCTCCATCCGCATCCTGGTGAACGACCAGCCGATCACGTCCTACGACATCCAGCAGCGGACCAGGATGGTCAGCACGTTCTCGGGTGGCCGGCAGGGCGAGAAGGAGGCGATCGAGCAACTCATCGACGAGAAGCTAATGTTGCAGGAGGCGACGCTACGGCGCGTGCAGGTGAGCGACGCCGAGGTCGAATCTGAGTTCGCCGCGCGCGCGCGCTCCGCGAACCTTTCGGCGGCGCAGTTCGAACAGGCGATGCGTCAAGCCGGCTTCGACGCGCGGACGTTCAAGGACTTCCTGCGCGCCAACATGGCCTGGTCGACGATCGTGCGCAGCCGCTTCCGCGCGACGATAAGCATCAGCGAGCAGGACGTGGCCGCGGCGCTCACCAAGCGCGAGGCGCCGGCGGAGCAGCGCACCGCAACCGAATACCTGCTGCAGCAGATCATTTTCGTGGTGCCCGATGGCGCCGGCGCCGGGGTAGCGGCGCAGCAGCGAAAGGAAGCAGCCTCCTTCCGCAGCGCCTTCCAGGGATGCGATCAGAGCCTGCAGCAGGCGGGCGGCAGGCCCGGCATCGTGGTGAGACCGCCGGCCCGGCGCGAGGAAAGCCAGCTTCCCCCCGACATGAAGGCGGAGCTGGCCGCCCTCGACGTCGGGAGTGTCACCGAGCCCGAACAAGTTTCGGGAGGCATCCAGATCGTCGCCATATGCGCGAGGAATGAGATCTCCGGCGAGACGGAGGCGGAGGTCGAGGCGCGCCAGGAGCTTTCCAGCGAGCGCGGCCAGCTGCTGGCGCGCCGCTACCTTCGCGATCTCCGCTCCGACGCCGTTATCGAATACCGGTGACGAAAGCCGGCAGGCCGCTCGCGCTCACGGTCGGCGAGCCGGCTGGCATCGGACCCGACATCACCATCGAGGCATGGCTGGCGCGCGAGACCGCCGACATCCCGCCCTTCATCTTCGTCGGCGACAGCAAGGTCCTCGTGCGACGCGCCAAGGCGCTCGGACGAGATGTTCGCGTCTCCGTCGTGGAAGCAAGCGAAGCAGCGGCGTGCTTCGCGCACGCCATTCCCTGTGCGGGCGGCGCGCCGCGCCTGCGCGGCTCCCCGGGCCGCGTGGAGCGCGAGGACTCCGGCCACGTCGTGGAATCCATCCGCGCGGCCGTCGGCATGGTGCGCGCCGGCGCGGCGGCGGCGGTCGTCACCAATCCGATCCACAAGAAGGCGCTCGACGTGGCGGGATTCGGCTTTCCCGGCCACACCGAGTTCCTCGGCGCGTTGAGCCAGGAGCTTTACGGGCGCGCCGTCACTGCGGTGATGATGCTCGCGGCTCCCGGCCTCCGCGTCGTTCCGGTCACCGTTCACATTCCGCTGGCGGACGTCCCCCAGCGGCTGACCACCGATCTGATTGTTGAGACGGGCAAGATCGCCGCGCACGACCTTGCGCGCCGCTTCGGCGTTTCCGTGCCGCGGCTTGCCGTCGCCGGGCTCAACCCGCATGCCGGCGAGGAAGGCATGCTCGGCGAGGAGGACGAGCGCATCGTGCGGCCCGCGGTGGAGGCGCTGAATGCCGCGGGCATCGCCGCGACCGGCCCTCTCCCCGCCGATTCCATGTTCCACGCCGAGGCGCGCGAGAGCTACGACGCCGCGCTTTGCATGTACCACGACCAGGCGCTCATCCCCATCAAGACGCTCGCCTTCGACGAAGCCGTCAACGTGACGCTGGGCCTGCCGTTTGTCCGCACGTCCCCCGATCACGGCACGGCGCTGACGCTAGCCGGGACGGGCAAGGCGCGCGCGACGAGCCTGATCGCCGCTCTGAAGCTGGCCGATCGGCTGGCGCGCGCGGAGGCGCCCGCTTGACCGACATTGCGGCGCTGGAGGCATTGCCGCCGCTTCGGGACGTCATCGCCGCGCACGGTCTCTCCGCGCGCAAGGCGTTGGGCCAGAACTTCTTGCTCGACCTCAACCTGACGCGGCGTATCGCCCGCGCCGGCGGGCCGCTTGCGGATTGTGACGTTGTGGAGGTGGGGCCCGGCCCGGGCGGTCTGACGCGCGCGCTCCTGATGGAGGGGGCCGGCCATGTCACCGCGATCGAGCGCGACCGGCGCGCGCTACCCGCGCTTCAGGCCATCGCCGCCGCCGCCCCCGGCCGGCTGACCATCGTCGAAGCGGACGCGCTTTCCGTTGACTATGCCGGGCTGGCAAAGGGCGCCCCCATGCGGATCGTTTCGAACCTCCCCTACAACATAGCCACGCCGCTCCTGACCGGCTGGATTTCGGCCGAGCCCTGGCCCCCCTATTGGGCCAGCCTGACGTTGATGCTCCAGCGCGAGGTGGCGGAGCGCATCGTCGCACGGCTGGGCTCCAAGGACTATGGTCGGCTGGCGGTCCTGTCGCAGTGGCGCACGCACCCGAGAATCCTGTTTGAAGTGCCGGCCCGCGCCTTCACGCCGCCGCCTAAGGTGATCTCCGCATTGGTGCGGCTGGAGCCGCGCTCCAACGCCGAGCCTTTGCCCGTCCGCTCGCTGGAGGCGGTGACCGCTGCCGCCTTCGGCCAGCGGCGCAAGATGCTCAGATCCAGTCTCAGGGGCCTCTGGCCCGATCCCGGGCCGATACTCGCCGAGGTAGGCATCACGCCGACCCTGCGCGCCGAGCAGGTGCCCGTGGAGGGCTTCCTACGGCTTGCCAGGCTTTGCGCCGACCAGGGTTGACTCCGCCGCGCGCACGGCCGCGTCCGCTTCCGTCAGCAGGCCCTCGACGAAGCCTTCGAGCCCGACGATTCGCTCGCGCCGCAGCCGCTCGGCTTTGAGGATCGCGCGCACCATCGGAAACGACTCGCCGAGGTCCTCGTTCACGATCACGTAGTCGTATTGCATCCACTTTCCGATCTCGGAGAGCGCGTTCGCGAGGCGCCGCGCGATCGTCTCGGCGCTGTCTTCCGCTCGTCGCTCGAGCCGCGCCTTCAGCTCGCGAAAATTGGGAGGCAGCACGAAGACGCGCACGAGATCGCTGGCATGCGCCTCGTTCTGCGAGAGCTGCTCGGTCCCCTGCCAATCGATGTCGAAGAGCACGTCTTGTCCTTGACCCAGCGCCTTCTCCACAGGCTCGCGCGGAGTCCCGTAATGGTTGCCATGCACTTCGGCCGATTCGAGCAGCTCGCCATGATCGCGCATGCGCATGAAGGCCGCTTTGTCGATGAAGTGATAGTGCTGTCCATCCACCTCGCTCGCGCGCCGCGGGCGCGTTGTCACCGAGATCGACAGTGTCAGGTCGTCTTCCTCGGCCAGAAGGAGCCGCGCCAAGGTCGATTTTCCCGCGCCGGAGGGCGAGGACAGCACAAACACCAGTCCTCTGCGGGCTAGCCGAATGCTCATGCCAGGTTCTGCACCTGTTCCCGAAACTGGTCGATCGTCGCCTTGAGCTCGATGCCGACTGCCGTAAGCCGGCGGTCGAAAGCCTTGGCGCACAGCGTATTGGCCTCCCGGTTAAATTCCTGTGCCAGGAAATCGAGGCGCCGTCCGACGGCTCCGCCGGTCCGGATGAGGTCACGCACGCTGGCGACGTGCGACCGCAGCCGGTCGAGCTCCTCGCGCACGTCGGAGCGCGTCGCGGCGAGAAGCGCCTCCTGGTGCAGCCGTTCCGGGCTGAGCTCGTTTCTATCCTGCGTGAGCAGTGCCACCTGTTCACGTATGCGGGCCTTCAGCAGCTCCGGCGCCTCGGCCGAGATATCGTCCGCCTCGTCCACCATCCGCCCGATTACGGTCAGCTGTTCGTCAAGCACGGCAGCCAGCCGCGCGCCTTCCTCCAACCTTGCCGCCGCCAGGCCCGTGATGGCTTCACCGAGCGCGTTGAGGATGGCCGCGTCGCGGCGTTCCGCCGCCTCTCCCTCGATGGTCGCGCCGCCGTCCTGCAGGACCCCGGGGATGGAAAGCAGACCGTCGGCGGTCGGCATGGCGATCCCATCCACCGCGGCGAGTCGGCGGGCCGCCGCCACGACGAGGGCCAGCGCCTCCTCGTTCAGCATCAGGTGCGGACGGGCGCCGTCGGTCTCTTTCTGCAGCAGGAAGAAACAACTTCCGCGAGCGATCTCGGCTCGCGCCAGCGCGCGCACCTCCGCCTCCAGGTGGTCTAGCCCGGGCGGCAGACGCAGCCTGATCTCCAAGCCGCGCGCGTTTACGCTCTTCAGCTCCCAGGAGAACTTCGCCCCATCGACCTCGAACGAGGTGCGGGCGAAGCCGGTCATGCTGGACAGCGCCATCGATCCCCGGCGGTTCGGTGCGGAAACTCTAAACGCGGCGGGATCAGGCAACAACCCGGCGGCGCCGGCCCTATGGATTAGCGGATTCGCCCTCGCCGGACGCGTCCTCCGCCGGCGCCTCTCCCTCTTCGGCTGCCGCCTCTTCGCCCGCCGCCGCCTCTGCCGCTTCCCGCGCGGCCCGAATCTGCCGCCAGCGCGCCACGTTGCGGTTGTGCTCCTCAAGCGTCGAAGCGAAGACGTGTCCGCCGGTTCCGTCGGCGACGAAGTAGAGCTCGTTCGTGCGCGAGGGATTGGCAACGGATTCCAGCGCCGCGCGACCCGGATTGGCGATCGGCGTCGGCGGAAGCCCGGTCATCCGATAGGTGTTGTAGTCAGTCTGCTTGTCGAGGTCCGATTGGTAGATCGGGCGTCCCTCGGGCCGCCCGGCGCCGCCAAAGAGCCCGTAGAGAACCGTTGGATCGGAATCGAGCCGCATCCCCCTTTCCAGGCGGTTGATGAACACGCGGGCCACGCGCGACCGCTCGTCCGCCCGGCCGGTCTCTTTCTCCACGATCGAAGCGAGTGTCACGAACTCCTCCGGTGTGTCGATCGGCAGCCCCGGAGCGCGGCGCGCCCAGATCTCAGCGACCGCGCGCTCGTGCACGCGTCGCATTTGATCGATCATCTGCTGCCGCGTTGCGCCGCGCGTGAACTTGTAGGTGTCGGGCATCAGCGCGCCCTCCGGCGGGACCTCCTCGATCTCGCCGGCAAGGATCGTGTCCGCATTGAGCCGATCGACAATCTGCTGGCTGGTCCAGCCCTCGGGAAACGTGATGGCATGCAACACCGACCGCCCCGACACCAGGTCGTCGAGCACGTCGCGCATGCTGACCCCCGGCTGAAACAGGTACTCGCCGTGCTTCAGATCGCTTGCCACCCCCTCCAGACGGACCGCTGCCGTGAAGACGAGCGGGCTGCTTATGACATTCTGGCGGGCGAGCTGTGCGGAGATCGAGTCGAGGCCGGAGCCCGGCTGCACCATCACGCTGGTCGTTTCCGCCAACGGCCCCGGCTGATTGAATTGCTGGCTCCCGTAGTAGAACGCGCCGCCAACGCCGAGCAGCACAAGCAGGGCGGTCATCACGAAGAAGTTGAGCACGACCACCAGCGGATGGCGCGCCTTCTGCGACCGGGGCGGAGGTGGAGGCGCCGCCTCCGGCTGCAGCACCTGGCGCGGGCTCTTCGGCGAGATACGCCGGCGAGGCGTCCGCTGCGGCTCGTCGGCAAGCGGCATGTCGAGCGGCGCCACCGCCGGCATGTCCGGGTCGAACTCGCTGGGACGATTGCGGTCTCTTGTCATCCGGCCCGTTCGCTTTGCGCCGAACGCGGTTCCTTAGCGCTGAATGTGGCGAAAACCGGAAGACCTTCACACACGGCGGAACACCAGGCTCGCGTTGGTCCCCCCAAACCCGAACGAATTGGAAAGAGCCGTATCGATGGTCTTCTCCTTCGCTTGCAAGGGAACCAGATCGATCGGCGTGTCCACCGATGGATTCTCCAGGTTGAGCGTCGGCGGCGCGACGTTGTCGCGAATCGCGAGAAGACAGAATATGGCCTCGACCGCCCCCGCCGCCCCCAGGAGATGTCCCACCGCGGATTTCGTGGACGACATGGTGAGCCCACCAGCGGCGTTGCCCATGACCCGCTCCACTGCGCCGAGCTCGATCTCGTCCCCAAGCGGCGTGGAGGTCCCGTGCGCGTTGACGTAGTCGATCTCCGATGCATCGAGCTCGGCCCGCTTCAAGGCCGCTTTCATGCAGCGATAGGCGCCGTCACCGCTCGATTCGGGCGCTGTGATATGGAACGCGTCGCCCGACAGGCCGTAGCCGATGACCTCGCCGTAGATCCTGGCGCCGCGCGCCTTGGCGTGCTCGATCTCCTCCAGCACCACAGCGCCCGCGCCCTCCCCCATGACAAAGCCGTCGCGATCGCGGTCGTAGGGCCGCGACGCCTTCTTGGGCGCGTCGTTGAAGCCCGTGGACAGCGCCCGGCAGGCGGCAAAGCCGGCGAGCGAGATGCGGCAGACGGGGGATTCCGTGCCGCCGGCCACCATCACGTCGGCATCGCCGAGCGCGATGAGGCGCGAGGCATCTCCGATGGCGTGCGCTCCCGTCGAGCACGCGGTGACGACCGCGTGATTCGGGCCCTTCAGCCCGTGCTTGATCGAAATATAGCCGGAGGCGAGGTTGATCAGCCGGCCGGGAATGAAGAACGGCGAGATGCGGCGCGGGCCCCTCTCGTGCAGGGTGATGCCCGCTTGCACGATCCCATCGATCCCGCCGATTCCCGACCCGAAGAGCACCCCGGTTGCGTAGCGGTCGTCGTCGCTCTTGGGCTGCCATCCCGCGTCGGAAAGCGCCTCGTCCGCCGCGGCCATGCCGAAAATGATGAAGTCGTCGACCTTGCGCTGTTCCTTCGGCTCCATGGAGGCGTCGGGATTGAAGGTGCCGTCCGACCCGTCGCCGCGTGGGATGCGGCAGGCGATCTGGGAGGGTAGGTCGGAGACCTCGAAATCGGTGACGCGCACGGCGCCATTCTCGCCCGCGAGGAGCCGCGGCCAGACCGTCTCAACGCCGCTACCAAGCGGCGTCACCATGCCG
This sequence comes from uncultured Propylenella sp., assembly GCA_964487455.1. Lineage (GTDB taxonomy): Bacteria > Pseudomonadota > Alphaproteobacteria > Rhizobiales > Afifellaceae > DASWJZ01. The sequence goes on from CAZARE010000259.1 coordinate 10,811, forward strand.
AGCCCGGTGACGACGACGCGCCGCATGATGCGGGTCTCGTCCTACAATCAGGACGTGCTCTTCTCTAGGAAGGTGATCGCGTCGCCGACGGTCAGGATCGTCTCCGCCGCATCGTCGGGAATCTCGACGCCGAACTCCTCCTCAAACGCCATGACGAGCTCAACGGTATCGAGGCTGTCGGCGCCTAGGTCGTCGATGAAGCTCGCTTCCTTGGTCACCTTCTCCGCTTCCACGCCGAGATGCTCAACGACGATCTTCCTGACGCGCGCCTCGATGCTGTTGTCGCTCATAATCAATTCCTCGTCCTCGGATCATCTGACGACCCGGTACTAGCGATCGGCGAAGAGCCTTCGCCGGCCCTTGCACCTCGGCTGTGCAGGTGGCATTTGCGCGGGTCGTTAACACGTTTCCCGCAGCTTGACTAGCAGCCCAAACCCGCGGAGTTGCGGCCCTCCGGAGCAAAGAGAGGCCTGCCTCAGATCATCGCCATGCCGCCGTTGACGTGCACCGTCTGGCCGGTGACGTAGGCGGCTTCGTCGCTCGCCAGGTAGACCACTGCGGCGGCAATCTCCGCCCCTGTTCCGAGCCGCCCGACGGGCACTGCCCGAAGGATGGCTTCGCGCTGCTTCTCGTTGAGACGGTCGGTCATCGGGCTTTCGATGAAGCCCGGCGCGACGCAGTTCGCGGTCACGCCGCGGCTCGCGACTTCCATGGCGAGCGCCTTCAACATGCCGATCATGCCGGCCTTGGAAGCGGCGTAGTTCGCCTGGCCCGCATTACCGGTGACGCCGACAACCGATGTGATGCCAATGATGCGGCCGAATCGCTGGCGCATCATGCCCCTGAGCGCCGCGCGGGAGAGTCGGAAGGCCGCTTCCAGGTTTACGCGGAGGACGAGCTGCCAGTCCTCGTCGCTCATGCGCACCGCGAGACCGTCGCGCGTGAGGCCGGCATTGCTGACGAGGACGTCGAGGCCGCCCATCAGCCGCTCCGCCTCCGGCACCAGCGCATCGACGGCGGCGGCATCGGCGAGATCGGCCGGCGCGACGTGCGCCCGCTCGCCGAGCCTCGTCTTGAGCGCCTGAAGCGCCTCGGCCCGCGTCCCCGAGAGCGTCACCGTGGCGCCCTGCAGATAGAGCGCCTCCGCGATCGCGCCGCCGATCCCGCCGCTGGCGCCGGTCACCAGCGCCCGCCGCCCCTCCAGAGCAAACATGCCGCCTCCCTCAGCTCAAGAGCGCGCCGGCAAGCGCCGCCACCTCCTCCGGCGTTCCGGCGCTGACCGCCGTCGCATCCGGCACGACCCGCCTGGCCAGACCGGTCAGGACCTTCCCTGCGCCGATCTCCGCCAGCCTGTCGACGCCGTGCTCGCCGACCCACGACATCGATTCCCGCCAGCGCACCATGCCCGTGACCTGCTCGACCAGCCGCTGACGGATCTCGGTCGGATCGCTGAGCGGCCTGGCCAGCACGTTCGCAACCAACGGCACCGCCGGCGGGTGGATGTGTATGCCGGCGAGCGCGTTCGCCATGATCTCGGCGGCAGGCTCCATCAGCGCACAGTGGAACGGGGCGGACACGGTCAGCATCATAGCGCGCCTGGCGCCCTTCTTCTTGGCGATCTCCGTCGCCCGCTCCACCGCGGGTCGGTGCCCGGAGACGACCACCTGTCCCGGCGCGTTGTCGTTGGCGACCTCGCACACCTCTTCCTCCGTCGCCGCCTCCCTTGCCACGCTCTCCGCCGCTTCCAGGTCGAGGCCGAGGAGCGCCGCCATCGCGCCCATTCCTTCCGGAACCGCTTTCTGCATGGCCTCGCCCCGCAGGCGGAGGAGTCGCGCCGTATCGCCGATGGCGAAGCTTCCCGCGGCGGCAAGCGCCGAGTATTCGCCGAGCGAGTGACCGGCGACATATGCCACGTGCTTGCCAACGGAGACGCCCTCGCCTTCCAGCGCCCGCAGCGCCGCCATGCTGACGGCCATCAGCGCCGGTTGCGCATTGCGCGTGCGCGTCAGCACGTCTTCCGGCCCGTCGAAGATAATGGCTGAGAGCTTTTCGCCGAGCGCCTCGTCGACCTCCTCGAACACCGCTCGCGCCGCCGGCACGGCGTCGGCAAGCGCTTTCCCCATGCCCACGGCCTGGCTCCCCTGGCCGGGGAAGAGAAACGCCGCTGTCATGCCTCATCCATCGCCGTTTTGGTTCAGCGACGTTCCGCGGCCGCGCGCACCGCTAACCGGCAGCGCGTTGCGTTCCGTATCAAAGCGAAGCTGCAGGAGCGCCATGAGAAACGCCAGCGCCATGGCGAGCTCGGCAGTTTCCTCCATGATCCCAGTGAAATTGCTGACCAGCGTCGGCATGCGAGTCCCGACAAGCCACAGATATGTGCGGCTCGCCGCGTCCATTATTTGGCTCGCTCCCATCAGGCCAAAGGCAAGGAGCAGCGACACGCAATAGGGCTGGCAGGCGCCCACGGCCGCGAGGATTCCGAATCGATTGTTCCACAGGAATCGAAGGATGATGATGCCGATCGCCGCGACGACCGCGCCGACAACGATGCGCTCGCTATACGGCACGCCGGGATTGTCGAAATAGTAGCCGGTGGACAGGAGGGTCTTCTCGGTGAACCACTTGTCTCCATCGAGCTCGCGCGCGGTCATCAGGAGCAGCATGAACGGCGGGACCAGGCTGCGAAGGCCAAGCCGGCTCATCCACATGACATAGAGCACGGCGGTGAGGGGGAGCACGACCGCCGTGCCAATCTCCACCGGTCCGTCTTCCCCGTAATAAGCCTTCGCCTCGGTAATGCCGAGGGCGGCGCAGGCGACGCCCGAAGCCACGAAGGGCGCAGCGACCGTCAGCGGGCCGGCCCATTTGGACAGCCGTTCAGCGCGCCGCGAACCGGCCGCTCCGTCTGTGACTGTCAAATCGAGCCTCAGGTTATTTCAAGTGATTGAAGTAGCTTAGTAATTCACCAGACCGATATCGAAGCGTCTTGTCTCTGTCAAACCAGGCGTCATGGTCACTCCGCGCGAGGTCCGCGGGGCGCCTTGAAGCGGCGCGGAAAGGCCCTATAAGAGCGGCTTCGCGACCGGCTTCGGGACGGCGCGTCTGGTAGCGCCCGCAGGATCGGCGAGGGGCGAGCAGCCACGTGCGCCTGCTTCCGAACATCCGCTTCGGCACCGAGCGCTACCCCGAAAAGGTGGCGCGGCGGCTGCGGGTCCTGAACATCGCCACCTGGATCGCCTCGGCCACGCACGCTTTCTACGCCGTCGTTCTTCTCCTCGACTTCACGCGGTTCTGGTGGCTTGCACTTGGAAACGCGGTGGCGATGCTGCTCTACGCCGGCGTTCCGCTGCTCCATCGCTTGGGCCATCTGGCCGGACCGGTTGCCATCACGGTCATTTTCTATGCGGACCTCCTCGCTTACATTCTCCTCCTCGGCACCGGCATTGGCATTCAGTTCTACTATCTGATCGGCGTGGCGCTGATTGTGTTGTACGTCGGCCCCCACCACGTTGTCTTTACGATGGCCTCCGGCGCGGTCGGAGCAGCCCTGATCGTTGGCGTGATGCTGACGGTGCCCTATGACACCGGACTGCTCCCGGATTGGCTGCTCGTCGCGAGCCTTGTCACGAACACCGTCGTCAGCTGCGGAACTCTGCTTCTGATCGTGTCCTACGCGCTCCGCGCGGCTGCGCGCGCCGAGAACGCTGCCGAGCGGGAGTATGAGCGATCGGAGCGGCTGCTCACCAACATCCTGCCTTCCCCCATCGCCGCTCGATTGAAGACCGAGAGCAATGTTGTCATCGCCGACAAGTACGACGAGGCGTCCATACTGTTCGCCGACATGGCGGGATTCACGGCGCAGGCGAGCGAAACCGCGCCGGACGATCTCGTGCGATTTCTGGACCGCGTGTTCTCGGATTTCGACCGGCTGGGGGAGGAGCACGGTCTTGAGAAGATCAAAACGTCCGGCGACGCCTACATGGTGGTGAGCGGCGTGCCTGTAGCGCGGCCCGACCATGCGCACGCGCTGGCACTACTGGCATTGGACATGCGCGACGCCGCCTTGGAATGGCGTGACCCACGTGGGCGGGACGTGCCGATGCGCATAGGCATCAGCTGCGGGCCGGTTGTCGCCGGCGTCGTTGGCAAGCGGAAGTTCTTCTACGACGTCTGGGGCGATGCGGTAAATGTCGCCGCCCGCATGGAAGCCACGGGAACCGCGGGGAAGATTCAAGTCTCGCAGGAAATGTACGAGCGCTTGAAGGATGGCTTCGTGCTGGAGGCGCGCGGCGCGATAGAGGTCAAAGGCAAAGGCAAAATGCTGACCTGGTTCTTGGTGAGCCGCAAGCCGCTCACTCTTTGAGCCGTGCTTGCCACAAATGCCCTCAGTTCTGGCGTTCGGCCATGTTGGTAAGAGCAGGGTTTGGCTATCGACAGGGCGCGCGTCTCCCCGCAGCAATCTGTCCCAGGCAGTTGAAACACCCGCAGAATCCCTCTAGATAGCGCTCTTCGCGACCGGCTTCGGCCGGGGGCTGAACGGAAAGCGGGCGCCCGCGTGGCTCCGCAGGAGCGGCAAGACCGCTCCGGTTTCCAGTGTCTCCGCTCTCGAAGGCGTCAGAAAGCCTTTCCGCGGCGTTGCCGCCCGAGGCTTCGACGAGGCTCCGCGCTGAAGGCGGGTCGCTAATGGAAAGGCTGCAGCCGAATGGCATTCTACGAGCATGTGTTTCTCACGCGACAGGACGTGTCCGCGCAGCGCGTCGACGAGCTTGTCGAGCAGTTCAAGGGCGTCGTCGAGGAGGGTGGGGGCGCAGTCGGCAAGGCCGAGTATTGGGGGCTGAAGACCCTCGCCTTCCGCATCAGCAAGAACCGCAAGGCCCACTTCACGCTGATGAACATCGACGCGCCCCATCAGGCGGTGTCGGAGATGGAGCGGCAGATGCGGATCAACGAGGACGTGCTGCGCTTCCTGACCGTCCGCGTGGACGAGCTGGATGACGGGCCCTCGGTTCAGATGCAGAAGAAGGAGCGCGATGAGCGCCGGCGCCGCGACCGTGAGCGTAAGCGAGAAGATGAGGACGGAGCACCATCCTGATGGTTGATATTGCACAGCTTCCCACGCGCCGGCCGTTCCATCGTCGCCGCAAGACCTGCCCCTTCTCCACGGAGGGCGCGCCCAAGATCGACTACAAGGACGTGAAGCTCTTGGAGCGCTACGTATCCGAACGCGGCAAGATCGTGCCTTCGCGCATCACCGCCGTGTCGGCCAAGAAGCAGCGCGAACTGGCGCGAGCCATCAAGCGGGCCCGCTTTCTCGGTCTCCTGCCCTACGTCTTGAGCTAGGGTTTGCGGCCATCGCTGGGGCCGGCCGGACGGCACGCCCCTAACCGCTGACCAAGCGGGACAGCAAGGAGACGGATGTCATGGATGTCATTTTGTTGGAGCGCGTCGCCAAGCTCGGTCAGATGGGCGATGTGGTTCGCGTGCGTGCCGGCTACGCCCGCAACTTCCTCCTGCCGCAAGGCAAGGCGCTCAGAGCCAACGAAGCGAACCGCCAGCGCTTCGATCGCGAGAAGGTGCAGCTCGAGGCGCGCAACCTGGAGGCCCGTAAGGAGGCCGAGACGGTTGCCGAGAAGCTTCAGGGCAAGACTTTCGTCGTCATCCGTCAGGCCGGCGAGACCGGCCAGCTCTACGGCTCGGTCTCCACGCGCGACATCGCCGACGCCACCGACGCTGCTGGCTTTTCCATCGAGCGGCGGCAGGTGAGGCTTGACCGCGCCATCAAGGCGATCGGCATGCATGAAGTGCGGATCGCGCTCCACCCGGAGGTGGAGGTGCCGATCATCGTCAACGTGGCCCGCTCCTCCGACGAGGCGGAGCGGCAGGCGCGTGGCGAGGACCTGGCCCGACCCGAGGCGCTGCTCGAAGCGGAAGAGGCGCAGGATGCGGCAGAAGCCGCCGCGCAGGAGCTGTTCGACGCCGGCGCGTCGCCTGAGGAGGAGACCGAGGCTTCGGCCGAGGAGGAGGCGGACGCCGGACGGCCGGCAAGCTGACCGTACTCGTTTACGCTGCAATCGGGGGCGCCTGCGGGGCGCTCCTTTTGTTTCGAGGCTGTGGACGCCCGCCGCGGCTCCGCTGAGAACACGGCGCTCGTCACCTGCCCTCGGGCAGGGACGATTTTTCCCGCCAGCCCCGCCTGGACAGTTGCCGCGTTTTTTTTGCCTCCGCCTGGAAACCTGCGCTTACTCACGCGCTGTCCGGATGGAGACCTCTCGCCTCCATGCTTGAGCTTGTCACATTCATCGCGGTCGGGTTCTTTGCCCAGCTGATCGACGGGGCGCTGGGCATGGCCTACGGTGTCACCGCCACCAGCGTTCTCCTCCAGCTCGGCACGCCGCCGGCCGTGGCGAGCGCCAGTGTCCACGCCGCGGAGGCTTCACCACAGGGGCCTCGGGCTTCTCGCACTGGCGGCTCGGGAACGTGGAGCGCCGCCTGGTCGTGCGCCTGGCCATCCCGGGCGTGCTCGGCGGCATCGCAGGCGCTTATCTCCTCTCCTCGTTCCCGGGCGATACGCTTCGCCCCGTGGTCAGCCTCTACCTTCTCGTCATGGGCATCGTGATCCTGGCGCGCGCCTTCCGCAGCGCCGGCCGCGTCGTCGACCTGAATACGCATCCCGTCACGCTGCTCGGCCTTTCCGGCGGCTTTCTCGATGCGGTCGGGGGCGGCGGATGGGGCCCGATCGTCGCCTCCCGCCTCATCGGGTCGGGCGGCACGCCGCGCTTTGTCATCGGCTCGGTGAACTGCGCGGAGTTCTTCCTCACCTTCACGATCACGCTGACCTTCCTGGTGACGATCGGGCTGGAGCTGTGGCCCGTGATCCTCGGGCTCATCATCGGCGGCGCTGCGGCTGCGCCGCTCGGCGCGCTGCTTGCCGCCCGCGTCCCCGCCAAACCGCTGATGATCCTTGTGGGATGCCTCGTCTCGATCCTCAGCATCGCCAACATCGTCAGCGCCTTGCGGCAGTTCCTTTAGGCGCCGCCATCAGTCGGTCCCATCTTGCGTATCATGATGAACAGTATTTGAATAAGCCCAAAACTGGAGTGGAAGCGTCGCGGCCGGAGGGGCGGATGAACCGTTGGCTGGATCGCCTGATCCGTCGGATCGTGCTGCGCGGCCGGCTTGGGGTCACCTGGGCGGACGGGACCGTCTGCGAATACGGGGAAGGCGGAGAACATTCCGCGCGCATCGTCTTCCGTAACAGCCGCTCGGAATGGGATCTCCTGCTGCGCAGTCCGGAGCTCGCGATCGGCGAGGCCTACATGGACGGCCGCATCGAGTTCCCGGACGACTCGCTGCTCCCCTTCCTGCTTCTGATGAACGACGCGGCGGCCGAACAGCAGAAGCTGCCGATGGCCGCGGCGGCGAGAAGGGTCCGTCTCCTCACGCGCCGCCTGGCCCAGAACAACACCATCGCCAGGGCACGGCGCAACGTTCGTCACCACTACGATCTCGACGGGCGCTTCTATCGCCTCTTCCTCGATTCCGACATGCAATATTCCTGCGCCTATTTCGATCAGCCGGGGGTCGACCTGGAAGAGGCGCAATGGGCGAAGAAACGGCACCTCGCCGCGAAGCTGGCGCTTCAGCCGGGACAGCATGTTCTGGATATCGGCTCCGGCTGGGGTGGCCTCGGCCTGTTCATGGCCGAGCTGTTCGACGTCAACGTCACGGGCGTCACGCTCTCCACAGAGCAGCACGACATTTCCAACCAGCGCGCGCATGAGCGTGGCCTCGGCGGAAGGGCGCGTTTTGAGCTGGAGGACTACCGCGCGCTCAAGGGCACGTTCGACCGCATCGTCTCAGTCGGCATGTTCGAGCATGTAGGCGCCCACCGCTACGACGAGTTCTTCGGGGCGGCGGGGCGTCTGCTCAGGCCGGACGGAGTCATGCTGCTTCATTCCATCGGCCGTTTCGGCCCGCCCGGCGCGACGAACCCATGGATCGCCAAGTACATCTTCCCCGGGGGCTACGTCCCGGCGCTGTCCGAGGTGCTGGCGGCGGTGGAGCGTTCGGGCCTGCTGGTCGCCGACATCGAGATTCTCCGACTCCACTACGCGGAGACGCTGAAAGCGTGGCGCGAGCGCTTTCGCGCCAACTGGGATGTCGCGGCCGATCTCTACGACGAGCGCTTCTGCCGCATGTGGGATCTCTATCTCGCCGGCTCCGAAGCCGCGTTCCGCAACGGCGGCATGATGGTCTTCCAGCTGCAGCTTGTTCGCGACGTCGAGGCACTCCCGATCGTCCGCGACTACATGCACGCGAC
>CAZARE010000260.1:0-27601 GCA_964487455.1 uncultured Propylenella sp.
CATCCTCTCCGCCAGTCCGGCACATCCGCACGAGGCTATGGGGCGGCGCAGCTCTCGACGAAGGCGTGGATGCGCTCCAGCGTTTTCAGGTCGCGGAGCACCGGCGCATGGCCCTGTCCGGGCACCGTGACGGATTCGAACCGGGGGTGCTGCTTGGCCATTTCATCGAGCGTGCGCTCGCTCAGAATGTCGGAGAGCTCGCCCCTGATCTCTAGCACCGGCACGCGCGCCAAGCTGATGAACTGCGGCCAGAGAGGCGGGATCTTCTCGGTGAAATCCACGGCGTCGATGGTCTTGACCAACCTCGGGTCAAACTGCGGCGCAAGCCCCTCGCGCGTCTCCGCGAATTGCGCTTCGGCGACTGCCCGCCAGTCCTCTTCGGAAAGCGCCGGGAACTGACCCTCGGCGGTCGCGCGCACGAGAGCGGCCGCTTCGTCCCAGCTGCCGACGGCCGTCTGTCGGGCGGAGAGATAGTTCTTGATCCGGGCGAGTCCCGTGCCTTCGATCACCGGGCCGATATCGTTCAGAACGACTCCCGCCAACAGCGCCGGCCGCAGCGCGCCGAGCAACATGGCGATTATGCCGCCGCGCGAGGTGCCAACGACGATGGCGTGGTCGATGCCGAGGACGACGGCGGCGGCTAGCAGGTCGTGGGCTTCGACGAGGGGCTTGTAGTTGCGCCAGTCGGGGTCCCTGTCGGAGAGGCCGCGTCCACGGTAGTCGACCGCAACGACGGTGCGCGGATCGGTCGGATGCTGAGAGAAATATCGGCCGAGCCGGACGAAATCGCGGGAGTTGCGCGAGAGCCCCGGCAGGCAAACGAGCGGAAGCCGGCTCGATGATACTGCTGCGGGGAAAACGCGTATGGCGAGCGAAAGGCCGTCCTGCGAGCGGAAGCGGGTGACCTGGCCGCGGTACTCGCCGGTTACGCTTGCCGCCTGCGAGACGGCGACGTTCCCCGCTCCCGCGGACTCAGCTTTGAGGGCCGCCAACGATGAGGTCCTCGCTGAGCGAGAGCGGATGCCCGATACGTGACCGGTACAGTTGCAGGTTCTCCATCACCTTCTGCACGTAGTCGCGCGTCTCGTCGAAGGGGATACGCTCGATCCAATCGACCGGGTCGACGCCGGCCCCACGAGGATCGCCGTAGTTGCGGACCCACTGCAAGGCACGCCCCGGACCGGCATTGTAGCCGACGAAGGTCAGCACGTAGGATCGCTTTAATCCGTCCAGCAACTCGCCGAGGTGATGTGCGCCGATGGTGGCGTTGTAGAGGGGGTCGGTGGTGAGCCGCTGCACGGAGAACGGGAGGCTGATATTGCGAGCTGTCGCCTGCGCGGTGGCAGGCATCAGCTGCATCAACCCGCGCGCGCCGGCGTGGCTAACGGCACCGTAGTTGAACGCGCTTTCCTGGCGCGCCACGGCGTATACGAGCGCGCGGTCGACCCGTTCGGGCGTGCGAAGCCCCGTCGGCACCCCAATGAAAGGCGCGGGCAGCGCCCCGACCTTGACGCCGCGTCCCTCTGCGATCACCGCTGCGCGGATTCCCGCATGCGTCTGGTCGATCCGGCGCGCCAAGCTCAAGAGCAGCGTCACTTCGCCCGGCGTATCGACCGTTTCCCCGAGGGCTACGAGAAATGGGCGCGCCAACTCGGCATGGCCGGCGGCCGCCAGCATTCGAGCGACCCGTACCAATTCGCGCTCCGCGAAGCGGATACGGTCGAGTGCAGAGGGTTCTGGAGTGCGTTCCAGACCAGTCGTGTTCATGCCGAGCTTTTCGCGGGCGAGTTGGCCGTAGAACGTGCCGCCGAAACTCGCCGCTTCAATGTAGTTCAAGTGTGCGGCCGCCACGCGTCCCCAGGCTTCGTGAGTTCGGCCCAGCCAATAGGAAGCGCGCGATTTGGTGCGGGCCAGGGTGGCAAGCGTGTGCAGAACGCGAAAGTGGCGCTCCGCTCGGTCGGGATCCCCAAGAAACCTCAGCGCGTACCATCCGGCGTGGAACGCTGCTTCGACTCGGTCTCCTTCTCCCTCTGGGCGCGCGTCCGCGACAATTTGATAGGCCAGGTCGGGTACGCCGAGGTCGAGCAGCACGCGCGAGAGGTCGCGCCGCTCATCCCACCAGACATCTCCGTTCCCCTCAAGCAGCCGGTCGGGCTTGGTCTGCACGAGCAGCCGGGCGGCCTCGATCGGCTGGCCCGAGCGTCGGAGCAGGCGGGCCCGGCCGAAAATATAGAGCGGGTCGGAGAAGTATCTCGGCGCCACTTTGCGCAGCAATACCGCGGCATCGTCCTTGCGGTTGAGAACGGCGATCGTCGCGCGGGCAAGGTCGTCGTAGCCCGGGCCGAGAAGCTCGGCATGCGCCTCGGCCTGGCTCGTTTGACCGTTGAGGACGAGGCGACGGAAGCGGAACAGATGGTCATCCTCGGTCAACATGGAGCCGAAGCGCGTCATCATCGCGCCGGCCTGATTTGACGAGAGCGGCCACCTCAGCCAGAGCTCACGCACGACCGCTTCCGCTTCCTCCTTGCGGTGCGCCGCGCGCAAAGCGTCAGCGAGCGCCAGACGTCCGCCGACGGTGCGCGGTTCCACCTGGCTGTAGAATGTAAGCACAGGCTCGCCTTCGGGCCCGAGCGCATGAAAGGCCTGCTCCGCCCGCAGCTGGAGGGTTTCCGGCTCCGGCCAACCCGAATGAGTTCTCAGGATATCGATGATGTAGGCGGCGGAGAGGCCGGAATCGCTTTCGCGCGCCACCAGCCAGTCCACGAGTTTGCGCACGAGCGGGTCCTCATGATCATCCGCCATGCTGCCGGCTTCCCGGTATCGTCCGCCGACCACCGCGTCGAGGGTGGCTTTGAGAGCGAAGTCCGGAGCAAAACCGTGGAAGTCGAGGGCGAGGAAGCGCGCTCTGGCCGTGTCGCCGAGGTGCGGACGCGGCCGCGGCAAGGGCGCGTCGCTCGCGGCGGACGGCTGTTGATCGGCCGCTGCGGGCGGCGGAACCGCGGCCGAGGTGTCCTCGTCCGCTGCCGACGGTTCCTCGGCGGGTTGAGCCCCCTCCATCGCCTGCCCTTCGCCCGGGCGAGGCTTGGGCAGCCTCGAGCTTTCCACCGCGGCGACCTGAACGCCGTCCGTCAACGGAAGCAAGATTCGCTCTTCCGTCTTCGGAGAGGGTATGGCTACGGCGGGATGAGCCACCAGCGCAGCCAAGCAGACCAATCCTGCTACAAGCCGGTGGCGCGTAGGGGGGGGGGGTCGATATCCGATCATCTGCTTAAGGCAAATCATTGCGGTATGCTTATCATGACTGGCAGGTCCGTCTCCACCGCCTTTGCCGCGGAACCTTGACTTGCCCTGTTCCGGGCGCGCCGATATCGTCCGATAGAATCGTTCGAGGCCGCTATGTTCAAGGGCTCCATTCCAGCCTTGGTTACGCCTATGCGCAATGGCTCGCTCGACGAGGATGCCTTCCAATCCTTGGTCGACTGGCAGATCCGCGAGGGTTCTACGGGACTCGTGCCGGTCGGAACCACCGGCGAATCGCCGACCCTTTCGCACGAGGAGCATCGCCGCGTAGTGGAGCTTTGTATTGAGGCGGCCAAGGGCCGCGTCCCGGTGATCGCCGGCGCCGGCTCCAACAGCACGAAGGAAGCGTGCGAACTTGCCAGGCACGCCGAGCGGGCAGGCGCCGACGCGGTGCTCGTCGTCACCCCCTATTACAACAAGCCTAGTCAGCGCGGGCTCTACGAGCACTTCCGGGAGGTCGCCGCGGCGATCACAATTCCGCTCATCATTTACAACATCCCCCCACGCTCGGTGATCGACATGAGCGTGGAGACAATGGCGCAGCTTTTCAAGGACTGCCGAAACATAGTCGGCGTGAAGGATGCCACGGCCAATCTTGCGCGCGTGAGCCTCCAACGGCACGCCATGGGCCCGGATTTCGTCCAGCTGTCCGGTGAGGACCCGACGGCGCTCGCCTTCATGGCGCATGGCGGGCACGGCTGCATCTCGGTCACCGCCAACGTTGCACCAAAGCTCTGCGCCGAATTCCAGGCCGCATGCCTTTCCAAGGATTTTGCAACGGCTCTTCTCTACCAGGATCGGCTGATGCCGCTCCACCGTGCGCTCTTCCTGGAGCCGAGCCCGGCGCCGACCAAGTATGCGCTGTCGCTGCTCGGCCGCATTGCCGAAGACGTGCGTTTGCCGATCGTGCCTGTCGGCCCCGAGACGCGGACGGAAGTGGAGTCCGCAATGCGCCACGCCGGTCTCCTCAACTGAGGCGATGGCGAAGAAGGAGGCGCCCGGCCGCAAGATCGTCGCCGTCAACCGGAAGGCCCGCTTCAACTATGAGATCGGTGAGCCGCTGGAGGCAGGCATCGCGCTGACCGGCACGGAAGTGAAAAGCCTTCGGGAAAGTCGCGCCAATATTGCGGAATCCTACGTCAGCCCCGAGAACGGTGAGATATGGCTCGTCAACGCCAACATCCCGGAATACCAGCAGGCAAGTCACTTCAACCACGAGCCGCGCCGACCGCGCAAACTCCTGCTGCGCAAGCGCCAGATCAGCCGCCTGATCGGGGCGGTGCAGCGCGAAGGAATGACCATCGTGCCGCTCAAGCTCTATTTCAACGAACGCGGCCGTGCCAAAGTCGAGATCGCTCCGGCCCGCGGCAAGAAGCTGCACGACAAGCGCCAGACGGAGAAGGCACGCGACTGGCAGCGCGAGAAAGGCCGGCTCCTGCGGGAGAAGGGGTAACGCCGACTAGCGTCGCTTAACCCTCTATCAGTCCCGCTTTCGCCTGCTCGAAGACTGCTTCGAACATCTTCGGCGTGAGGCGGCCGGTGTTCGTGTTCTGCCGCGAGCAGTGGTAGCTGTCGTAGAGGCGGAATCGGCCGCAATCGTGCACGGCGCCATGAGCGAAGGGGAATTGCGACGGCTTCAGCCCGAGCGCCCGTAGGGTCGTGTCGTGAGCGATACGGCCCAGCGTCACGATCGCGCGCGCGCCAGAATATGCTGCAAGGGCGCCTTCCAGGAACTGGCGGCAGGTATTGATCTCGGCGGGGATCGGCTTGTTCTGGGGGGGCACGCATCTGACGGCATTGACGATCGCGGCTTCGACAAGAGTGAGACTGTCGGCCGGATCGGCCTGGTAAACACCACGGGCAAAGCCCGTCTTCTTCAGCGTGGCATAGAGCAGGTCGCCGGCGAAATCGCCGGTGAACGGGCGTCCGGTGCGATTTGCGCCTCGCAAGCCAGGGGCGAGCCCTACGATAAGGAGCCGCGCGCGATCGTCTCCGAAGCAGGGAACGGGCGCATTATGCCAACCTGGCTCGCGATTGCGCCAGGTCCGGCGGAATTCCACCAGTCGCGGGCAGAGCGGGCAGTCGCGTGGCGGCTCGCTCGCCTTAGCCGGGCTCACAGCTCCTCATACTCGTCCTCGTCCGCCTGTTCGCGCGCGAAGCGTTGCTGCCGCTGCGCTGGATCGCGGCCCACCGTGTCGGCGAGATCGGAAAGCTCGAGAAAATGGTCCGCCTGCCGGCGGAGATCGTCTGCGATCATCGGCGGTTGCGTGCGGAGGGTCGAGGCGACCGTTACCTTCTTTCCCTTGCGCTGCAGGGCTTCCACGAGATGGCGGAAGTCTCCGTCGCCGGAAAAGAGCACGAAATGATCGACGTGGTCGGCCATCTCCATGGCGTCTACCGCCAGCTCGATGTCCATGTTGCCCTTCACCTTCCGCCGGCCTTGCGAATCAGTGAATTCCTTCAGCGGCTTAGTAACTACCCTGTAACCGTTGTAGTCCAACCAATCGATTAGCGGCCTAAGAGAGGAATATTCCTGATCCTCGGCCAACGCCGTGTAATAGATCGCGCGGACCAGGTAGCCCTTTTGACGGAAATCGCTGAGGAGCCGGCGATAGTCGATGTCAAAACCGAGAGCGCGCGACGCGGAATAGAGGTTGGCGCCGTCAATCAGCACGGCGATCTTCTCGCGGGGGTCGAACATGGGGAAGCTCCAGGCAATAATTGATCAAATGGCGCTGAAATCAGGATGCTTGGCGGATAGGGAATTTTCCGCCGGCGTTCAAGGGCGATCGGAAAACCCGGAGCGCGTCGGGGGATGTCGGGAGGGATGCAGCCTCGGACTCCCTTGAAAAAGCCGCACCGAGACCTTATCAGGTCACCAATTCCCGAGATTTGGAGGTTGTATCCATGGCGCGGATCACCGTGGAGGACTGCGTCGACAAGGTCCCCAACCGCTTCGAGCTGGTACTCCTGTCGGCTCACAGGGCGCGTATGATATCCAACGGATCGCCGCTGACGGTGGATCGCGAGAACGACAAGAACCCGGTCGTGGCGCTCCGTGAGATCGCCGATGAGACCGTGTCGCCGGAAGACCTGAACGAGGATCTCATCCACTCGTTGCAGAAGTATGTCGAGGTGGATGAGCCGGAGCCGGTGCCCATCGAGGCAGAAAGCTCCGACGACGAGCCGGACATGACCTTCGACCGCATGTCGGAGGAGGAGCTGCTGAGAGGGCTCGAAAGCATCGACCCACCCGAACGACGGGACGACTGAACGGATTCCGGCGCACGCTATCGGCGGCGGGCCCGGCTGAGCCCATCTGCCCGCCAGCGGCAGGGGGTCATCGGGGTGCAAGAGCTTTCACGGTATCTATATCTCTGATCTGGGAAGGTCTTTCAGCTTCCGCGGGACCCGCCGGCGATGATGCGCCAATACGAGCTCGTTGAGAGGGTTGCGGCATACAACCCGCAGGTCAACGAGGACCTGTTGAACCGCGCTTATGTCTTCGCCATGCAGAAGCATGGCACGCAGCGGCGCGCGTCCGGCGATCCCTATTTCTCGCATCCGCTGGAGGTCGCCGCGATCCTCACGGATCTCAGGCTCGACGACGCCTCCATCGCCGTCGCTCTTCTGCACGACACGATTGAGGACACCGGCGCTACGCGCGACGAGATCGAGCTGCTCTTCGGTGCCTCCATCGGCAGGTTGGTCGAGGGAGTCACCAAGCTGCAGCGGCTGGAGCTCGCCTCTCGTGAGGCGGAGCAGGCGGAGAACCTGCGCAAGCTACTGCTGGCGGTCGCGGAGGATATACGCGTTCTCCTCGTCAAGCTGGCCGATCGGCTCCACAACATGCGCACCATCCAATATATGCCGGAGGATAAGCGTGCCCGCATCGCCGAGGAGACGATGGAAATCTATGCGCCGCTCGCCGGGCGCATGGGCATGCAGGGCATGCGCGACGAGCTGGAGGACCTTTCCTTCCGCGTACTCAATCCGGACGCCTACCAGGCCATCGC
Organism: uncultured Propylenella sp.; assembly: GCA_964487455.1. Taxonomy (GTDB): domain Bacteria; phylum Pseudomonadota; class Alphaproteobacteria; order Rhizobiales; family Afifellaceae; genus DASWJZ01. The sequence goes on from CAZARE010000260.1 coordinate 7,317, forward strand.
GGCCAAGCTAGACGCGCTCAGAGAGAAGAGCGGTTCGCTCGTCGAGATCGTTCAAAAGGATCTCACTGCCCGATTGGCTAAACATGGGACAACAGCCGAGATTCGCGGACGCCTGAAGTCGCCATACTCGATCTTCTCGAAAACGCAGCGCAAGTCCGTCGGGTTCGAGCAGCTCTCCGACGTCTTCGGTTTCCGCGTTCTGCTGGAAACCGAGGAGGACTGCTACCACGCGCTGGGCGTCGTCCATCGCGCGTGGCCGATGGTCCCTGGCCGCTTCAAGGACTACATCTCCACGCCGAAGCAGAACGAGTACCGCTCGCTTCACACGACGATTATCGGGCCGCGCCAGCAGCGCGTCGAGCTGCAGATCCGCACGCGGGACATGGACCGGGTGGCGGAATACGGCATCGCCGCGCATCCTCTCTACAAAGACGGCATCGCCGACGACCGCGACCGGTTGGCCGCGGAGAGCCGCGCCTACGCCTGGCTTCGGCAGACCGTGGAGCAGATCGCCCAAGGTGACGCGCCGGAGGAGTTCATTGAGCACACAAAGCTGGAGCTGTTTCAGGACCAGGTTTTCTGCTTTTCCCCGAAAGGGCGTCTGATCGCGTTGCCGCGCGGCGCGACGCCCATCGACTTCGCCTATGCCGTACATACCGATATCGGCGATACCTGCATCGGCGCGAAGGTGAACGGCCAGTTGGCGCCGCTTGGCCAGCCGCTTCAGAACGGCGACGAAGTGGAGATCATTCGCTCCTCCGCTCAAAGGCCGCCGGCCGCGTGGGAATCGATCGTTGTGACAGGCAAGGCGCGCGCCGCAATCCGCCGAGCCAGCCGCAGCCAAGCGCGCCGGCAGTACGCGGCGCTCGGACGCCACACGCTGGAGCGCCTGTTCGAACAGGCCGGCAAGAGCTTCAATGACCAGGCGCTCTCCACCGTCGCGGTCCGGCTCAACATGGCCGATGCCGAGGACCTTCTCGCCGCAATTGGCCGAAGCGAGCTTTCGCCGGAAGCGGTGCTCAGGGAGGTTCATCCCGACTATCGCGAGGAACGCGTCAACGCGACGGGCGGCGCGAGTGACGAAGGGTGGACCGCATCCGACCGCTCAAGCCTCAAGTTCCGCTTCCCGATGGCTGAGGTTGCCGGGAACGACAAGAGCGCCATCCCCATACGTGGCTTCGACGCCGATGTCCCGGTCCGCTTTGCTCCTGACGGCGGGGCGGTCCCCGGCGATCGCATCGTCGGGATACTGACCCCGGGGGAGGGCATCACCATATATCCCATCCATTCGCCCCAACTCAGCCAGTTTGACGACGAGCCGGAGCGTTGGGTAGACGTGCGCTGGGACATCTCCGAGAATTCGATCGAGCGATTCCCGGCGCGCATTCGCGTCTCGGCTCTGAACGAGCCAGGGACGCTCGCCACCATCGCCGAGGCTATCGGCTCAGCTGACAGCAATATCGACAATTTGAAGATGCTGAGCCGCGGCCGCGACTTCACGGAGATAGAGATCGACCTCGAAGTATGGGACTTGAAGCATCTGAACCGGATCGTAACTGATTTGCGAGAGAAGCGGGTGGTCAGCCGCGCCGGGCGTGTCAATGACTGAGCTTCCGGACTGGGCGCGGCAACAGTGGACGAGCCGCAAGTGCGAAGCGGGGAATTGAGATGCTCTTCAGGCGGCGCGAAATGCCGGGGCTCTGGGGCCGTGCCAGGCTGTGGCTGTGGCCGCGCGTGAGCTGGCGCCGCTCCGCGATCTACTACGTCAAACGTATCCTGCGGCTGTCTGGAACGCCCTACGCCATTGCAATGGGAGCCGCGGTGGGCGTCTTCGCCTCATTTACGCCGCTCGTCGGCTTCCACCTTATCTTCACGCTGGCGATCACATGGCTGCTCGGCGCCAACATGATCGCCGGCGCAATCGGGACGTCGCTCGGCAACCCACTGACCTTTCCCCTGATCTGGGCGAGCACCTATGAGATCGGCCACCTCATCATGCGCGGCACCAGCAGGGCTGCGCCGGCGCAGTTGGAGCAAGATCTGACGAGCAAGAGCTTCGATCAGCTAATGCCGCTACTGAAGCCCATGGCGATAGGCTCGGTCCCGCTCGGGCTCGTCGCCGCCGTCCTAGCTTATCTTATTCTGCACAAGACGGTTTCCGCCTATCAAGAGGCGCGCCGCAGGCGCTTGGCGGGGCGTGGGGGGAGCATGGCGGCGGCGTCGGGGCAGAAGCCGTGACGCGGCCGCCCCCGGCCCTCCGACTTGGCGTCAACATCGACCATGTGGCCACCGTCAGGAACGCCCGCGGCGGGCGCGTCCCCGACCCGGTACGCGCCGCCCTCATCGCCGAGCGCGCCGGCGCCGACGGCATCACCGCGCATCTGAGGGAGGACCGCCGCCACATCACCGACGACGACATCGAGCGGCTGGGGGCGGAAATCGCGCTGCCGCTCAATCTGGAGATGGCGGCGACCGAGGAGATGCTCGCCATCGCGCTTCGCCACATCCCCCACGCCGCGTGCATCGTCCCGGAGCGCCGCGAGGAGCGCACCACCGAAGGCGGGCTCGACGCCGCGGCCGGCCACAATCACCTGCAGCGCTTTGTCGGCGCGCTCGGCGAGCGCGGCATCCGCGTCTCCCTCTTCATCGAGCCCGATCCGCGCCAGCTCGACGCGGCGCGGCGGCTCGGCGCCCCGGTGGTGGAGCTGCATACCGGCGCCTATTGCGAAGCGGCGATTGCCGGCGACGCCCGGGCCACGGAGCGCCATCTTGACCGGCTTGCGGCCGCCGCCCGCCACGGCGCCTCGCTAGGCCTTGAAGTCCACGCCGGCCACGGCCTCACCTACGACACGGTGAAGCCAGTCGCGGCCATTCCCGAGCTTATGGAGCTGAACATCGGGCACTTCCTCGTGGGCGAGGCGATCTTCGTCGGGCTGGAGCAAAGCGTGCGGACCATGCGCAGGCTGATGGACGAAGCTCGGGCGCCGGCGACGACAGCGGCGCAATGATCGTAGGCGTCGGCAGCGACCTCATCGACATCAGGCGCATCGAGAAGACGCTCGAACGCTACGGCGAGCGTTTCGTGTCCCGCGTGTTCACCGAGATCGAACGCAAGAAGTCCGATCGGAGGCGCGCGCGCGCGGCTTCCTACGCCAAGCGCTTCGCAGCCAAGGAGGCTTGCGCCAAGGCGCTCGGCACGGGAATCCGCGCCGGCGTCTTCTGGCGCGACATGGGGGTGGTGAACCTGGCATCCGGGAAGCCGACCATGACGCTCTCCGGCGGCGCCGCCAAGCGCCTTGCCGATATCACGCCCGCCGGGGCAACGCCGGTGATCCACGTGACCATTTCCGACGAATGGCCGTGGGCGCAGGCCTTTGTGATCATCGAGGTGGTGCAAGGCGCCGCAAAGCCGCCGCATTAGCGGCGCTCCTCCCGCCGGGCAATTGCAGCGGGGCGGGCCGACCGCTAAACCTCCGGGAACGGCAAATCAGGACGGAGTCATGAGCGTGGCGGAGCAACGCGCCGAGAAGCAATCGAAGCAAGGCGGCGCGTGGGAGACGATCAAGGTCATCGTCGAGGCGTTGCTGATCGCGCTCGTCTTCCGCACGGTCCTCTATCACCCGTTCAATATTCCATCCGGCTCGATGGAGCCGACGCTGTTGATCGGCGACTATCTGTTCGTCTCCAAATTCAGCTACGGCTACAGCCGCTACTCCTTTCCGATCGATCTCTCCTTCATCGACGGACGCATCTGGGCAGGCGACGGTCCGGAGCGCGGAGACATCGCCGTCTTTCGGCCGCCGCGCGAACCGGGCACCGACTACATCAAGCGCGTCGTCGGGCTGCCGGGCGACCGCGTGCAGATGCGGGACGGCGTCCTCTACATCAACGACGAGGCGGTGGAGCGCGAGCCGGCGGGCGACTGGGAAGGCAGGGACCGGTTCGGCCGTCCGGGCGTCAGGCAGTACCGCGAGACGCTCCCCAACGGCGTGAGCTACATCACGCTCGACATGACCGACAACGGTCCCGGCGACAACACGCGGGTCTTCGAGGTGCCGCCCGGGCACTATTTCTTCATGGGCGATAACCGCGACAATTCGCAGGACAGCCGCTTCCTCAACGGAACCGTCGGCTTTGTCCCGGCGGAGAACCTGGTCGGCCGCGCGGAAATAATCTTCTTCTCCGTAGAGGACGCGCCCGCCTGGGCGTTCTGGGAATGGCCGTGGACCGTGCGCCCAGAACGCATCTTCCAGACTCTATGACGAGCGGCGATTCGAGCCAGCTGGAAGACGCGCTTGGCTACACCTTTGCTGACAAGGGCTTGCTCGACCGGGCGCTGACCCATGCCAGCGCCATCAACGGCACCGACACCGGCAAGAGCTATCAGAGGCTTGAGTTTCTCGGCGACCGCGTGCTCGGCCTCGTCGTGGCGGACATGCTGGTGGAGCGCTTCTCCGAAGCGCCCGAGGGCGAGCTGTCACGGCGGCTGGCGCGGCTGGTCAGCCGCGAGACCTGCACCGAGGTCGCCGACGAGATGCAGCTCGCCACGTATCTGCGGGTCGGCGGCGGTCGCAAGGGGCGCAGCCCGGCGACACCTGGCGTGCTGGCGGACGCCTGCGAAGCGGTGATCGCAGCGATCTATCGCGACGGCGGCCTCGACGCCGCGCGGCGCACGGTGGAGCGCTACTGGCAGCCGAAAGTCACGTCGATGAGCGGGCCGCTGCACGACGCCAAGACGGCGTTGCAGGAATGGGCGCATCAGCGCGGCGCCGATGCGCCGAGCTATGTGGAGATCGCGCGCTCCGGCCCGGATCATGCGCCCGAGTTCGAGATCGAGGTGAGCGTCGCGAAGATTGCGCCGGCGCGGGGCCGCGGACGCTCCAAGCGCGAGGCCGAGCAGGAGGCGGCCACCGCGGTGCTGCGCCGCGAGGGCGTGGGGGAGGGGGAGTGATTTCGCGCTCGCCGGCTCCGCCGACCCTCACCCCTTGTGGGAGTGGGTGTCGCCGAAGGCGACGGGTGAGGGGTTTCGCGATGCGACGCTGCAGGGCTACCCCTTATCCGCCGTTTGGCAGAGCCAACCGGCACCTTCTCCCACAAGGGGAGAAGTTTGCGGGTGCCGCATCGGCTCGCTTGGATGGCGGGCGTGTCTGAATCCACCGCGCGTGCGACCCGCGCCGGGTTCGTGGCGCTGATCGGCGTGCCGAATGTCGGCAAGTCGACGCTCTTGAACGCGCTCGTCGGCCAGAAGCTGGCGATCGTCACGCACAAGGTGCAGACCACGCGCGCCCTTATCCGCGGCATCACGATCCACGAGGGTCCGAACAACGGCAGGGCGCAGATCGTCTTTGTCGACACGCCCGGCATCTTCAAGCCGAAGCGGCGGCTGGAGCGCGCCATGGTGACGACCGCCTGGGGCGGGGCGGCGGACGCCGACGTGGTGGCGCTCCTGATCGACGCCAGGAAGGGGCTGACGGAGGAAGACCGCGCCATCGTTGAGACGCTCGCGGAATTTCCCCAGGAGCGCGAGCGGGCGCTGATCCTCAACAAGGTGGACATCGTCAAGCGCGACACGCTGCTCGCGCTCACCGCCGAGGCGAACGAGGCGGGGCATTTCTCGCGCACCTTCATGATCTCGGCGCTGACCGGCGACGGGGTGAAAGACCTGCTCGACTATTTCGCCGCCGCCATGCCGGAAGGCCCGTTCCTCTATCCGGAGGACCAGATGACCGACGTCCCGCTCCGCGCGCTTGCGTCGGAGATCACGCGCGAGAAGCTGATGCTGCGCCTCCACGACGAGCTTCCCTACCGCTCCACCGTGGAGACGGAGAAGTGGACGGAGCAGAAGAACGGCGTCCGCATCGACCAGATCATCTACGTGGAGCGCGACAGCCAGCGGAAGATCGTGCTGGGAAAGGGCGGGCAGACGATCAAGGCGATCTCGATGGCGGCGCGCGAGGAGATCTCAAGGCTGGTGGAGCGGCCGGTGCATCTCTTCCTGTTCGTCAAAGTGCGCGAGAACTGGGGCGATGATCCGGCGCGCTACAGGGAGATGGGGCTGGAGTTTCCGAGGTAGGGCTGCATTACTTTCCAAGCACCTCTCCGCCAGCCAGAAGAAAACGCACATGGGATATGCAGATCGCCGGAATTGTCGCGGCCCGAAAAGCGACGCTCGCGACGCCGCAATTCAAGGGACTTCGAAGGCGTCAGACTGAACATCGTTGATCCGTGGTCCTCCTGAGCGTGCGACGATGGCCATCCCACGCAGCCTTCGCGTCAAGCGTGCGCCCACCTCGACGCATTGGGCTTGTCGAGCCGGCATAAGAGCGGCATGCTCCTTGCATCGACTTTCTCCGCTGCCGATCGAGCGGCGGGTAGCAAGGAGGGCGGCATGAGACAAACAGCTAAGGTGTTGGCGGCGCTGACCGCGACGCTCGGCGCCTCGGCACTGCCGGCGAGCGCCGACACCACCGATGTCCAGTGGCAGACCAGGGTGGTGATCGAGAAGGAAGGCGCGCATTGCGTCGACGATGCGAACTGCTTCAACCGCTATCACCCGGCGATCCCGCCGGTGGCGCGGGCGAATCCCGGCGACGTGCTCGTCTTCCATACGCGCGACGCGCTCGATTCCGATCTGACGCTCGACTCCAACGCCGACGATCTCGCCGCCGTCGACCTGAACTATGTGCATCCGATGACCGGCCCCGTCTTTATCGAGGGTGCGGAGCGCGGCGACGTGCTCGCCGTAACGCTCCTCGACATCGAGCCGGACCAGTACGGGTACACGGTGATCGTGCCGGGCTTCGGCTTCCTGCGCGACATCTATACCGAGCCCTACCTGGTAAACTGGCGCCTCTCGCGCACGCACGCCGTCTCCGACCAGATGCCCGGTGTCCGGGTGCCCTACGAGGCGTTCATGGGGTCGGTCGGCATCATGCCGGGCGCGGAGGAAGTGACCGCCTGGCTCGCCCGAGAGACGGCGCTTGGCGAGGCCGGCGGCGTTGCGCTGCCGCCGCAGCCGATCGGCGCGCTGCCCGCCGCCGTGTGCGGTCCGGACGGCAGCAGCCCCGACGAATGTCTGCGCACGATCCCGCCGCGCGAGAACGGCGGCAACATGGACGTGCAGCAGATGCAGATCGGCACCACGCTTCTGCTCCCGTGCTTCATCGACGGCTGCGGGCTCTTCGTCGGCGACGTCCACTACGCCCAGGGCGACGGCGAAGTGTCCGGCACCGCCATCGAGATGGGCGCGGTTGTGACGGTGACGACGGAGATCCGCAAGGGGCAGGGCGCGGTCATCAAGGGACCGGAAGTCGAGGGCGGCGCGCAGATCAAGAATATCGAGCCTTCGAAGTTCTACCAGACGATCGGGCTGCCGCTTAAGGCGGCGGGCGAGGTGCCTCCGCAGTTCACCTACATCGAAGGGGAACAGATCGCGAGCCTGGAGAACCTTTCAGAGGATCTGACGCTCGCGGCGCGGGACGCGTTGATCAAGATGATCGACTACATCCAGCGTGAGCACGGGCTGACCGGCGAGCAGGCGTATATTCTCGCCAGCGTCGCGGTGGACCTTCGCGTCGGGCAGGTGGTCGACGTTCCGAACTTCGTCGTCACCGCCGTCCTCAACATGGACGTCTTCGAGGAGTGAACCGGCGCCGGGCGCTCGAACTAATCCTGCTGGCCGCCGGGTCCGTTGCTCTCGGCGGCCACACACCCTACGGCCAGTGGGCGGTCTATCGGCGGAAGCATTTGCTCATCGGCTGCCATCGGGCGGACGCGGAGACCTACCGGCTCGCCAAGGATGTCGTCGCGGCGCTGGAGACGCATCTCCCCACGGCGGCGCCGCGCGTCGCCAGAGCCCCCATGGCGGGACGCATCGCGAGCCTGATCGGCACCGGCCAGATGGAGGTGGCCGTGCTCGGCTGGCCGGACGCGGTCGGCATGCTGCGCGGAGCGAGCCCCTTTGAGCCCTACGGCGCGGTCCGGCTCAGGCTGCTGGCGCCCATCGGCTCGCGCGCGCTGGTGGCCAGCGCGGATTTCCCGGAGCGGCACGCATGGCTCGTCGCGCACGGAGTCTCCGATGGCGGGCTGGTCGATCTGTGGTTCGGATTGCGGGCCTATCCGCTCCCCTGGCATTCAGGAGCGCGCGACTTCTTCTGGGGCAGACCGGAGCCCGCGGTCGACGACGAGGCTTTGTCGGAGGCGCCGGTCAGGTGAGGCGAGCGGCAGCGCGGTGACGGCCTCGTTGTTGAAATGTGCCGCCGCGGATGATATCATGATATCAAACGGAGGCGCTGATGGCTCAGCTCGTGGTCCGCAACCTCGATGACGACGTGAAGGCGAAGCTGCAAAGGCGCGCCAAGCGGCACGGTCGCAGCACCGAGGAGGAGGTGCGCGACATCCTGCGCAACGCCGTAAACAAGGACGAATCCGATCGCCCTGGACTAGGCACCGAGATCGCAAACCTCTTCCGGGGGCTCGGTCTGGACGAGGAGATACCCGAGCAGCGCGGACAGCCCGCTCGCCCCGCAAATCTCGAAGAGTGATTATTCTCGACACAAATGTCCTGTCGGGTTTGATGCAGGATCAGCCGGACGAACTGGTCACGGCGTGGCTGGACGACCAAGCGCGAGAGTCTATTTGGTCGACCGCCATCAGCGTCTATGAGCTTCGGTTCGGTCTCGAACTTCTAGCAAAGGGACGGAAACGGCGGAACCTGGAGGCAGCCCTGGATAGGCTGCTCGAACGTTCCCTCGACTGGCGGATCCTTCCGTTTGACCTCGCCGCCGCAGATTGCGCAGGCAGCATCGCTGCGGAGCGGCAGCGCGCCGGCCGGCCCGGGGAAATCCGCGACGTTCAGATTGCGGGAATTGCACAAGCGCGAAAGGCGACGCTCGCCACGCAAAACGTCCGCCATTTTGAGGGCATCGGACTGAATGTGGTGAATCCCTGGTCGCATCGACCGGCCTCATCCTGAGCTTGTCGAAGGGCGGGCCTCAAAGGACGAGGCCGCACCAGTAGCTGCCTCGGCGGTCGCCCTCGACCCCCTTGAGGCGGCGCTTGCGCGCCGCACCTCAGGGGAGGGCGGTGGGAGGTTGGCGCCAGCCTCACTCTCATTCGGCTGCCGCGGCCCGCTCCATCCGATCGCGCACCTCCGCGAGCAGCGAATAGGACTGCTTTCGCGCCTCATGGTCGTAGATTGCCGATGCCGCGATCAGCTCGTCGGCTTGCGTGTCCGCGACGAAGCGCTCGAGCGCCGGGCGGATCGTCGCGGGCGATCCGACGAAGGCGCAGGCGAGCATCTGCTCGACATGCGCCTTCTCCTCTCGCGTCCAATAGCCTTCGATGTCGTCGATCGGCGGTCTAAGCCGGCCACGCGTGCCGCGGATGAGGTTGGTGAAGGCCTGCTGCATCGAAGTGGCGAGGCGGCGCGCCTCGGCGTCGGTCTCCGCGGCGATCACGTTGACGCCGACTATGGCGTAGGGCTGGTCCAGTTGCGCCGAAGGCCGGAAGTGCGCGCGATAGAGCTGTAGCGCCGGCATGAGCGCGGCGGGGGCGAAATGCGAGGCGAAGGCGAAGGGCAGGCCGAGCGCGGCGGCAAGCTCGGCCCCGAAAAGGCTCGATCCGAGAATCCACAACGGCACCTCGGTGCCGGCGCCGGGCACCGCCTGCACCGTTTGGCCGGGCGCCGCCGGGGCGAGAAACGCCTGCAGCTCCAGCACGTCCTCCGGAAACCGGTCGGCGGCCCTCGGGTCGCGGCGGAGCGCGCGCACCGTCAGCGGGTCGGTGCCGGGCGCGCGGCCGAGGCCGAGATCGATGCGGCCAGGATGGAGCGAGGCGAGCGTGCCGAACTGCTCGGCGATGACGAGCGGTGCGTGGTTCGGCAGCATGATGCCGCCGGCGCCGACGCGGATGGTGGTGGTGCCGCAGGCGACATGGCCGATCGCGACGGCGGTGGCGGCGCTGGCGATGCCCACCATGTTGTGGTGCTCCGCCAGCCAGAAGCGGCGATAGCCGAGCTTTTCGACGTGGCGGGCGAGGTCGAGCGAGTTCCTGAGCGCGTCGGCCGGCGCGGCGCCCTCGACGACATGCGCCAGATCGAGAACCGAGAGCGGGATCATCGGCGGTGCTCTAGCATGACGCTCGCTCCTTTGTCGTCGTTGCCGGGCTTGTTCGGGGGATGACGACACCGAAAAGAGCCGTTCCGCGACTTCCGCCGCGCCGTTCCATGGTGTAGCAAGCGGCCTCCCATGCAGCCGATCCTCTCCGTCAACAACCTGTCGAAGACCTACGCCGACGGCTTCCAGGCGCTGAAGGGCATCGACCTGGAAATCAGGAAAGGCGAGATCTTCGCGCTACTCGGACCGAACGGGGCGGGCAAGACCACGCTGATCTCCGTCATCTGCGGGCTGGTCAATGCGAGCGGCGGCACGGTGGCGGTTGCCGGCCACGACAACGTGCGCGACTACCGCGCCGCGCGCAAAATGATCGGGCTGGTGCCGCAGGAGCTGACCACGGACGCGTTCGAGACGGTTTGGGCGAACGTCAACTACAGCCGCGGGCTATTCGGCAAGCCGAAGGATCACGCGCTGGTGGAGCGCGTCCTGAGGGACCTGTCGCTGTGGGACAAGAAGGATTCCAAGATCATCACGCTTTCCGGAGGCATGAAGCGGCGGCTCTTGATCGCCAAGGCGCTGGCGCACGAGCCGGAGATACTGTTTCTCGACGAGCCCACGGCGGGCGTCGACGTCGAGCTCCGCCAGGACATGTGGCGGCTGATTCGCGGGCTTGCCGACACCGGCGTCACGATCATCCTGACGACACACTACATCGTGGAGGCCGAGCAGATGGCGGAGCGGGTGGGCGTGATCAACAATGGCGAGATCATGCTGGTGGAGGAGAAGGCGGAGCTGATGCGCAAGCTCGGCAAGAAAGAGCTGATCCTGGAGCTGAACGCAGACCTCGACCGCATCCCCGAGACGCTAGAGCCTTTCAAGCTGGAGCTGAGAGGCGACGGGCGGCAGCTCGTCTACACCTACGACACGCAAGGCGAGCGCACCGGGATCACGCGGCTACTCGCCGCGCTCAATGCGGAGGAGATACGCTTCCGCGATCTCTCCACGCGCGAAAGCTCTTTGGAAGAGATCTTCGTCAGCCTGGTCAAGAGGGACGCATGAACCTGCGAGCGGCGGGCGCCATCTACCTATTCGAGATGTCGCGCACGGCGCGCACGCTGCTGCAAAGCGTGCTGTCGCCGGTCATCTCCACCTCGCTCTATTTCGTCGTGTTCGGCGCGGCGATCGGCTCGCGCATCGTGGCGATCGAGGGCGTCAGCTACGGCGCCTTCATCGTGCCGGGCCTGCTGATGCTGATGCTGCTCATGCAATCAATCTCGAACGCCTCCTTCGGCATCTACTTCCCGAAGTTCATCGGCACCTTCTTCGAGGTGCTGTCGGCTCCGATCTCGCCGATCGAGATCGTGCTCGGCTACGTGGGTGCCGCGGCGACCAAGTCGATCATCCTCGGCCTCATCATCCTGGGGACCGCCGGGTTCTTCGTCGATGTCGAGATCGCCCATCCGTTCTGGATGGCCACATTCCTGGTGCTCACCACCGTGACGTTCAGCCTGTTCGGCTTCATCATCGGCGTATGGGCGGACAGCTTCGAGAAGCTGCAGATCGTGCCGCTCCTCATCGTCACGCCGCTGGTCTTCCTCGGCGGCAGCTTCTACTCCATCGATATGCTGCCGCCGTTCTGGCAGACGGTGACGCTGTTCAACCCGGTCGTCTACCTGATCAGCGGCATGCGCTGGAGCTTCTACGAGATCGCCGACGTCAATCTCTGGGTGAGCCTCGGCATGACCCTGGCGTTCCTCGCCGCGTGCCTCACGGCGGTATGGTGGATCTTCAAGACCGGCTACCGGATAAAGCCGTGAGCCGCGGTATCGAACGGGTCGGCGAACTTCGCTAGGCTCCCACGCGATGGAATGGTCCGAAGAGGGCATCGTCGTCGGCACGCGGCGGCACGGCGAGACCGACGTCATCCTGGAGGCGATGACGGCGGGCCACGGCCGCCATCTCGGGCTGGTCAAGGGCGGGCGCTCCAGGCGTCTGAGACCCGTGCTGCAGTCCGGCAACACGCTTCAGCTCACCTGGCGGGCGCGGCTTCACGAGCACCTCGGCAATTTTCGCGCCGAGCCGCTGAAGGAGCGGAGCGCCGGGCTCATGCAGTCGAGCGTCGGCGCCTTCGGGCTGGCGCTCGCCGGCGCGCATCTCCGGCTCCTGCCGGAGCGCGACCCGCATCCGCGCCTCTACGAGGCGCTCGGCGTCCTACTTGACTGCCTCGACCGGCCGGCGCTTGCCGGCGAGCTGATGGTGCGCTTCGAGCTGCTTCTGCTGGACGAGCTCGGCTTCGGGCTCGACCTCGAAAGCTGCGCCGCCACCGGCAACCGTGACGATCTCGCCTACGTCTCGCCGAAGAGCGGTCGCGCGGTGAGCCGCGCGGCGGGCCTGCCTTACGCGGAGAAGCTATACAGCCTGCCGCGCTTCCTCATGGACGGCACGTCCTCGGCTACCGACCGGGCCGGGCTGCAAGAGGGATTCCGTCTGACCGGCGGCTTTCTCGAGCGGCACGTCCATGCGCCTCGTGGACTGCCCATGCCTGATGTCAGGGCGAGCTTCCTCAATGCCTTAGATAGAAACGCTGAAGCCGCAGCCTAAGTAATAATTCACCGCGAGAAGGAGAACGGCGATGAAACTCACATGGTACGGACACTCGAGCTTCCGCCTCGAATTCGGCGACAAGCGCGTGCTGATCGACCCCTTCCTCTCGGGCAACCCGACCTGGGATGGCGGGTGGGAAGGACCGGCGGAAGGCTGTACGCACGTGCTCCTCACCCACGGCCACGCCGACCACCTGGGCGACGCGGCCGACATCTGCAAGAAGACCGGTGCGCAGCTCGTGTCGAACTTCGAAATCTACACCTTCCTCGCCGCGCAAGGCGTGGAGAACGCCAACCCGGGCAACTTTGGCGGAACGGTCGATTGCGGCGGGTTCACAGTCTCGTTCGTGCTGGCGCATCACTCCTCGTCGTTCCAGCAGGGCGACCAGATCGTCTATCTCGGCAATCCCGGCGGGCTCGTCGTCAAGGCCCCGGGCGAGCCGGTGCTCTACCACATGGGCGACACCGAAATTTTCGGCGACATGGCGCTGATCAACGAGATGCATGCGCCGCAGGTCGGCATTGTTCCGATCGGCGACCGCTTCACCATGGGCGCGAAGGGCGCGGCCATGGCGTGCAAGCGCTTCTTCAAGTTCAGGACAATCGTTCCCTGTCACTACGGCACGTTTCCGATGATCGATCCGGACGCGGAAAAGTTCAAAGCCGAGATGGGGAGCGATGCCGCCAAAGTGCTGGTGCCGAATCGCGGCAAAGCGGTGGAGCTTTAGCGCCGCTCGCCCATGCGCTTCGTGCAGACCACGCGTCCGAAGTCGCCGGGGCTTGCCGGGCGGCGGAGCGCTTCGGCTCGACGCTGGAGCGGAGAGGCTCAGCTCCCGGCGAGCTCGCTGAAGGCCCGGATCGGACGGCTACCGTCCCAGTTGAGTGTCGCCGACCACATGGCGGTCTTCAGCGCCTCCCAACCGGGCGTAAGCTCGACGAACTCGGTCATGCTGGGCAGCCGGTCGGTCGTATCGAAATACATAACGCGCACATCATCGCCGAAGACGTCGTAATACGCTTCCTCGTAGCCTTCCTTCCGGAGCCGCGCGACGCTGGCGTCGAAATCGGGCGTGTTGAGACCGAAATGGTGGAAGCCGTAACCGCTGCGCTCCACCACCTCACGAAACACCGACGGCGAATCGTCGTGCTGTTTGATCAGCTCGATCATAACGTGGCCGGAAAAGGCGAAGGCAAGCTGCGCCGTGAGCCGTGTGGGCTTGCCCCGGTAGCGCGCCACGGCAGGGGTGAAGGGGTCGGTCAAAAACCAGGGCCCGACGCCGAGCAGCTCGTGCTGCTCGCGCATCGCCCGATCAAGGTCCTCGACCACATAGGCGTACTGGAAGATCGCGTTCAACGGCTGGCCGTAATTCGTCTGCAAGGCATGCCCTCCCATCCTTCGCGCGCCCGGAAAGCGCGGGCGGCGCCCCCGGCGGTGCAGTGTTTCAGGACCAGACAGGCTGCGGCAAGCCCCATGCCGAAGCTCCGCCGGAACCTCTCCCTTGAGTCCGCATGGCCGGCGGTTCACTAGCCGCGCCCCCTTCGCAGATCGATTGAGGTAACCGCAAGCCGAGCATCCGCTGCGATAGACTAGCAACCATCGCCGCCCTAGATTTCACCGCCTTGGCAAGGAGGTTCGCCCCATGACGGCGGAGCGGGTGGAGCGCAGGCTCGCCGCGATTCTCAGCGCAGACGTCGTCGGCTACAGCCGATTGATGGAGGCCGACGAGAGCGGGACGCTCGCACGGCTGCAGGCTCGCCGCCGCGACCTCATCGATCCCAAGATCGGCCATCACCACGGCCGCATCGTCAAGCTCATGGGCGACGGCGTGCTGGTGGAGTTCGCCAGTGTCGTCGATGCGGTGGAGTGCGCCGTCGAGATCCAGCGCGGGATGACCGAGCGGAATTCCGACGCAGGAGAGGGTGAGCGCATCGAGCTGCGCATTGGCATCAACCTCGGCGACATCATCATCGACGGCGACGATATCTATGGCGACGGGGTAAATGTGGCAGCTCGGCTGGAGGCGCTAGCCGAGCCGGGGGGAGTGATCGTAAGCCGCGCCGTGCGCGATCAAGTGCGCAACAAAGCCAATCTCGCATTCGAGGAGCTCGGCGCCCAGACCGTCAAGAACATTGCGCGACCCATCGAGGTCTTTCGCATCGCTCCCCATGCGCCGGGAGGGACGGTGGGCCAGGCAAAGCACGTGCAGGAGGCGCCCGAGCGGCCGGGCATAGCCGTCCTGCCGTTTGTCAATATCAGCGGCGACGCCGAGCAGGAATATTTCAGCGACGGCATTACCGAGGACATCATTACCGATCTTTCCAAGGTCTCCGGGCTGTTCGTCATCGCTCGGAACTCCGCGTTCACCTACAAGGGCCGTGCGGTGAAGGTGCCGGACATCTGCCGCGAGCTCGGCGTTGGCCATATCCTGGAGGGCAGCGTCCGCAAAGCCGGCAGCCGCGTGCGCGTGACGGCTCAGCTGATCGACGGCAAGACCGGTGGGCATCTCTGGGCGGAACGTTACGACCGCGAGCTATCGGATGTGTTCGCGCTTCAGGACGAGCTGGCGCGCGTGATCGTCGATGCGCTCAGGGTGCGGCTTACTCCCGACGAGTCGGCACGCATGGGCGCGAGCGAGACCGAGAGCATCGAGGCCTACGACCTCCTCCTGCGCGCCACCGAGCAGCATTATCGGGTGACGCGGGAGGCGAACGTGGAAGCGCAACGGCTGATCGAGCGCGCTGTTGCACTTGCTCCCGATTACGCTAGGGCCCATGCGCTGCTCGCCATCAATCACCTGCAGGTTGCCAGCAACGGCTGGGTCCGCGACCCGGCAGAACCGCTTGGTCTGGCCTATGCGGCCGCCTGCCGGGCGGTGGCGCTCGACGACACGTTGGCGCTTGGGCGTCACGCAAAGGGATATGTAGCGCTTTGGCTTCGCCGGTTCGACGAAGCCATTGCGGAAATGGACCTCGCTCTCAGGCTTGAACCTAACGATGCCGCTTCCCATTCGATTCGCGCGTTGATCCTCGCGTGGTCTGGCGATCCCGACGAGGCGGTGCGTTCGGCCGAGACGGCCCTGCGGCACGACCCCCTCCGCAGCCTTGGCCTGTTCAATGCCGGCCTGGCGTATTTCGAGGCCGGTAGTTACGACGCCGCGCTCACTACGCTGCAGCGGGGGGCGGTGCGCCGTCCTGACTTTGCGCCGATGTTCGCGTATCTGGCCGGTACGCTCGCGCGGGTGGGCCGGCATGAAGAGGCAAAGCAGGCCGTCGAACGCGCGCTTGAGATCAACCCGGACCTCTGTCAGTCGATGCTCCGCGGCTTGCTGCCCTATCGCGATCCCGGCAAGCTCGACCGCTTTGTGAGGACCCTGGCCGAAGCCGGCTTGCCGGAGTGACCCGCCGCGCTCCAAGGCATCGCGACGAAGACGCCTTGTCCTTTACCGACCGGTTCGGTTTCATCACCGGGAGCAAAGCGTAGGACCGAACAGGCGAGGAAAGAGAATGCCGCTCGTCGACCCGCTGCCCGAAGACCACGATCCGGAGGTCGCTCGGCTTGCCGAGTTCTTCAAGGTAACGCTCGGCTTTCCGCCCAACTCGGTGCTCACCATGATGCGCCGGACGGAGATCGCGAGGAGCTTCACCGCCCTCAACCGCGCGGTGATGGAATGCCACGGCAAGCTCACGCCCGAGCTGAAGCGCCTGATCGGCGCGCTCGCCAGCCTGACGGCCGGCTGCCGCTACTGCCAGGCGCATACGATCCTGGCCGCGGAGCGCTTCGGCGCGACGCCCGAGCGGCTCGCCGACATATGGGTCTATGAGACGAGCCCGCACTTCAGCGAGGCGGAGAAGGCTGCGTTCGAATTCGCGGTCGCCGCTGCGCAAGTCCCGAACGGAGTGACGCGCGCGATCGGCGAGAAGCTCCGCCGCCACTGGGACGACGGCGATATCGTCGAGATCCTCGGGGTGATCGCTCTCTTCGGCTATCTGAACCGCTGGAACGATTCCATGGCGACGGTGCTGGAGGGGCCGGGCGAGGAGACGGCGATCCGCAATATCGCCCGGCATGGCTGGGAGAAGGGCAAGCACGCGTAGCCGGCGGAGACTCGCCTAGGCACAAGGGAACCTTTTGACGGCTTCCCACGTTGGAGGATCGCGTGGTGCTGGGTGTGGTGCTTCCCGGCACGAGCGCGGTGGCTGCGGGGCGCATCGAGGCTCGAAGGCCATGACCATAAAGCGAATCTTGATTCCTCTCCCCGGCACCGTGAAGAACGCCGGCGAGATTGACCTCGCCCTATCTGTCGCCAAGGCGTTTGGCGCTCATGTCGAGGCCTTGTTCATCACGGAGCCGCCGCCTGCGATTCGCGGGGGGATGGGAAGCGGCGAATACCGCTATACCGGCGGAGCAGCTACCGCGGCTCAAATCGACTCCGTGGCCGAATCGCGCAGGCAGTACGCGGAGGAGGCGCGCGAAGAGCTCGTGCAGGCCTGCGCGAAGAACAGCATCCCGATCGTCGCGACCGATGCGGAACCCGGGGAGCTTCCGGTCGCCTCATGGCGCGAAAGCGAGGGCTCGTACGTCACGATCGCGGTCCAGCGCGCGGCGGCTTTCGACCTGATGGTCGCCGCCAGCGCCGCCGTGATGGGGTCGCTCAAGGACATCGCCGAGCAATCGCTGCTGCAAACGCGCCGTCCGGTGTTGCTGGCGCCCTCTCGCCAAGAGACCAAGTTGACCGACGACGCAATGATCGCTTGGGACGAAAGCCCGCAATGCTGGCACGCGGTCTCCGCCGCCTTACCCTTCCTCAAGCTGGCCAAGACGGTGAAGGTCATCAGCGTGGACAAGCATGCCCAAAACCGTCAGGCATCACAGGCTGAGCTGCTCGCCTATCTGCGTTGCCACGGAGTCATCGCCAATGCAGACGTGGTCGCTCCGCACCTGCGCTCGGTCGGCGATACGCTGCTGGCCGCCGCCGGAGAGCACGACGTCGGCCTGCTGGTGATGGGCGCCTATTCCCACAGCCGGTGGCGTGAGATGCTGCTCGGCGGAGCGACGCACCACGTGCTGAAGCATGCTGCCGCGCGGCCTGTATTGATGGCGCACTAGAAACCCGGCAGTGCTTGGATGGCGGGTTGGTAGCCCGCCTTGGCGCCGCCCCTTCGCCGGCAAAATCCTTGACCGGGCGCGATGCGCGGCTGATGCTGGCGCGCTTCAAGTAGGGGCGGGCGTGCCGTCGCGTCTTTCCAGGGTCATTAGCTTCGGCACCGAGGGCTACCCGGAGAAGGTGGCGCGGCGGCTGCGGGCCGTGAACATCGCGGCCTGGTGTGCCGCCGTCGTCCCCTTGATCCTCGGCGCTCTGCGCCTCACCGACCCCGAGCGCTGGACCTTCGGACTCGGCACAATCGCCATCGCGACGGGCATGGCGGCGACCCCGCTGCTGCACCGCTTTGGCTCGCTGGCCGCGCCAATTGCGCTGTGCCTCCTCGTCTATGTCCATATCTTCCGGCTCGTTCACCAGATCGGCACCGGCGGAGGGGCGCAACTTGCCTTTGTCGCGGCCACCGGCGTCGTGGTCCTCTTGGTTGGCGTCGAGCACGTGCGCATCGCGGCGGTGCTGGCGGCGTTGGCGACCGGGCTCATCATCGTCCTGCAAGTGACCGCGCCCAACACCGAGCTGCTTGCCTCGCAGGTGCCGTTCGTCGCAGCCAACTTCGTCATCAATGCCGTCACCAACGCGGTGATCCTGTTCGCGGTGGTGCTGTACGCAGTTCGGCAGACCGCCCGCGCGGAGAAAGAGACCGAGCGCGAATACGAACGCTCGGAGTCGCTGCTGCTGAACGTCCTGCCTCCCAAGATCGCCGAGCGGCTGAAGGAGGAGGAGGTGATCGCCGACCGCTACGACTCCGCCTCCGTCCTCTTCGCCGACATGGCGGGCTTCACCGCGCGAGCGAGCGACACCACACCGCAAGAGCTCGTGCGCTTCCTGAACGGCGTCTATACGCGGCTCGACGCGCTGGTGGAGCGGCACGGTCTGGAGAAAATCAAGACCACCGGCGACTCGTACATGGTCGTCGCGGGCGTGCCCGAACCGAGAGCAGACCACGCAGAAGCGCTGGCCGACTTGGCGCTGGCCATGCGCGACGCGCTTGCCGATCTCGCCGACGCCAAGGGCCGCGCGGTGCCGGTGCGCATCGGGATTGCTTCCGGGCCTGTGGTGGCCGGCGTGGTGGGATCGAGGAAGTTCTTCTATGACGTGTGGGGCGACGCGGTGAACGTCGCCTCGCGCATGGAATCGACGTGCGAGCCTGGACGGATTCAGGTAGCGCCCGATACCCGCGCGCTGCTCGAGGAGCGGTTTCAGCTCGAGGAGCGCGGCGTGATCGAGGTGCGCGGCAAGGGTCAGATGCGCACCTGGTTCCTGATCGGGCGGAAGTCCGCGTGAGGCGGGCGGAGGACTCGACGACCCGCTACGCGCCCATGAAGTCGCGCTTGCCGATCTCCAGGCCCTTGTGGCGCAGGATGTCGTAGGCGGTGGTCACGTGGAAATAGAAGTTCGGCAGAGCGAAATGGACGAGATAGCTCTGGCCGGTGAAGTCGAGGGTTCGTCCGCTGCGCAGCTTGATCGTCACCGGCCGCTCCTCCGATCCGTCGATCTCGGCGACCGGCACGCTCTTCACGAAGGCGACAGTCTTGGCGATCCGCGCTCTCAGCTCGTCAAATGTCGATTCCGTGTCGTCGAATCGCGGCACCTCGCGGCCGGCGAGGCGCGCGGTCATTCCCTTGGCGTGGTCGCTCGCCATCGTCACCTGGTTCTTGAGAGGGAGCATGTCGGGCGCCAGCCTGGCATCGATTAGCTCCGCTGGGTCGATGCCGATCGCCTCGCAATGCGCCGCCGCCTTGTCGAGGATGGCGGCAAGCGCGGAAAGCATCTGCACGATGGAGGGGACGGACGCCTGATACATCGAAAGCGGCATGGATGACCTCCCGATTCGCCAGCTCGGACGATACTCGCCGATGCGGCGGCCCATCTAGCACGCGCGCCGAATGCAGCGCATCGGATAGGCGCAAGCTAGAGCTCGCCGCCGGCGGCGGGCGCCTCGACCAAGCCGCGCTTCTTGAGGAGCGCCTCCGGTTCGGGCAGGCGTCCGCGGAAGCGCCGATAGGCCTCCGCCGGCTCGTAGAGATAGCCGGCGGAGAGCACGTTCTCCCGAAGCCGCCGCGCCGTCTCCTGGTCGAAGATGTCGCCCGCCTCCTTGAAGGCCGCGAAGCCGTCGGCGTCGAGCACCTCCGACCAGAGATAGCTATAATAGGCCGCCGAGTAGGCATCGCCCGAGAAGACATGCTGGAAGTGGGTGGGGCGATGGCGCATGACGATCGCCTCGGGCATGCCGATCCGCTGCAGCGCGTCGCGCTCGAAGGCCGCCACGTCGAAGCCCTCGGTTGGCGCGCCCAGGTGGAGGTCGAGGTCGACGAGCGCCGCGGCGGTGTATTCCACCGTGGCGAAGCCCTGGTTGAAGGTGCGCGCCGCGAGGACGCGCCGAAGCATCTCCGGCGGCATCGGCTCGC
>CAZARE010000261.1:0-3155 GCA_964487455.1 uncultured Propylenella sp.
TGCCGCAGGTATCGTGCCACGGTTCTCAGTAGCGCGGCGCGCCGCCACGACAGACCGGCGGTAAGTACCAAGGTGTTGAACCCGTCGCTCTCCGCCTTGTCCTGCCAGATCGCCAGGACCGCGTCGCGCAGACGCTCGGCAGCGTCGGGGGCAAACAGCTCCCCATCGGCGCGTATTAGCGCCATGTCGTGCCGGTAGAGATGGGCCCCTTCCGCGCGCGCAATGCAATAGGTGCGCTCGTTGATCACCGAGAAGCCCAGGCATTCGAGCAATGGTACGCGCCGCGAAAGGGGGATCGGATCGCCAAGGTGGTGAAAGCTCATCACCAGGCTGCTGCCGGAAACGCTGCCGAGCGGGAAGAAGCGGACCTCGATGTCCTCCGGCCTCAAGCGCTCGGCTATTTGCATGTCGCGCAGCGCGTCGTCCGCCGTGAAGGCCGCCCGGTAGTCCGGTGCGAAGGCATTGGCATACTCGCGATGCAGCTCGGCTGCTCGTTCGGGCGGGAATGCGGCGTTGAGCGCCTCGGCCACATCGTCATCGAAGTTGCGCACGATACCGCGGACAAGGGCTTCAAGGCTCTCTTGCGCCGGATCGGGACCTTCTCCGGCATTGCGGCCGATGATGAACTGGACGCGCGTCAGATGCGTCATCGAGAAGTCAGGGAAGAATGTGGAGGCCCGTCCGTCGTACATCGCGGCCAGCGCGTCGCCGATCCGCTCGCGGAGGTCGGACGCGTAGCGGTCTCGCGGAACGAACACGAGGACCGAGACGAAGCGGTCGAAGCGGTCGCGGCGCGACAGCACGCGCACGCGCGGCCTCTCCTCCAGCTGCAGGATCGCCATGGCCGACTCGAAGAGATTCTGCGTTTCGGCTTGGAACAGCTCCGTGCGGGGATAGTGCTCCAGGATGTTGAGGAGCGCCTTGCCCGAATGGCTCTGCGAATCGAAGCCCGCATGCTCCACGGTTTCGGCGACCTTGCGGCGGATCAGTGGGATGCTGACGACAGAGCGCGTAAACGCCGTGGATGTGAAGAGGCCGACGATTCTGAGCTCGCCCGCGACCTTTCCGCCCTCGAAGATCTTGACGCCGATGTAGTCCATATAGTCGCGCCGATGCACGCGCGACTTGACGTTCGCCTTGGTGACGATGATTGGGTCGTTGGCCACCAGGAAGGCGCGTATCTCCGGCGTCATCGTCACCGCCTCGCCGCCGCGCCGCAGCACCGAGATATCGGGATCGCGGAGCAAGCCAAGCCCCGCTGCCTTGGGCATCTCGGCGAGCTGATCGACGCCGCCGCTATAGGCGTATTCGCGCATGCCGAGGAAAACGAAATTGTCGTTCTCTAGCCATTTCAGGAAGGCGCTGGTCTCGTCAGTCAGGGCGTCGGGAAGCGTCGGATGGTCGGCGCCGAACTCGTTGATGGCGCTGTGTAGCCGTCCGCGCATCGCGCGCCAGTCCTCGGTGGCGAGGCGGACCTCCTCCAGCAGCGTCGTCAGTCTTTCGATCAGCTGCGCCTTTGCGGTTTCCTCGCGGATGAGCGGTACGTGCACGTGCACGAAGCTCTCGCGCGGGCAGCCCCCGTCGGCGGCCTCTCCCCGCGCCGAGCGGAAGCTGGTGACCTCGCCGGCTGTGTCGCGCTCCACTTCGAGGATCGGATGCACGACCAGGCGCACCGTGTGCCCGAGCGCCTGGAGCTCCCCCAGCACTGAATCGAAGATGAACGGCCGGTTGACAGTGGAAAGCTCGACCGCCGTATGCGCTCGGCCTCTGGTGTCGGTGTCCGGAATGTCGCCCACGCGAACGGCGGATGGCGCTTTACGGCGGCGGAAGAACGCAAAAGCGTCGCGGCTCACCTGAGCGAGGGTATCGCTGTCATATTCGACGATGTCCTCGCCCGCACCATGCGCAAACAGAATATCGACGAACCGGACGAGCACCTCGCCGTCGGGATCGGCGCGCAGGCGTTTTGCTGCGGCGGTGATCCGCCGTCTCTTTTCTTCCTCGAAGCGGCTCGGCACACCCGCCTCCTTCCCGATGCTCTCTGTCCGGTCGTGTCCGGGGCCCGACGACGCCGATTTCGGGAACCTTACCATCTTACGGCACCCGATCCATGGCCGGACGCATGGTTGGCCTCAGGCGGACCGCGGCATCCGCCCCTTGGTGACGGCCCAGACGCGCTGGGGCGTCGCCGGCATGTCGATGTGCGCGACGCCGTATTCGGCGAGCGCGTCGCAGACCGCGTTCATCGCCGCGGCGAGCGAGCCGACCGTCCCCGCCTCGCCGACGCCCTTCACGCCCAGTGGATTGACGGCCGTCGGCACTTCCCGCGTGGCGATACGAAACGTCGAGAAGCTCGACGCGAGCGGCATGGCATAGTCGTTGAATGTGCCGCTCAACAGCTCGCCGTTGGCGTCATGCACGATGAGCTCCTGCAGCGCCTGCCCCGCCCCCTGCGCGATGCCGCCGTGTAGTTGGCCTTCCACAAGTAGCGGATTGAAAACGCGCCCGACGTCCTCCACCGCGACGTAGTTGACCATCTCCACCCGGCCGGTCTCCGGATCGACCTCCACCTCGCAGATATGACATCCGTTCGGATAGGTGACCTTGTCGGGATGGAACTCCGCTTCGGCCGAGAACGCTTCCGATGCCAGCTCCTGTAGAGTGACGACGCGATCGGTTCCGGCGACGCGCAGTCTCCCGGACGAATACTCGATGTCGGAGGCCGCCGCCTCCAGGCGATCTGCCGCCCGTTCGCGCGCCGTCTCGATCAGCCGCTCGACCGCGAGATGGACGGCGCTGGCTCCGACCGGCGTCGCGCTGGAGCCGGCGCTCCCATGCGCGACGGTGAGCCTGTCGCTGTCGCCCTGGCGATAGCGGATGCGCTCCGGCGAGACGCCGAGCCCGGCGGCGGCCAGCTCGGGCATCGATGTCTCAAGCCCCTGCCCGACGGACATGGAGCCGCATTCCAGCACGATGCCACCGTCGGGCTCCACCGTGAGCCGCGAGGAATCGCGCGTTGGGCGCTCGAAGGGGCCGCCCGCGACCTCGATCGGATTCGCGACGCCGAGACCGCGCAGCCGGCCGCGCGCCCGCGCCTCCTCGCGTCGCGCCGAGAACCCGTCGAGCTGGGCAAGCTTCGCCGCGAGCTCCATATT
>CAZARE010000262.1:0-9531 GCA_964487455.1 uncultured Propylenella sp.
AGCCGGACCGCGCCCGACACGGTGACGCCGCGGCTCTCGGTCAGAAACGGAAAGCGCCGTTCGGCCGCGCGGAACGTATCCACGGCGAAGTTGGTGAGCAGCGTCACGTCGTGGCCGCGCTCGACGAGCGCACGCAGCACGGTGACAACCTCGTCATGCGCATGCGGCACCATCAGGTGCCAGCGCTCGCGGAAGCAGCGGATGAGCGCGGCCTTGGCCGGATGCCGCGCGATAGCTTCGGCTTCCGCTTCCTGCCAGTTGCGCCCTCTGTCCTGCTCGCGATTCCAATCCGGCGAGCACACGTTGCCAAGGAACGTCTCGCGCTCGTCTCGGTCGGGAATGAGATCGGCATAGGCGAGATGCGGGTCGTAGTGGACGAGCACGTTCCCTACGTCGAGCACGATGTGGCGGATGTCCGTCACGGCGCTTGGCGCGGTCGCATCGTTGCCCCGGGATAGGCGGCCTCGACCGCCTTCTTCATGACGCTTGGGAGCGCCTCGTCGGCGAGTGAGCCGGCGCTTGCCCACCAATGTCCCGTCGGCGCCGGCGTGCTTTCCGCGACCTCGGCGCGCTCCACCGAAAGACGCAGCGAGAAATGCGTGAAGACGTGCTCCACCGGCGCGGAAAGCGCCACCCACTCGGTGACGAAAGGCCGCTTTTGTCGAAGGGTAGGTTCTTCGCGCCAGTCGGTGCCGGGCACCTCGCTCATGCTGCCGAGCAGCCCCCGAGGCGGGCGTCGGCGCAAGAGGATGGCGCCATCCGCGCGGCGCGCCACGTAGGCAGTGCCGTGACGGAGCGGCCGGTGGCGGCGCGGGCTTCTGCGTGGCAGCTCCTCCTGGCGCCCCGCGCGCCGCGCTTGGCAGGGGCTGGACCAGGGACAGAGCGTGCAGGCGGGTTTCCGGGGTGTGCAGATGGTCGCGCCGAGATCCATCAGCGCTTCGGCGAACTCGCCGGCGCGCTCGGGCGGCACCAGCGGCCGAAGTACATTGCGCACGGTGGCCTTCAAGGCGGGCTTGGGCGTCGCGATGGCGAAAAGCCTTGCCGCCACACGCTCCGCGTTGCCGTCGACAGCCGCTTCCGGCGCGTCGAAGGCGATGGCCGCGATGGCGGCGGCGGTATAGGCGCCGATGCCGGGAAGGCGCGCGAGCGCCGCTGCGTCTTCGGGGAACCGCGTGCCCGGCTCCGCGGCCACGACGCGTGCTGCTGCGACCAGGTTGCGCGCACGCGAATAGTATCCGAGGCCCGCCCAGGCCGCCATGACGTCGCGCTCATTGGCATTGGCAAGATCGGTGATCGTCGGCCAGCGTTCGATGAAGCGCACGAAATAGGGCGCGACGGCCTTCACCGTGGTTTGTTGCAGCATCACCTCCGACAGCCATACGCGATAGGGGTCGGGGCGAACGCCGCGCCGCCGCTCATGGGGTCCGACGCGCCAGGGCAGACGACGGTGGTGCCGCTCGTACCAGTGGATAAGCTCAGCCGAGAGGGCCGCATCGGCATGCGTGGACGCCGACGCGTGACGATTGCGCTTTGCCGCCCGGCCCGGCTTCGCTAGCTTGAGGGACATGTCGCCACTCTGCCGGTGAAAGCGCCGCTGACAAGGGCGGAAGGAGCGTCGTCAACAGTGTCGCACCCGTCGAAGCCGCGCGCGAGGCCCCTCGCCGAGCTGATCGGAAGTTCGCTCGATCCGCTGGTGCGGAAGCGCGGGCTGGCGCGTGCCGAGCTTCTTTCCTGGTGGCCCGACATCGTCGGCGCCGCCTATGCCGGGCGCACCGCGCCGGAGCGAATTCGCTGGGCCCGCGATGGAGCGGCGACGCTGGTGGTGCGCTGCGACCCCTCGCTGGCGCTCCAGTTCGCGCACGAGACCGACCTCGTTCGCGAGCGCCTCAATTCCTATTTCGGCTATCCGGCTGTCGGCGCCGTCAGGGTCGTGCAGCAGAGAGTGATGCGGGAGGAGAGGGCCGAACCGCTGCCGCGCGCAGCGACGGAGATCCCGCCAACGATGCAAGGTCGGCTGGAACGGTTTGACGCGCCGTTGAAGGAATCGCTCAGCGCGCTTGCCCGCGCCGTTCTCGCGCGGTCGTGACCCCTCGAAGAGTTTCCGCCACGCAAAAATGCCCTATTTGGAGACCGAAGCTTCTGTTCACGGCGGGTTCAGCCGCCGCGCCTCCAATAGCGCCCGAAAGGATGCCGATATGCTTAGATTCGACCGCCGCGCGTTCCTGGCCGCCTCCGCCGGGCTGATAGGCTTGGGCGCGCTCGTCCTTTACCCCGCGGCCTCGCTTGCGCAGGGCGTCGACACCGAGGAGTTGCATGCCCCCGGCCAGCTCGGCGAAAAGGTGCTCGGCGACACCGACGCGCCGGTCACCGTCGTCGAATATGCCTCCTTCACCTGCCCCCACTGTGGACAATTCCACAACGCCATCTTCGACGAGTACAAGCTGGAGTACATCGACACCGGCAAGGTGCGCCATATCTTTCGCGAGTTCTTGAGGAACGGCGCTGACGTTGCGATCTCTGCCGTCGCGCGCTGCGCCCCCGCCGACCGCTACTTCGATGTCGTCGACGCCTATTTCGCCGCGCAGGACGAATGGCTGCAGGCAGCCGACATGCGCCAGGCTATTCTCGATCGAGCCGAGGCATTCGGCTTCACTGAGGAAAGCTTCAACGCCTGCCTACAGAACCAGAATCTGCTGCAGGCTTTCGACGCCGCGATGCGGCGCGCGCAATCCTTCGGCGTGACCGGTACGCCCACCTTCTTCATCAACGGTCGCCAAGAGGTCGGCGCGCTCCCGATGGAGCAATGGGCGGCCATCATCGACCCGCTAGTCGGAGCCGCGGCCGAATAGCGGGCCACGCTCGCGGAAACCCTTGCCGGCGAAGCGTCGCGAGAATTCAAGCCGACGGCTGAAACTTTGTTGCCGCGCCTGCGAATCAGGCACTATTCAGGAGCCCTGGCGGCGGGAAGGCGTCCGGTGCGCTGACGGCGCGCCGAGGCAGCTCCCTTGAGGACGGCGGAAAGCTTTTGGTGCGTTACCCCTTGCGGATGAGGACGGGGAAGACGGGCCGCCCGATCGGCGGCGCCGAGCACCGGCGTTCGGCCGGCGGCGGGAGTTCGCGGGAATGAAAGTCACGCGACTGCGCCTGCACGGGTTCAAGTCCTTCGTCGACGCCACCGATATCCCGATTGAGCTGGGGCTGACCGGTATCGTCGGGCCCAATGGCTGCGGCAAGTCGAACCTGGTGGAGGCGCTTCGCTTCGTGATGGGCGAGAGTTCCTACAAAGCCATGCGCGGCGGCGGGATGGAGGATGTCATTTTTTCCGGTTCCGCCGGCCGGCCGTCGCGCAACCTGGCCGAAGTGACCCTCGTCGCGGAACGTGACGAGGGAAGGGGAGCCGGCCCGGAGGTGCTGGAGATCTCCCGCAAGATCGAGAGGGAGCTCGGCTCCACGTACCGCATCAACGGCCGCGAGGTGCGCGCGCGCGACGTGCAGCTCGTCTTTGCCGATGCGGCGACAGGCGCGCATTCCACTGCGCTGGTCCGCCAGGGGCAGGTGGCCGAGCTGATCGCCGCCAAGCCTGAGAAGCGGCGCGGCATCCTGGAGGACGCTGCGGGCATTTCGGGCCTCCACGCCCGCCGCAACGAGGCGGAGCAAAAGCTCAGAGCCGCCGAGCAGAACCTGGAGCGTCTCGACGACGTGATGACCGAGATCGGCGGCCGGCTGGATGGGCTCCGTCGGCAGGCCCGGCAGGCCGTTCGCTATCGCAAGATATCGTCTGAGATCCGCAAGTCGGAGGCGGTGCTCTACGTCATCCATTGGGAAGCCGCGGAGCGGCGGCTCGTGGAGGCGAAGACCGAGCTGGAACGGGCGGCCGAGGCGTTCGCAGCCGCCTCCGCCGCACAGCAGGAAGCTGCCGAGGCCGAGGCGGCGGCCGGGGAGGCGTTGCCCGAGCTGCGACGCCTAGCCGCCGAAGCCGCCGCGCGATTGGAGCGCCTGAAGATCGCGGCCAAGGAGATCGACCGCGAGGAGGCGGAGCGCAAGGCCCGCCGCGAGGAGCTGATTGCCCGCCGTGCGGAAGCGACCGCGGACCTGCACCATGAGACGGAGATCGCCGGCGATGCCGCGGCGGCGACCGAGCGTCTGGATGAAGAGGAAGCCGCGCTGCGCCGCCAAGCGGCCAGCGAGGCCGAGCGCATCGCGGCGTCACGCGCGGCTGCGGAGGAGGCGGCCGCCGCTGTGACCGCGCGCGAGGCGGAGTTTGCTGCGGCCGCCGGCGCTCTGGCGGCGGCCGCCGCCGAACGCGCGGCGCGCGAGCGTGCCATGCGAGAGGCGCAGGCGAAGCTCCGCCGGTTGGAGGAGGAACGCAACGCGGTGCTGCAGAACCGCGACAAGATCGTGCTCGAGCACGGAGGCGACGTTGCCGTCGATGAAGCGGCGGCGGCGCTGGCGGAGACCGAGCGGCTCTGCGTCGAGACGGAAAAGGAAGCGGAGGCGGCGCACGCAACCTTCGCCGCCGCGCGTGAGACCGAGCGGCGCGCACGCAGCCCCCTCGAAGCGGCCGAACGGCGCTATAGCGCGCTTCAGGCGGAGGCGCGTACGCTTGCCGACCTGCTCGACCTGGAGCGGACGAAGCGCTTTCCGCCGTTGATCGACTCGCTGGAGGTGACGCTGGGATACGAGCGGGCGCTCGCTGCCGCGCTCGGCGACGATCTCGACGCGTCGCTCGATGGCGAGGCGCCTGTCGTCTGGGACACGCCTGGACCGGGCGACGCGGATCGGCCGCTGCCGCCGGGCGTCGAGCCCCTCGACCGCTACGTGAAGGGTCCGGCGAAGCTGCTGCGCCGCCTGTGCCAGATAGGCGTCGCGGATGCGGAGCAGGCGGCTTCGCTGCAGCCCAAGCTTGCCGCTGGCCAGCGGCTGGTGACACGGGAAGGGGGGCTCTGGCGGTGGGATGGCTTCCGCGCCGAGCCCGGATCGGCATCGTCCGGAGCGCATCGTCTGGAGCGGAGAAATCGCCTCGCGGAGCTGGTGCGCGAGCTCAAGGCTTCGAAGGCGGCGCTCGAGGCGGCGCTCGATCTTTTCGGGATGGCGACGCAGGTTCGCGCCGATGCGGAGTACTATGATGGCGAGGCGTGGAGCGCGGTGCATGACACCCGCCAGGTTGTCGATGCCCGCCGCCAGGAATTGACGGAAGCGGAGCGGCACCGGAGCCGCATCGCCGAGCGGCTCTCCGCATTCGCCGGCGCGCTGGCGCGCATCGAGGCGGACAAAGGAGCTTGCGAGGCAGAGCTTCAAACCGCTGGCGACGCGCTTCAGGCCTTCCCCGATACCGGCGAGCTTGAGGAGCAGCGCGACCGGGTGCAGGCCGAATTGGCGAAGGATCGCGGGCACGCCGCGGAAGCCCGCCTGGAAGCGGAGCGGGCCGCGAACGAGGAAACGATGCGGATGCGCCGACTCGCCGAGATCGCCGGCGAGCGCGAGCGCTGGACGGCAAGACTCAAGCGCGGGGAGGAGCGAGTCCAGGCTCTGAAGCAGCGCTTCAGCTTGCTGGAGGCGGAGATCGCGGCCACTCCCGACGATCCGAGCCTGTTCGAGGAGCGCCGGCGCGCGTTGAGCGGAGACACGGAGGCTGCCGAGGAGCGCGCGGTAGCAGCCTCGCACGATCTTTCGATGGCCGAAGCCCACCACCGCGGCGCACAGGAGAAGGCGCGAGCCGCGCAGGAAGCGTTGTCGGAGGCCCGCGAGACGCGCGGCCGCGATGAGGAACGCGTCATCGCAGCGGAAGCCCGCAAGGCGGAGCTCGCCACCCAGATCGCAGAGCACTTCGACTGCCAGCTTGAGGCGTTGCGCGGGCTCGCGGAGCTGGCGCCCGACGCCGAGCTACCCGAGTCGAGCGCGGCGGAAGCCCGCCTGCATCGGCTGAAGGCCGAGCGCGAGCGGCTCGGCAGCGTCAACCTGCGCGCCGAGGAGGAGGCGCAGGAGCTTGAGACGCGGTTGGGCGAGATGCGGGCCGAGCACGAGGATCTGGAGGAAGCGATCAAGCGGCTGCGTCAGGGCATCCAGAGCCTCAACCGAGAGGGCAGGGACCGCCTGCTCAAGGCTTTCGAGGCCGTGAACGGTCACTTCGTCAGTCTCTTCCAGCGGCTCTTCCAAGGCGGCACCGCCGAGCTCACGCTGATCGGCTCGGACGATCCTCTGGAGGCCGGGCTGGAGATCGTGGCGCGACCGCCCGGCAAGCGTCCGCAGACGATGACGCTGCTCTCCGGCGGCGAGCAGGCGCTCACGGCACTGGCTCTGATCTTCGCGGTGTTCTTGACCAATCCGTCGCCGATCTGCGTGCTCGACGAGGTGGACGCGCCCCTCGACGACGCCAATGTGGAGCGTTTCTGCGACTTGCTCGACGAGATGCGCGAGCGCACCGACACGCGGTTCGTGATCGTCACGCACAATCCGATCACCATGGCGCGGGTGGACCGCCTCTTTGGCGTGACTATGGCGGAGCGCGGCGTCTCGCAGGTGGTCTCCGTCGATTTGGAAGCCGCCGAGCGCTTCCGCGAGGCAAGTTGACGCATCTGCGAGGGGGCTCTTCGCAGAGAAAAGCGCCTTTAATATCAACAGCTTGAATGGTCCAGTGGTCGCCTTGACACCCCTTTGGGCCAAATCTAATGTGCGCCCGGCTTCGGAGGGGTGCCCCCTGCCGGCGCTGCTTCTGTGCCTGACGTAAGCGGCTTGGCGGATACTCGGATGGCAGCGGGGGACGACGGTGCGGACGGGGCGAATAGCGCTTCCGATGCCGATCTTGCCCGGCGGCTGGATCGCTTGTCGCGCGATCTCGAGAACGAGAAGCGAGAGCGTGCGGCGAGCAGAGAGCCGCCGCGATCGGATAACGCGCGCTATGCTCTCGCCTTCCGGTTGGCGAGCGAGTTCGTTGCGGGCGTGGTGATCGGGGCCGTGCTCGGCTGGGGGCTCGACACCGTGGCGGGGACGTCGCCATGGGGTCTCATTGGCCTTCTTCTGCTCGGCTTCTGCGCCGGCGTCCTGAATGTCGTGCGGGCCGCCGGTCGGATGTCGACGCCTTCGGGCGCGTCTGATGAAGGCCGCGGCGAATGAGCATTTCGCCCCAGGGCGGGCGTGGAGAGGTTTGAGGCGTGGAAGACAGGGTCGATCCGATCCATCAGTTCGCGATCACCAACATCGTGGATATCGGCACGATCGGCGGTGTGCATTTCGCCTTCACCAACTCGGCGCTCTTCATGGTCGTCACCGTGGTGCTGATCACGGGTTTCTTGGTCGCCGCGACCAGCCCGCGCACGTTGGTGCCGGGACGCTTTCAGTCGCTGGCGGAGATATCCTACGAGTTCGTCGCCAACATGCTGCGCGAGAGCGCCGGCTCGGACGGGATGCGCTTCTTCCCCTTCGTGTTCTCCCTCTTCATGTTCGTGCTCTTCGCCAACGTGCTCGGGCTGTTTCCTTACTTCTTTACGGTGACCAGCCACATCGTCGTGACGGCGGCGCTCGCAGTGCTCGTCATCCTCCTCGTCATCGTGTACGGCTTCTATCGCAACGGCCTGCGGTTCTTCGGGCTGTTCGTTCCCAAGGGCGTTCCGGCCTACCTCATGCCCCTGGTGGTGGCGATCGAGGTCATGTCCTTCCTGTCGCGCCCGATCAGCCTTTCCGTGCGGCTCTTTGCGAACATGCTCGCCGGGCACATCACGCTGAAAGTCTTCGCCAGCTTCATCCTCATGCTCGGCGCCTTCGGCTTTGCCGGGTGGATTGGCGCCGTCATACCTTTCTTCATGACCGTGGCGCTGACTGCGCTCGAGGTCCTGGTGGCCTTCCTGCAGGCCTACGTGTTTGCCATTCTGACCAGCATGTATCTGAACGATGCGCTGCATCCCTCGCATTGAGTGAGCGGCCGAACCTTCCCGATCCTAGGAGAACCGACAATGGAACAAGCGATCATCGATGCCGGCAAGTATGTGGGCGCCGGCATGGCGTGCCTTGGAATGGGAGGCGCGGGCGTTGGCCTCGGCTCGCTCTTCGGCAACTATCTCGCCGGCGCCATCCGCAACCCCTCGGCTGCCGACGGCCAGTTCGGCCGCTTGATCTTTGGCTTCGCGGTGACCGAGGCGCTCGGCATCTTCTCGCTGCTGATCGCGCTGCTCTTGATCTTCGCCGTCTAGCGGCGCTCATGACACCGGCGTTTGCGCAATCCGAACCGGCCGAGCCGCTCGCGGCTGAGGAGCTGCACGAGGGCGCCGAGGCGCATGGCGGCGGCGAGCACGGCGCGTTTCCGCCCTTCGATCCGGCGACCTGGGGCTCGCAGCTGCTCTGGCTGGCGATCACCTTTGGCGCTCTCTATTACCTGATGAGCCGCGTGGCGCTGCCGCGCATCGCTGCGATCCTGGAGAACCGCAGCAATCGGATCGCCGGCGACCTGGCCGCGGCCGGCGCCATGAAGGAGGAGACGGACGCGGCGATCGCCGCCTACGAGCAGGCGCTGGCCGAGGCGCGTCAGAACGCGCATGCGATCGCGCAGGAGGCGCGCGACGAGACGCGCGCCACGATTGATGCCGACCGCGCCCGCATCGAGGGCGAGCTGCAGGGGAAGCTTGGCGCGGCGGAGGCGCGCATCTCCGAGGTGAAGAGCGAGGCGCTGGCGGAAGTCGACGCTATCGCCCGCGACGCCGCCGCCGCGATCGTTGGGCTTCTGGTCGGCGGCAAGGCTGGCAAGAGCGAGGTCGCCGAGGCGGTCGAGGCGGCCATGGCGGGAAGGGCCTAGAGAGCGATGGACGCTACCGCCTGGGCGACGGTCTGGGTCCTTCTCGGGCTCGTCGTCTTCATCGCCGTCCTTGTCTACATGAAGGTGCCGAGTATGCTGGCGGCGGCGCTCGACAAGCGCTCCGCCAAGATACGGGAGGAGCTGGAGGAGGCGCGCAAGCTCCGCGACGAGGCCGAGGCGCTGCTTGCCGAATACAAGAGGAAGACCGGCGACGCAGATGCGGAAGCGGGGGAGATCATCGCGCAGGCGCGCCGCGAGGCGGAGGCGCTGAGCGCCGAGGCGAAGACGCGCATCGAGGACTACGTCGCGCGCCGCACCCGCACGGTCGAGCAGCGCATCGCGCAGGCCGAGACCCAGGCGGTCGCCGAGGTGAAGAGCCGCGCCATCGACGTGGCCGCCGCCGCCGCCGGACGCATCCTGGCGGAGCGGGCGAAGGGCAAGGCCGGCGAGGAGCTGGTCGAGCGCTCCATCGACGCGGTGCGCAAGAACCTGAACTAGGTCCGCGCATCCGGGATGACAACCGGATATGTTGAGCGAATTCTACCTCACTCTTCCGGCTCGAGGATAAGCTCGCCCTGGAAGCAGGCGGCGACGCGCCAGAAGCTCCTGCGGTGCAGGCGTGAGGGGCCGAGCGCGGCGAGCGCCGACTGGTGCGTCTTGGTCGAATAGCCTTTGTGCGAGGCGAGACCGTAGCCGGTAAACGTCGCGTCGCAGCGCGTCATCAGCCGGTCGCGCATCACCTTGGC
>CAZARE010000263.1:0-2828 GCA_964487455.1 uncultured Propylenella sp.
ATATCCGCACGGCACTGCCTATCCCGGCGGGCCGGAGAACGACGAGGGCGGCTGCTCGGTGCAGGGCTTCGGCGTCGCCAATTACGGCGGCATGACCGGAGTGTACTTTGCGGGCGACTGGTGCACGGGCCGCGTCTTCGGGCTCGGCTGGGACGGCTCCGCCTGGCAGCTGCAGGAGATGATGCAGACCGACCTGCAGTTCACCAGCGGCGGCATGGGCGAGGACGGCATGGTCTATGCCGTAAACGCCAACAACTTCTACACCGCCGACCAGGGCCCCACTGCCAACCCGCCGGGCGCGCTCTGGCGCATCGTGCCGGCGAGCGAAGTGCCGGAGGGCGCGGAGACCGCCACGACGGTGCAATAACAAGCCGGTCGCATCCGGGCGGGCCCCCCGCGGCTCCCCCGGATGCCCGCACCGAAACCCGATGCCGGTCATCGCGTTGTCCTGAAGCGGCGGGGTGCGTACCCGATCCCCTTCCGGTTGAAACCCTGAATAACGACATGCCGCACCGCGCGTTACGTTCCGCCCCCTTGATCTTCGCTGCTTTCCTGTTCGCGGGGCCCGCGGCAGCGCAATCCGACGCCCCGTTGTTGCAGGACACGGTCGACTGTTCCGAGCCGGCGGAATTCACGCACGTGTTGACCGGAGCGCCGCTGCGGCAGTTCATGCCCGACGAGGAGATCACGCCGGCCGTGGAGGGATTCCACTGCTCCGGCGAGAACCCCTATTCTGGCGAGGAAGAGGCGATCGCCGACGGCAAGGGGCTCTACAACCCGCTCTGCGCTGGCTGTCATATGC
Organism: uncultured Propylenella sp.; assembly: GCA_964487455.1. Classification (GTDB taxonomy): domain Bacteria; phylum Pseudomonadota; class Alphaproteobacteria; order Rhizobiales; family Afifellaceae; genus DASWJZ01. The sequence goes on from CAZARE010000263.1 coordinate 803, forward strand.
CGGACGGCTCGGGCCACATGGGACCGAGCCTCATCGACGACACGCTCAAATACGAGCGCGTCGCCACGGCCCACGGCGAGTTCGAGGTGGTCTACGGCGGCGCGGCGGGCGCCATGCAGCCGATGGGCCAGCGCTTCACGCAGGACGATATCCTGAAGATCATGGCCTTCGTGGAGACGCTCGGCGCCCCGTCGGAGTGACAAGCCCCGAGCAACAATCCCGAGTGAAGATGCGCAGTGCCCGCTGCCAACCGGAGGCGCTTGGTCAGGCGGTGCTCTCGTGCGGCGGCGCGGCCCAGACCTTACGCTTCGTGTAGTAGACGAGCCCGGCGAGGATGATGAGGAATATCATCACGGTCAGGCCCATGGACTTCCGCGCCACCATGTGCGGCTCGGCCGTCCACGCGAGAAAAGCGGTCACGTCCCTGGAATACTGGTCGATGGTTTCCGGCACGTCGTTCGCCGCGGACTCATCCTGGTTCTGCGCGTAGGCGACTAGCCCGTCGGTCAGCGGCGGCGGCATGGCGGTCGCGTGCCCCGACACGAAATAGGGGTTGTAGTAGCTGCCCTCGGGAACCGTGACGCCCTCGGGCGGGTCCTGGTAACCGGTCAAGAGCGAGTAGATGTAGTCCGGCCCGGTCTCCTGATACTGCGTGAAGACGTCGAACACGAAGGTCGGGAAACCGCGCTCGATCGCCCGTGCCTTGGCCATGACCGAGAGGTCCGGCACCGCAACGCCGGGATAGGGCGGCGCCTCGGGGAAGACGTCGGAGGTGCGGCCCGGCCGCTCGCCCGCCGGCTCCGCCGGATCGGCGATCGTGTATTCGGCGGCGAGCGCCCGGACGGCTTCCTCGGAGAAATGCGGCCCCGTCTCCGAGGCGAGCGTGCGGAACGGCACTAGGCTGAGCGAGTGGCACGTCGCGCAGACCTCGCGGTAGACCTGGAAGCCGCGCTGCAGCTGCTGCGGGTCGTATCTCCCGAACGGCCCCGAGAACGACCAGCTCACGTGCCTCGGCTTCAGCAGCGGATAGTGCGGCGTCGCAGCCTCGTGCTCCTCCTGCGCGGGCGCGACCGAGGCGAGCGGCATCGCCACAAGAACGAGCGCGGCGATCCGGATGATGGTGCTCTTCATCGTTTCCTGCCCGTCCGTCAGCCGCGCGTCTCGGGCGCGGCCACGCCGCCAGCCGCCGCGGGCGCGGCGCCCCCCTCGTCGCGCCGGCCGAGGACGGATTCCGCGATCGACGCCGGGCGCGGCCTCGGCGTCTCGAATAGGCCGAGCAGCGGCAGCACGACGAGGAAATGCAGGAAGTAGTACGCCGTGAGAATGCGCGCGGCGAGAACGTAGCCGCCCTCCGGCGGCTTGGCGCCGAGATAGCCGAGCCCGATGCACACGGCCACGAAGATCCAGAAGAACTGCCGGTAGAGCGGGCGGAAGCTGGCCGAGCGCACGCGCGAGGTGTCGAGCCACGGCACCAGGAAGAGAACGCCGATCGACGCGAACATCATGATCACGCCGAGCAGCTTGTCGGGGATGGCGCGCAGGATCGCGTAGAACGGCAGCAGGTACCAGTCCGGCACGATGTGCGGCGGCGTCGCCAGCGGATTGGCCTGTTGGTAGTTGTCCGGATGCCCGAGATAGTTCGGCAGGTAGAAGACGAAGTAGGCGAACAGGATCAGGAAGAGCACCAGCGAGAAGGCGTCCTTCATGGTCGCGTGCGGGCTGAAGGGGACGACGTCCTGCTTCGACTTCACCTCGATGCCGGTGGGATTGGTCTGCCCGGCAACGTGCAGCGCCCAGATGTGCAGCACCACCACGCCGGCGATCATGAACGGCAGCAGGTAGTGCAGCGAGTAGAAGCGGTTCAGCGTCGGCTGGCCGACGGCGAAGCCGCCCCACAGCCAGGTGGTGATCGCCTCGCCGACGAGCGGCAGCGCCGTGAACAGGTTGGTGATGACGGTGGCCGCCCAGAAGCTCATCTGCCCCCAGGGCAGCACGTAGCCCATGAACGCGGTCATGATCATCAGCA
>CAZARE010000264.1:0-2783 GCA_964487455.1 uncultured Propylenella sp.
GAGCCGGTTGCCGGGCCTCACTTCCGCAGCCTTGACGCCGAGAGCCTCGCCGATTCGCCCTTCGTCATCGCCAACCAGGGCGACCGCCCAGTCGAGCTCGGCCTGACCGTGCGCGGCGTGCCGGAGGCGCCCGAGCCGGCGGGAGGCAACTTCTACCGTTTGGCGCGCAGCTACTACACGCTCGACGGCCAGCCCGTGGATCTCACGGCGATCGAGCAGGGCGCGCGCCTCGTCGCCGTGCTCGACGTCATCACCAGCGAGACGGCGGGCGCGCGTCTCGTTCTCGACGATCCGCTTCCCGCCGGCTTCGAGATCGACAATCCGCATATTCTCGCAAGTGGCGACGTGGCAGCGCTCGACTGGCTGAACCTCGTCGAGGAGCCTGCGCATCTGGAGTTCCGCGCCGACCGCTTCGTGGTTGCATGGGAGCTTGCAGCCGGGGGAGCGACCCAGTTCCAGTTCGCCTACGTGGTGCGCGCGGTCTCTCCGGGAGTGTTCCGGCATCCGGCGGCGCAGGTTGAGGACATGTACAGACCGGAGCGCCGCGCCCGCACCGATGGCGGATCGGTCGAGGTGGTGGGCCCCCTTCGCTGAAGCCGGGACAATGATGCGTTTCGGCATGCGATTGCCCGCCCGCCCTATCACGGCATTGATCGTCGGGTGCCTCATGGCGCCTGCGGCGGCCTTGGCGCTGAAAGTCGCGGTGGCGCGGGTCGAGCTGCCGCAGCTCCTTCCGGAGACGGGAACGATTGCACTCGACCGCAACGGCGTGCTGCTCCGCCCCTTCCCCATTGGCGACGGCCGCTGGCGGCTTGCCGTCGCGCTGGATGACGTCGATCCGATCTTCGTCAGCACCCTTCTCGCCTATGAGGACCGGCGCTTCCGCGAGCATCGCGGCATCGACGTCAAGGCGCTGCTCCGCGCCGCCTGGCAGGCGGTCAAGCACGGCAGACCGGTATCCGGCGCCTCGACGCTGACCATGCAGGTTGCGCGGCTGCTTACCGGCCAGTCGACGCGCAGCCTCGGCGGCAAGCTGCGACAGATGCTGACGGCGCTGGCGCTGGAGCAGCGGCTCGCGAAAAACGAGATACTCGAGCTTTACCTCGCGCTCGCGCCCTATGGCGGCAACATCGAGGGCATTCGCGCCGCGACGCTCGCCTATTTCGGCAAGGAGCCGAGGCGGCTGACGCCGGCGGAAGCCGCGCTGCTGGTGGCGCTGCCGCAATCGCCGGAATGGCGGCGGCCCGATCGCAACGACACGGCGGCCCGCAACGCGCGCGACCGCGTGCTTGAGCGCGCGGGCGAGGTTGGCGTGCTCGATGCGGAGGATGTAGAGGCGGCGCAGTCCGAAGCCGTTCCCGACAGCCGACGCGGTTTCCCGATGCTCGCCGCGCACGCCACCTCAAGGCTCGTCGCAGAGGGTCCAGGCATATCCGTGCATCGGCTGACAATCGACTCGGGCATCCAGCGGCGTCTGGAAGCGCTCGCCGGGGAGCGCGCGGCGGCGGTCTCGCCTTCCGTGTCCGCCGCCATCCTCGTCGCCGACCACAAGTCCGGCGAGATCATCGCCTCGGTCGGCTCCCCCGGTCTTTTCGACGAGCTGCGCGAGGGCTTCGTCGACATGACGCGCGCCATCCGCTCGCCCGGCTCCACGCTGAAGCCGCTGATCTACGGCCTTGCCTTTGAGCTGGGCCTCGGCCACCCGGAGACGTTGATCGAAGACAGGCCGGTAGATTTCGCAGGCTATGCGCCTGAGAACTTCGATCGGACCTTCCACGGCACCGTCAGCATGCGGCGCGCGCTGCAGCTTTCGCTGAACGTTCCCGCCGTCAGGCTGCTCGAGGCGGCCGGGCCGGCCCGGCTTGTAGCGCGCATGCGCCGTGCCGGGGCCGTGCCGGCGCTCTCGGATCTGTCGCCCCCCGGGCTCGCCGTCGGCCTCGGCGGCGTCGGGGTGACGCTCGCCGATCTGGTGGCCATCCACGCCGCGATCGCCAATGGCGGCCGCGCGGTGGACCTGACAATTCAGGCCGACAGGCCGCTCGCCTCGGAACGCGGCAAGCGCGTGCTCGACGAGCGCGCGGCGTGGTACGTGAGCGCGATCTTGGCGGGCTCCGCCGGCCCCAACCACGTTGCGCCCGGCGCCATCGCCTTCAAGACCGGTACCTCCTACGGATACCGCGACGCCTGGGCGATCGGCTTCGACGGCCGGCACGTGATCGGCGTATGGATCGGCCGCCCGGACGGCGCACCGGTGCCCGGCCTCGTCGGCGTTGACGCCGCCGCGCCGATTCTGATCGATGCCTTTGCGAGATTGGGGCAGACGACTCCACTTCGCGCCGCGCCACCCGGCATTGTGGAAGCATCGGCAGCGACTTTGCCGGAGCCGCTGCGCCGATTCCGCTCGCCCGGAACCCCGCGCGCCTCCAACACGCCGCCGCCGGAGATCGCCTATCCGCCAAGAGGCGTGCGCGTAGACCTCGGCATCGCGATCGGGGATGGAATGCCTCTTGTCTTAAAGGCACGCGACGGCCGGCCGCCCTATACCTGGTTCGTCAACGGAGCGCCGATCGGCACCGCCTCTTTCGGCGGCGCTGTGTCGTTTCAGCCGGACGGGCCTGGGTTTGCCGATCTCCTGGTCATCGACGCCGACGGAGCGTCCGCCATGAGCGGGGTGTATTTGGAGTAAGCGGACAAAGAAGGGCGCGCCGCATTTTCCGCGATCGTCCTGCCCCGGCATCTACGCTTGCTCGCCTCAATACTCGCGCTCGAAAAAGATGCCGAGG
>CAZARE010000265.1:0-17176 GCA_964487455.1 uncultured Propylenella sp.
CGGCGAGCCCTCGTCGTCGAGATATTCGGGAACCGCGTTCTCGCCGAGAATGAGGTTGGTGAGTACGATCGAGGGAACCGAGACCAGCCGCTTGAACCTTTGCGCCACCGGATCGAGGCGGTATGCGATGACCGTCGGCACCCCGGCAAGGCCGAGCTCCAGCGACACTGTTCCCGACGCCGCGAGCGCCGCATGGGCGCGGCGGAAGGCGGCGAGCTTGGCCGCCTCTCCAACGACAAGCGCGGCCTGGCGCGTCCATTCCTTCATTCGCTCCCTGAGCTCGGCTTCCAGATGCGGCACCGCCGGAAGCAGAACCTCCACATCGGGGCGCGCCTCCGCGATAAGCCGCACCGCTTCGCCGAACGGCGCCATCAGGCGCGATATCTCGCTGCGGCGGCTCCCTGGCAGCACCAGCAGCGTCGGCCTCTCGCCGAGCGCGGGCCGTTCACCGGCAGTCGGACGCAATTCGTCGAGCCGCTCGATCAGCGGATGGCCGACATACGTGCAGGGTGGACCCCCAAGCCGCTCATGCGCATCGGGCTCGAACGGAAACAGCGCCAGCACATGGTCGACGTAGCGCCGCATGCGCCGCGCTCGGTAAGACCGCCAAGCCCATACCGTCGGCGACACATAATCGATGATGGGGAGATCGGACCGGCGGCGCGCCACACGCCTTGCCACGGCGTGCGTCAGCTCCGGGCTGTCGATAATCACCAGAACAGCCGGCTCGGCCGCAAGCACCGCGTCCACGAGCTGATAGACGCGCCGGACGATGCGCGGAAGGTGCCTGATGATCGAGCCCGGTCCCATCACGGCGACATCACCGAGCGGGAAGAGGCTTTCCATCCCACGCGCCTTCATGCGTTCACCAGCGAGTCCGCTGAACGTCGCATCCGGTCGAATGCGACGTAGCGCGTCGATCAGCCCCGCGCCGAGTTGGTCGCCGGACTCCTCCCCGACGAGAACGGCAAAGCGGAGCGGACGTCTAGCCATCCGAGCCGCGGCTCGGCGGCTTCAAACCGAGAAGGAAAACGCCGGCGCGCCGGAATGCCTCGATCGTCTCGACGCGACCGGCGAGCATTGTGCGGCCCGCCTCCGCTGCCACGCCGGCCAAGCCCGCTCTTGCCGCTGCCTCCGCCGTGTCGGGGCCGATGGTGGGAACATCATGCCGGCCGTCCTGCTGTGGCTTCGGGCATTTCACCAAGACGCCGCCTGCCTTCGTCACGCGGCCGCGGCGGCGGTACTCGGCAACCCGCTCGAGCAGCCCATCGGTGCCGCCCACATCCTCCACAGCGATGACGCGGCCACCGACCGAGACGGCGCCCTGCCCGACGTCGATCTCGCCGATGAGCTGCGCCGCCCGATGGGCCTTCTCGATGTCCTGCTCCGCATCGTCCGACACTTGTCCAGCCTGGACTCCTTCCGGCAGCGCCAAGTCAGGAGCGACGTCGAGCGGACCCACAAGCGCGATTCCATGCTCCGCGAAGATCTGCCGCATGCCTTCGAGCAGCGCGTGATCGCCCTTCCCGATCAGCTTCAGCATGCGGGGCACGAATTTCAGGGTGGTCATGTCAGGCCGGACGGTGGCGATGTCAGGCCGCGCCGAGACCGTGCCGATGAAGACCGCTTCGCGGCATCCGGCTTCTTGCGCGAGCTGAAGCAGGCTGCCGAGCTGTCCCCAGCGCATCACCTGCACAGGTTCGGGATCGAATGAGGCCGGGTCGCATTCTCCAGCGATAGCGAAGATAATCGGCGTGCGCCCATGGCGCCGCACCGAAGCGGCGACCAGCGAAGGCATTCGCCCGCCCCCAGCCAGAATCGCTATCGGCCCTTCTCCGCCGGTTGTCATCCGGGCTCTCGTCAGGACTCCGCGTTGCGCGAGCGGGGGGTGCAGATCGCCCTGTCGCCCCCTTCGCGGATGAACGCGATGATCTTGCCCACGTTTGGATCGCCGGCGAACTCGTCCTCGACATCGACAAGGCGTTCTTTCAACGTGCCCTCAGGTCCAAACAGCGTGCGGTAGGCGCGTCTTAATTGATGAATGGCCTCGCGGGAGAAGCCGCGGCGGCTCAAACCGACAATGTTGAGGCCACCGAGCTCCGCCCGGTTGCCAATAGCCGATCCAAAAGGGATGACGTCATTCTCCACGCCCGACATCCCGCCAACGAAGCCACTCTCGCCAATGCGTACATACTGGTGCATCGCCGAAAGGCCGCCGAGGATGGCATAATCGTCAATTCGGCAATGGCCACCGAGCGTCGCATGATTGACGAGAATCACCCGGTTGCCGAGCCGACAATCGTGCGCCACGTGACTGCCGACCAACAGAAGGCAGTCGTCGCCGATCTTCGTTAGCATTCCACCGCCTTCCGTTCCGGGATTGATCGTGACGTGCTCGCGAATTGTGCAGTTACGACCGATCTCGAGCCGGCTCGGCTCGCCGCGGTACTTCATGTCCTGCGGCGCCAGGCCCACGCTGGCAAAGGGATATATCTCCGACCCTTCGCCGACGAGTGTCGATCCGCCCACGACGACGTGGCTGTGCAGCCTTACGTTCTCGCCGAGCGTCGTGCCGGAAGATATCACGCAATACGGACCGACAACCGTCGTCTCCGCCAGCTCAGCCCCGCGCTCAACGATTGCCGTCGGATGAACGTCAGCCAAGTCAGCGATCCACCATCATGGCGCCCACTTCCGCCTCGGCCACTTTGGTCCCTTCGACAAGCGCCTCCGCAGCGAACTTCCAGATATTCGAGCGGCGCCGGAGCTTGCGCACGTGGTACTCGACCGTGTCGCCCGGGACGACCGGCTTCCGGAACTTCGCGTTGTCGATGGTCATGAAGTAGACGAGCCGTCCCGGCCCCACCCCGCCCTGGGCCAGCGCAATCAAGGCAGCGGCGGTCTGCGCCATACCCTCGATCAGCAGAACGCCGGGCATGACGGGGCGGTCGGGAAAATGCCCCTGAAAATGTGGCTCGTTGACGGTGACGTTCTTCACCCCGATACATGACTCGTCGCCGTTGATCGCGCGAACTCGGTCTACCATCAGGAAGGGGTAGCGATGGGGCAACGCCTCCAAGAGATGGTGGATGTCCGCCGCCTCGAGCGTCCTGATCTCTTGGTCCATTGGCATCCGCCTCCTAGACACGCCTATCCGAGCCGCCTCTCGTGATCAATCGATCCTGTGCTTCTGGCCGACTCTGCGCAGCGCCCCCATTTCCCGAAACCACACCTTCACCGGCCGCGCGGGCACTCCGCCCCAGCGTGCCCCCGGCGGGACGTCGGCGTGTACTGCGCTGGCCCCCGCGATTTGTGCTCCGTCCCCAATTTGCACGTGACCGTTGACGCAGGTCTGTCCGCCAATGACCACGAAATCGCCAAGCCGAACGGAGCCGGCGATCCCGACTTGCGCTACGATCATGCAATGGCGGCCGATCTCAACGTTGTGCCCGATGGCAACTTGATCGCCGATCTTGCTGCCTTCACCGATGACGGTATCGCGATTGGCCCCGCGCTCCACGGCCGCGCTCGCCCCAATTTCCACGTCGTCTTGCACAATGACGCGTCCCGTCTGCGCTACCTTGCGGTGTCCCGCGGCGCCCATGGCGAAGCCAAAGCCGTCATGTCCGAGGCTTGCTCCCGGATGCAGGATGACGCGGTTACCGACCAGCGCCTTTTGAACGACAGCGTTCGCCCCGATGAAGCAATCGCGCCCGATCGCCACCGCCTCGCCGATAACGGCGCCACATGAGATCACAGTGCCCCGGCCGATCTCCGCGCGCGCACCTACCGTCGCGCCGGGCTCTACACGGACATTCTCCTCCAGCTGAGCCTCTGGATGGACAGATCCCGTGATTTCCGACGGGCCGAAGAACCCCTGCGGCCGCAGAGCGGACGGGTAGGCCTTGGCGAGATAGGCACTATGGGCGCGATAGGGCTCCGGTGTCTCCAGCACCGCGACATCGGGCGGCACGCGATCGACGTAGCGTCCTTGGCAGAAACAGGCGGTCGCGCGGGTACTCGTCAGGTGCTTCACATATTTCGGATTGTCGAGAAAGCTGATCTCTCCCTCGCCGGCGAGCTCAAGCGGAGCGGCGCCTACGATGACGGCATCAGGATCGCCTCGTACCAGCTTGGCGCCGACGAGCGAGGCGATCTCGCTCACGCGCATGGGCGGCGGTGCGGGAATGAAACGGGTATCACGCATCGGGCAGACCAGGTATCGGCCGGCGAGGCCGGCCGCGCCTTTCACACTATCAGAAGCGTGTCCCGCCGCCGAACCGGAAGAATTGCAGCCTGTCGAAGCTCTCGGAGGTCAGCACGTATGCGAAGTCTGCGCGGAGCGGGCCGAGGGGCGATGCCCATAGAATGGAGCCGCCGACCGACGAACGAATATCGGCCGAGTCCAACGGAGTGCCCACGGCAACGGGGCCGTCGGTGTCGAACAAGGTTCCCGCATCCGCGAAGAATGCCCCCTTCAGACCGATCTCGGGGGGCACGGCCGGCAATGGGAACTGAACTTCCGCCGTCGCGGCCACGAAGATATTGCCACCCATAGCGTCGCCGGTGGTGGGATCGCGCGGACCCATGCCTGAGTATTGGAAGCCGCGGATCGTCTGGAAGAAGGCATCGAGCAGCCGCACCGGCTGACCAATCCCCATGATGTGACCGCCCTCCACGCTAAGCAGGCCCACGATATTCCGGTCCGGAAGCAGTTCCCGATAGTAGGCTCCCTTGCCGGTAGTCTTCAGGTAGGCCACGTCTCCGCCAACGCCAGCGAATTCCTGCGTGAACCTGGCGAAGACTCCGTCATGCGGATCGAGGCGGTTGTCGAGCGTGTCGTAGATGACGGAGTAGTGAACCGAGGAAACCCACGCCTCGCCCGCGGCCGAGCAAATGGCGAGCGAGACCTCGCCATTGGCCGGAACCCCATCGCAATCTGCGGGTAGGTTGAGCCCGATATTCTGCACTTCGATCTTGTACCCAGTCTGGACGGTGAGGGTCTCGGTGATCGGGAAGCCGAACGTGATCCCGCCGCCGGTCTTCTCGAAGTCGTAGGAGCGGTACGAGTTCTTGTTGAACTCGCGGCGGAAAACGTTGACCCCGGCGGAAATACGTCGTCCCAGGAAATAGGGGTCTGTGAATGCGAGCTCATACGTTCTCGCACTCGTCCCGGCTCCGACGGCCACCCTGAGCAGGTAGCCGCGCCCAAGGAAGTTCTTCTCGGTGAGAGAGATATCGCCGAGCACACCGTCGGCGGTCGAATAGCCCACGCCGAACGACAACTCGCCCGTCGGCTGTTCAACCACCTCGACGATGATGTCGATGCGGTCCTCCGTCGCCCCAGGCTCCGTGAAGATGCGCACTTCGCTGAAGTAAGCGAGGCGCTTGAGGCGCCGCTCGGCGCGGTCGACCAGCACACGATTGTAGGCGTCGCCCTCGGCTATGTCGAACTCGCGGCGGATTACGTAGTCTCGCGTCCGCGTATTCCCCCGAATCTCGATGCGCCCGACGTAGACGCGCGATCCCTCGTCAACGATGAACTCGATGCTGATGGTCTGGGTCTCGATGTCCCGATCGAGCCGAGGGCGGACGCTCACGAACGGATAGCCGTTGCTCGCCAAATAGAGCGTGATCTCTTCAAGCGACTGTTCCACCTCCGTGGTTGAGAATAGTCGCCCCTCGCGGACCCGGACCTGCCGCTGCAGGATGGCCGGATCGACGCCCGGAATGGTCGAATTCACCGTAATCTGACCGTATCGGTAGCGCAGCCCCTCGCTCAGCGTGAATACGATGAAGAAGGCGTTGCGCTCTCGATCGAGTTCGGCAACCGCGGATACCACCTGAAAGTCCGCAAAGCCGCGGTCAAGGTGGTAGCGCCGCAGCTTTTCCTCGTCGGCGGCAAGCCGATCCGGATCGTAGCTGTCGCCGCCGCCGCGCAGGAAGCCCAGTATGCCGGACTGCCGCGTGGTCAAGACATTGCGCAGCCTCGCGTCGCCGAACGCGTGGTTCCCGATGAAGGTGATTCCTGAGACCTTGGTCTTTGGCCCTTCGGTGAACACAAAGACCAGGTTCACCAGATTATTCGGCAGCTCGATGATCTCCGGCGTTATCGAGGCCTGAAACCGGGCTGAGCGTCGATACAGCTCCAACAGACGGGCCACGTCGGCTTGCACCTTGGCGGGCGTAAACACGCCGCGCGGCTGGGATTGGATGACACCGGCCAGCTGCTCGTCCTTGAATTGCCGGTTCCCCTCGAAAGCCACCTCCTTGATCACCGGGTTCTCGACCACGATGACGAAGAGCGTGACGCTGCGCGTCAGAAGCTGAACGTCAGCGAAGAGCCCGGTCTCAAACAGCGCTTTTAGCGATTCGTCCTCGTCGCGGCGGGAATATTCCACCCCCGGACGGATGACGAGGTAGGCGCGGATGGTATCGGCGTCGACCCGCTGATTGCCTTCCACGACGATGCTATTGACGACGGCCGCCTCGGCGCGGCTGACAAGCCCCGACGCGACAAGAATCGACGTCGCTGCAAGGAGCAGGACGGCTAAGTGAACGTGGATTGTCCGCCGGATCGTTTGTGGTTTCATTGGCCGTTGTAAGTCCGGTCTTATAGGCGCACGCGGGGTTACAGGACGCCGCCCAGAGTCGAGCCCCATCAAGCTATCGCAGGGTTTAGCCGCTCTTTCAATCGCGGGAGCTTTCTTGCCACCCGCTTTTTCCCAACGAAGTTGCCTTTGGGCAACGTCCCATAAGCAACTCAGAGTTCACGAAATTTCCCTACAGGTTGGCGATATCGTTGAACGTGACGAAGATGAACAACGCGATCACCAGGGCAAAGCCGATGCGGAAGCCGATATCCTGAACGCGCGGACTCAGCGGACGCCCCCTCAGCGCTTCGATCAGGTAGAACAGAAGGTGGCCGCCATCGAGCATCGGCACCGGAAAGAGGTTGAAGAGCCCGATTGAGACGGACAGGACCGCGGTGAGATAGACCAGCCCCGAAAAGCCGCCCGTGGAGGCGACCGCCCCGGACACCTGGCCGATGCGGATCGGGCCGCTCAGCTGCTCGGCGCTCTCCCTCCCGCTCAAGAGCCTGCCGATATACGTCATCGTCCGCTCGACGATGTGCCACGTCTCGCGCACGCCGCCGCTCAAGGCCGTCAGCGGATCGTCGCGTTCGAAGCTGAATTCGCCGGAGGTGATGCCTAGCACGCCGATTCGGTGGGTCCCGCCGAGCCTGTCGGGCTGCTCCAGGCGCTCCGGGACCGCCGTCAGGGTCAGCATCTCCCCACCGCGCTCGACCTCGATTGACAATGTATCGCCCGCCGAGAGCATGATGATGCCCTGAAGCTCGGTGAACGAATCGATCCGCCTCCCATCAACGCTGAGAATGCGATCTCCGGGCTGGAAGCCGGCCAGATCCGCGGCGCTTCCCTCCATCACGGTGTCGGCAACCGGCAGGATATGCGGGCGTCCGATGACCGTGAAGACGGTCGCGAAGATCAGAACGGCCAGTATGAAGTTCGCTGCCGGGCCGGCTGCGACGACCGCAAATCGCCGCCAAAGCGGGGCGAAGTGGAACAACCCTTGGCGCTCGGGAACCGGCGTCGCGGCGAGCGTGTCGGGGTCGGGGATACTCGCTGCGTTCTCGTCCCCTTCAAAGCGCACATAGCCGCCGAGCGGAATGAGGGAGAGTTTCCAGCGCGTGCCGCTCCGGTCGGTGAAGCCCGCGAGCTCGCGCCCGAAGCCGATGGAAAAGGCGGCAACGCGTATCCCGCACCAGCGAGCCACTAGAAAGTGGCCCATTTCGTGCACGAACACGACCGCCGTGAGCACGATCAGCGCCGGCACTACGTAGACCACAAGAACGACCGGTAGACCGGTCACGAACTCCATCCAGGCTCCTCGCTCAGGCCACCGCGCTTCGACGCTTCAGATCGGCTCTAGCCAACCGGCGTGCAATGCCATCAAGCTCAAGCGCTTCGTCGATGGAGGCCGGCGCAGCCAGAAGTCCCTCCGAATCGGCCGCCGTCAAGGCAATTTCCACGATTTCCGGGATCGCGGTAAAGGCGACCCGCCCAGCCAGAAAGGCCTCGACGGCCACCTCGTTGGCTGCATTGAGGACAGTGGCGGAGCCGCCCCCCTGTCTGAGGGCACCCATTGCAAGGCCAAGCGCGGGAAAACGCGCAAGGTCAGGCCGTTCGAAGGTCAGCTGTCCGACAGCGGCGAGATCCAGCGTGGAAGATGGTTCGCGTACCCGCTCGGGCCAGTGCAAGCAGTAGCCTATCGGTCGGCGCATATCCGCCGGTCCGAGTTCGGCGTGGATGGACCCGTCATGAAACGTAATCAACGCATGCACGACCGACTGTGGGTGGACGAGCACATCGAGGCTCTCTGGGGCCAGACCAAAAAGATGATGAGCCTCAATGAGTTCAAGGCCTTTGTTCATAAGCGTCGCAGAGTCGACGGATATCTTAGCGCCCATCGACCAGGTGGGATGGGCGACGGCCTGCTGCGGCGTCGCCTGCGCAATCCTTTGCCGCGGCCAGGTGCGGAAGGGCCCGCCGGAGGCTGTCAGCGTGTAGCTGCGTATCTCGCCGGCATTGCGCTGGTCGATTAGCTGAAAGAGCGCGTTGTGCTCCGAATCGACCGGTAGGACGCGAACGCCATGATCGCGCGCCAGCTTCATGAACGCGCCCCCGGCGCAGACCAGGCACTCCTTGTTGGCGAGAGCGATGGCGCTACCTGCCCGGATCGCTGCGGCGGTGGCCCGCAGTCCGGCTGCGCCGACGATGGCCGAAAGCACCATGTCCACAGGCTCAGCGGCGGCCTCCTCCATCGCCGCCTCTCCAGCCGACACCTCAATCCCGCTGCCAAACAGCTCGTCTCGCAGCGCGGCAAGGTTCGATTCTTCCGCCACTACCGCCTTGCTGGCCCGCAGCCGCCGGGCCGTTTCGGCGAGGTTGGTCGCGTTCCTCCGAGCCGTGACCGCGTGCACCTCAAACAAGTCAGGCGCCGCAGCGATGACGTCCGCCGCGCTGACGCCGATCGAACCGGTGGCACCCAGGAGAGTTATGCGGCGGCTCAATGCGCGGCTCCCTGCAAAGCCAACATGTCTCCGCCGATGCCGGCTATTGCGAGCAACCATGCCAATGCCGCGGCGCCGAACAAGCCGTCAACGCGGTCGAGGACGCCGCCATGGCCCGGGATGATACGGCCGGAGTCCTTCACGCCGAAGCGCCGCTTCACCGCTGATTCGAGAAGGTCCCCCGCCTGCGCCGCTATCGACAAGAGCACGGCTGGAAGCAAGCTCGCTCGCCCGTTGGCGCCGATGGTCAATCCCGCGACGGCTGCGCCCGTTGCAGCTGCCGCAACCAAGCCGCTCAATGCGCCGGACCAGGTCTTTTTCGGCGAGACCCTCGGCCAGAGCTTTGGCCCGCCGATGCCGCGCCCGCCGAAATAAGCAGCAATATCGGTCGCCCAAACGACGAAGAGGATGTAGAGGATCGCAGCCCAGCCAAACGGACCCGCATCCCTCAGGATGATCAGCCCGGCGCACGGCACGGCCACATAGACGAGTCCCAATCCGATCCAGCGAGAAGCCCAATGGCGAAAGCCGGCCGCCAGCGCGAGCAGGGCCGGAACGGCCAGCAGCACGAGCCCCACGAAGCCGCTCCAAAGATGCAGCGAAAGCAGACCAGCAAGGAGGCACGCGGCCATCAAAATGCGCACCCATGACGGCTCGTCCGCGCCGGTCATCCCGGTCCACTCCCAGAACGCAACCGCCGCCATGGCGATCACGAGCGCGCTGAAGGGAAGACCGCCCAGCAAGACCGCGGCGAGCACAACAGGAGCGAGGAGTGCGGCCGAGATGACACGCGTTCTGAGCTCGCCGCGGGTGGACACGCCGTGCTCAGATGCCAACGACTCCTCCGTAGCGGCGCTCGCGCGAAGCGAACTCGCTTAGCGCGTTCTCGAAATCCTCGTCGCGGAAATCAGGCCAGAGGACGGGAAGAAAGATGAGCTCCGCGTAGGCCGCCTGCCAGAGCAGGAAATTGCTTATGCGCTGTTCTCCCGATGTCCTGATGATCAAATCGGGATCGGGAAGACCGAGGGTGTCCAGGGCCTGTTCGAAGGCTGCCTGATCGATCGCATCCGGCGTAAGCCCGCCCTCCGCTACGCGCCCGGCGAGACGACGCACGGCGCGGACAATTTCGTCCCGCGCACCGTAGTTGAACGCGACGATCAGCTGCAGACCGTCATTGCCACATGTCAGCCTCTCCGCTTCCTCGATGAGGTTGCGGATGTCGGAAGGCAGCGTGTGGCGCTCTCCGATCACGCGGACCCGCACACCGCTTCTATGAAGCTCGGCCAGATCGTTGCGAACGAAGATGCGCACGAGGTTGAAGAGGCCTTCGATCTCATCGTTCGGCCGCGACCAATTCTCCGAGGAAAAGCTGAAGAGCGTGAGGAAGCAGATGCCGCGCCGGGCGGCAAAGCGCACAGCGCGCCGCAGCGCCTCCACGCCCCGGCGGTGGCCCTCGCCGCGGGGCATGCCATGCGCGTATGCCCAGCGGCCGTTTCCGTCCATGATAATGCCCACATGGCGCGGCAGCGCTCCGAACGCGGAGCTCGCGTCCGGTCCCGCCGGCTCAACGTCGGTGGCGGCTGCTCCGGCAAGTAAAGGAGAGGGGCGAGGCAGACCCATTTAGACCTGCATGATTTCGTGTTCCTTGGCGACGAGGATGTCGTCGATTTCCTTGATCGTCGCGTCGGTCAGCTTCTGCAACTCCTCCGATTCGGCGTGCGTGTCGTCCTTGCTGTGGTGCCCGTCTTTCTCAAGCTTCTTCAAGGTGTCCATGCCATCCTTTCGCACATGTCGCACAGCGATGCGCGCCTGCTCGGCATATTTGTGCGCCACCTTGACCATTTCCTTACGACGTTCGGCATTCAGCTCGGGGATCGGAATCCGCAGAACCGTGCCTTCCATGATCGGGTTCAGCCCGAGATTGGCATCGCGGATGGCGCGATCGACCGCGCCAGCGAGCTGCTTGTCCCAGACCTGCACGGAAAGCATGCGCGCCTCGGGCACGTTGATCGTCGCCACTTGGTTGATTGGCATCTGCGACCCGTAGGCCCCCACGGTGACCGGGTCGAGCAGGTTGACCGAGGCGCGCCCAGTGCGCAGCCCCGACAGCTCGGACTTCAACACGGAAACCGCGCCTTGCATCCGTCGAGTCAGGTCTTTGAAGTCGAGCCCGTCTTCCATGGCGTTCTTCCCTGGTTCGATGCCGGGTTCGATCCGACGTTCAACCTGCGGAAACAAGGGTGCCTACCCCCTCCCCCGCGACGATCCGCGCCAGGGCCCCGGGCTCATGCACATTGAAGACGATTATCGGCAGTCCGTTGTCGCGGGCAAGGGCAAAGGCGGCGGTATCCATGACCGCAAGGCCTTGTGAGATGGCCTCGTGGAAAGTGACGTGCTCATAGAGGACGGCGTTCGGGTCCTTGTGCGGATCGGCCGAGTAAACGCCATCGACCTGTGTGCCCTTCAACAGCGCGTCGCACTCCAGCTCGAGCGCGCGGAGCGCCGCGCCGCTGTCGGTGGTGAAGAACGGGTTCCCGGTTCCCCCGGCCAGGACAACGATGACATTCCGACTCATATGCCAGGAGGCGCGCCGGTGAACGTAGGTCTCGCAGATCGACGGCATCTCGATCGCCGACAGAGCACGCGCTTCCAGTCCTTCGCGCACCAGGGCCGCCTCCAGCGCCAATGCGTTCATGACCGTCGCCAGCATACCCATGTGGTCGCCGGTCACGCGGTCCCCACCCTTCGCCGAGATGGCGACGCCGCGGAAAATATTGCCGCCACCAATCGCCAAAGCGACCTCCGTCCCGGTCCGGGCGACGCCGGCGATCTCCGCCGCGAAGCTTGCGACCGCTTTGTCGTCGATGCCGAAGGGGAGGCTCCCCATCAAAGCTTCGCCCGACAGCTTGAGCAGGATCCTCTTCGGCTTCGGCCTCGGGGGCATCATCGACCTCGCAACGGCCACCCGCGCAGGCGGCGCGCTGCCCGCATAAGACAAGGGCGCCGACAAGTCACGCCGGCGCCCGCAATTTCGGCAAATGACTAAGTCCCGTTCCTCAGGCTTCTGCCGCTTTCTCGATGCCCTCGCCCAGGCGGAAGGCAATGAAATCGGTGACCTCGACCGGCGCGCCGATTTCCTTCGCCGCATCCTTCAGCACCGCATCGACCGTGCGCTCGGTGTCCATGACGAAGGCTTGCTTCAAAAGGACCGACTCCTCGAAAAACTTCCGCATCCGGCCATCCACCATCTTTTCGATGATGTTCTCCGGCTTGCCCGTTTCGCGCGCCTGCTCGGCGAAGATCGCGCGCTCGCGCTTCACCGTTTCGGAATCGATGCGGTCGGCATCGACGGCAAGTGGACTCGCAGCAGCGATATGCATCGCCACCTGACGGCCAAGCGCCGCGAGCCGATCCTTGTCGCCTGTCGATTTGAGCCCGACAATCACACCGATCTTGCCCAGGCCAGGTGAGACCGCCGCGTGCACGTAGCTCGCGACGACGCCCTCGTCGACGGCAAGCATGGCGCTGCGCCGAAGCGTCATGTTCTCGCCGATCGTCGCAACCGCGTCGGTGATGCCGGATTCCACTGTCGCGCCGGCAGACATCGGCGCCCCGAGCACAGAATCGACGCTCCCGTCGGTTGCCAGCGCCGCCTCGGCGACGCTCTTGACCAGGCTCTGGAACTGATCGTTGCGGGAGACGAAGTCTGTCTCGGAGTTGAGCTCGACCATGGCGGCGCGCTTGCCCGAGCCGGCCACGCCGATGAGACCCTCGGCCGCCACCCGGCCGGCCTTCTTCGCCGCCTTTGCAAGACCCTTGGCGCGCAGCCAGTCGACCGCCGCTTCCATATCGCCGCCGGTCTCGGTGAGCGCCGTCTTGCAGTCCATCATGCCGACGCCGGTCTTCTCACGCAGCTCCTTCACCATCTGCGCTGTGATGGCCATCAGGCTCTTCCTTTCACGTCCAAATGCTTGTCTTGTCGGCTCAGGACGCGCTCGTGCTCGGCACGGCCTGCGCTTCCTGTTCGGGCGCCGCCGCATCCCCACCTGCGGCTTCGACAGCGGTCTCCGCCCTCGACTCCTCGGCAGGCGCGCGTTCCTCGAGCACAGGCTCAATCGGTATCTCCTGCGAGGCGCCAACATCGACGCCACGCTCGCTTTGCCCGCGGGAGATCCCGTCGATCGCAGCGCGGGCGACGAGTTCGCAGAAGAGCGCCACCGCCCTCCCCGCGTCGTCGTTGCCCGGGATGGGAAAGGTGATCCCATCCGGGTCGCAGTTCGTGTCCAGCACTGCCGCCACCGGGATATTCAGGCGGCGCGCCTCGGCGATGGCAATCGCTTCCTTATTGGTATCGATGACGAAGAGGAGATCCGGCACGCCGCCCATGTCCCTGATGCCGCCAAGCGCGCGCATCAGCTTCTCCCGCTCGCGGGTGAGCGACAACAGTTCCTTCTTGGTCAGGCCCTGGACACCCTCGTCGAGCATCTCGTCGAGCTTCCTCAGCCGGTCGATCGAGTGCGAGATGGTCTTCCAGTTGGTGAGCGTGCCGCCCAGCCAGCGAGAATTCACATAATACTGGGCACAGCGCCGCGCCGCGTCGGCAATGGGCTCGGAAGCCTGCCGTTTGGTGCCGACGAAGAGCAGTCGGCCTCCGCCGGCTACCGTATCGCTGACCTGCTGCAGCGCGCGGTGGAGCATCGGCACCGTCTGGGCGAGGTCGATGATGTGGATGTTGTTGCGGGCGCCGTAGATATACGGGCCCATTTTCGGGTTCCAGCGGTGTGTCTGGTGACCGAAATGCACGCCAGCCTCAAGCAGCTGGCGCATCGAAAAATCGGGAAGCGCCATCGAATTCTCCGGTTCGTCCTCGGCGGGATTTGACACTTGCCGCGAATGGCAAGGGCCACCGGAAAGCCAGTTAAAGCTTCGTGCCCGCCTGCGAGATGGCCTGGGATATAGGGGGAAGAGCCCGATCTTGCAACTTCGAAGCGGGGCTACTGCATCTCCACGTGCACGATCCCCGGCACCGCCTTGATGGCGCCGGCGACCTCGGGCGTGGTGCGGTACTGGCCCGGCAGCCGCACCTCTACCTCGCGCCCCTTCAGCATCAGCACGACGGAGACGGAGCCTTCGCCTTGGTTGAGGCGGCTGGCGAGGCGGTCGATCGGGCCCGGGGCGTCAAGAAAGACGCGGATGGCGCGGCTCTTCTTCGCCGCCACCGCATCCAGTGCCTCGACGTTCTGGATGCGCGCGCGCAGCTCCTCCGTATCCGGGTCGAACTCGCCGCTGATCAGCGCCACGACCGACTTGCCCGGCTCCAGATGTTCACGCCAGAGGGCAAGCTTCTCCTGATAGACGATCGACTCGAACTGGCCGGTCGGGTCGGAGAGGGTGACAATGCCGATGCGCCCTCCCGTGCGGGTGCGCCGCTCCTGCCGCTGCACGACGGTGGCGGCGACTTCCGCGGTGAATTGACGATTGCCGCGGAGGTGCTCGGAGAAGGCCTTCCATGTCACCCCGCCTCGCGCCTTCACCAGCTCCGCGTAGTCGTCTATCGGATGGGCGCTAAGGTAGGTCCCCACCGCCGCGAACTCGCGGTTTAGCCTCTCTGTTGGCGCCCAGGGGTCCGCGTCGGCAAGGAACAGAGGGGTGGGAGCCCCGGCGTCGCCGAACAGGTCGGTTATGCCGCTCGAAGCCCGCTCTGCGCGCTCCTGCGCGGCGGCTAGCACGCGCCCGACATTCTCGAACACTCTCGCGCGGTTCGGGTCGATGCTGTCGAAAGCCCCGGCCTGCACCAGACATTCGAGCGCCTTACGCCCAATGATCTGCGGGTCAATGCGCGAAGCGAAGTCGGCGAGATCGGCAAACGGCTTTGCGTCGCGCGCCTCGACGAGATGCTCCACCGCGTGGGTGCCAACCCCCTTCAGGGCGGCAAGCGCGTAGATGATCTTCCCGTCATCCACGTCGAAATGAACGCCAGAGCGGTTGATCTCGGGCGGCACCACCTCGATGCCCATCCGTTCCGCCTCGAGGCGGAACTCGTTGAGCTTATCGGTATTGCTCAGGTCGAGCGTCATCGATGCCGCCAGGAATTCCACCGGGTAGTTAGCCTTGAGATACGCCGTGTGGTACGCGACCAGCGCGTAGGCGGCGGCGTGCGACTTGTTGAAACCGTAGCTCGCGAACTTGGCCACGAGATCGAAGATCATCACCGCGTCGGCCTGCTGGACGCCGCGTTCCACCGCCCCGTTGACGAAGCGTTCTCGCTGGGCGTCCATCTCTGCCTTGATTTTCTTGCCCATGGCGCGGCGCAGGAGATCGGCCTCCCCGAGCGTGTAGCCGGACAGCGCCTGCGCGATCTGCATCACCTGCTCCTGATAGATGATGACCCCGTAGGTCTCCTTCAGGATCGGTTCGAGCAGGGGGTGCAGCCAGTCCACCTTCTCCTCGCCGTGCTTGCGGCGGTTGTAGAGGGGGATGTTGTCCATCGGGCCTGGCCGGTAGAGCGCGACAAGCGCGATCAGATCTTCCAAGCGGTCGGCCTTCATGCCGGCAAGCGCCCGCCGCATCCCCTGCCCTTCCACTTGGAAGACGCCGACCGTTTCGCCCCGCCCCAGCATCGCGAAGGTTGGCTTGTCGTCGAGCGGGATGGAGACAAGGTCGATGTTGAGGCCGCGGCGGCCGATCAGCTTGACCGCGTGGTCCAACACCGTGAGCGTCTTCAAGCCAAGGAAGTCGAACTTCACCAGACCGGCCTGCTCCACCCACTTCATGTTGAACTGGGTCACCGGGAGGACGGAGCGCGGGTCGCGGTAGAGCGGCACAAGCTCGGTCAGGGGCCGATCCCCGATGACGATGCCGGCCGCGTGCGTGGAAGCGTGCCGGTAGAGTCCCTCCAGCTTCATGGCGATCGTCAGAAGCTGGTCGACGACCGGCTCCTGCTGGCGCGCCTCCTCGAAGCGGGGCTCACCCTCAACCGCCTTCCGGAGAGAGACCGGATTGGCGGGATCGGCGGGCACCAGCTTGCACAGGCGGTCGACCTGTCCGTAGGGCATTTCCAGCACGCGGCCCACGTCGCGCAAGGCGGCACGCGCCTGCAGCGTGCCGAAGGTGATGATCTGGGCGACGCGGTCGTGCCCGTAGCGGTCCTGCACGTAGGCGATCACCTCGTCGCGCCGCTCCTGGCAGAAATCGACGTCGAAGTCCGGCATCGAGACCCGGTCCGGATTGAGGAAACGCTCGAAGAGCAGCCCGAAGCGCAGCGGATCGAGGTCGGTGATCGTGAGGGCCCAGGCGACCACCGAGCCGGCGCCGGACCCGCGTCCCGGCCCGACCGGGATGCCGCGCGCCTTCGCCCATTTGATGAAGTCGGCGACGATGAGGAAGTAGCCCGGATACTTCATGCCCGTGATGACGCCGAGCTCCAGCTCCAGGCGGTCGCGGTAGTCCTCCTCCTCGAAACCTGGCGCCGTGCCTTGCGAGGCGAGGCGGCGCGCGAGCCCCTCCTCCGCATGGCGGCGGAGCTCCAAAGCTTCGGCTTCCTCGAAGGTTGCCGCGCTCCCGGCATCGGTGACGTACCGCGGCAGGATCGGCTCGGTCACATGTGGTCGCGTTCGGCATCGAAGCGCAATTTCAATCGTGTTCTCAAGTGCCTCAGGGATATCGCTGAAGCGCTGCATCATTTCGGTCCGGCTGGCGAAATGATGCAGCGGGGTCAACCGCCGGCGATCATCACTGGACAGCAGCCGCCCGTCGGCAATGGCAAGAAGGGCATCGTGGGCTTCGAAATCGTCGGCCGCCGGGAAGAACGGCTCGTTGGTTGCGACAAGCGGGAGGTCGAAGCGATAGGCGAGATCGACGACGCCGGGCTCCGCCTGCCGCTCTACCTCCATGCCATGCCGCTCGACCGCGACATAGAGACGGTCCGGGAAGGCCCTTTTGAGCGCGGTGACGCGCGCCTCCGCCAACCCTGTCTCTCCGGCGGAGAGGATCGGATAGAGGGGGCCGTCGTGCCCGCCGGTGAGGGCGATCAGTCCTTCGGTGGCGGCTAGCACCTCGATCGGGATGGGCGCGGCTCGGCCG
>CAZARE010000266.1:0-3635 GCA_964487455.1 uncultured Propylenella sp.
CGTGCGCGCCACGTCGAGCGCCTTGCCGCAATTGTTGCGCTTGACCAGCGATACCGCCTCCGGCGCCGCCCGCCCCTCGTCGAAGAGCCGTCCGAGGCGGAGCGCCGCCTGCAGGCCGAGCGCGATCTCCGTCTGCATGTCGGCGAGCTTCTTCTGGACGAGCTGCGTCGCGGCGAGCGGCCGCCCGAACTGCTTGCGCTCCAGCACGTAGCTCCGCGCCCGGTGCCAGCAATCCTCCGCCGCGCCCATGGCGCCCCAGCAAATGCCGTAGCGCGCGCGGTTGAGGCAGCCGAAAGGTCCCTTCAGCCCCGAAACGTTGGGCAGGAGCGCCGTCTGGGGAACCTCGACGCCCTCCATGACGATCTCGCCGGTGACGGAGGCGCGCAGCGACAGCTTTCCCGCGATCTTCGGCGCCGACAGCCCCTTCATGCCCTTCTCCAGCACGAAGCCGCGGATCTGTCCGTCATGCGCCCCCCCCTTGTCGGAAAGCTTCGCCCACACCACGAACACGTCCGCGAGCGGCGCGTTGGAGATCCATGTCTTGGTGCCGGTCAGCCGGTAGCCGCCGTCGACCTTTTCCGCCCGCGTGGTCATGCTGCCGGGGTCGGAGCCGGCATCGGGCTCCGTCAGCCCGAAGCAGCCGATCCATTCGCCGCGCGCCAGCTTCGGCAGGTATCTCTGCCGCTGCGCTTCGTCGCCGTAGGCGAAGATCGGATACATCACCAGCGACGACTGCACGCTGATCATGGAGCGGTAGCCGGAATCGATCCGCTCGATCTCGCGCGTTACCAGCCCGTAGGAGACGTAGTTCGCGTCGGCGCAGCCGTACTCCTCTGGCAGGTTGAGGCCGAGCAGTCCGAGCGCGCCCATCTCGTCGAAAATCTCCGGCGCCGCCGTCTCCTCGCGGTAGGCCGCGACGATGCGGGGGGCGAGCTTCTCTTGCGCGTAGGCGCGCGCCGTGTCGCGGATCATTCGCTCCTCGGCGGTAAGCTGCTCCTCGATGAGCAACGGGTCGTCCCACTGGAACGCCGCCGCCGGTGCTGGGCCGCTTTCTCCCCTCCCCGGCCGACTCGCCTTCGCTTCCGCCATGCTCCGTCTCCCGACGCCTATTGGTACGACACGATCTTCACCACGCTCGAGGTCAGGTCCCACGGGATCGCGTCGGTATTCTCCAGCTTCGCATAGATGGTGCGGCTCGTTGCGTTGATCGGCAGCCAGCCCATCGACTGGTTCGTCGTGAACTGGCCCGGCGCGCACCACATAAGATGCTGGAAGCTCGCCTTCCCCGGGCTCTTGTCAAGGTGGACGATCGGCGTCCAGAGGGTCCATGCGATCCGCTCGCCGTCTTGGATCTGCCCGGGCACCAGGGTGCAAGCGAACATGGCCACGACCAGCACCTGCGTGGCGCTGTCGGGGATGGCCTTCGGGATGTTGTAAGTGAAGGTCTGCCCGGGCACGAAAGGCAGAGTGCCGAACGACACGTCGGCCTCGTGATATCCCTGCACGGGCTGGGCGGGTGCCGGCGCGAGCGCGGCGGCGAGGAAGGCGGCGGCGACGATCGGCGCCGCGGCGAGCCGCGCGATGGCGGCGAACGGCTGTGTCATGGCTGAAATCCCCCTGCTCACGCCGCGCCCGGCGAGCTGGCAAGCGACGCAATCGACCCGACAACCTCCAATAGACCGCCCGCGCCACGGAATGAAGTTGCCGCAAGCCGCCCCTCTTAGCGCCTTGCACCGCTCGCGGGGAAACAGCAACCGATCGGCGCCGATTTGCGGCGACTGGCCTTGTCGACTAGCGCCTACTTCTTGCGGCCGCGCCGCAGCCCCACCGCCACCAGCGCCGCCTCGGCGTTGTTCGCCCCTTCCTTCACTGCGGCGAAGTCGCCGCGGACGGCTTTCAGCGCGTAATATTCCTGCGCGATCTCGTGCGCGGTGCGGAAGCCGAGCCTTCGCAGCACCGGCAGCGGCGGGCACCAGCCCTCGATCGCGTGCTGCAGCAGGAAGGCGCTCACGCCGATCGGCAGAAGCAGCCAGCGACGGCCGCCGATCAGCCCGAGCACCGAACCGGCGAGCGCCAGAGTCGCGGCGTTCGCCTGCAGCGTGCGCTCGATATCCCACTCCTCCTCCAGCTCCTTCAGCCGATCGTCGATCTCGTCGGGATAGGCCATGTGATACTCGATCGAGGCCATGATCTCCGCGTCGATGCGGCGGTTGACGGAATCGCGTGTGCTCTTCTCCACGCGCTTGGTGCTGGCTCGGGCCATGTGACGCTCTCCGCAACGTTTCTGCGCAACGTTTCTGCGCAACGTTTCTCCGGCAAAGCCTCTCAACCGCGCGAGCGGCGATTCGGTTGCCTTCGGCGCGCCACAAAGGACGAGTGTCGGGTGGACAATTAGCGTGCCGTCAGCGCTACGCGACCAGCGCGCGCGGTGTCGGCGCGCGCGGTCTCTGGCCGACGACCCTGTAGGCTTCCGGATCTTTGCGGAAGGCGTTGTGATCGTGGGCGATGGCGCCCGGCGGCAGCGCATCCCACAGGCGGTCCATCTTGGCGCGCATGTAGTGAACGTAGAATTTCGGGAGCTGGTTGCTCCTTCCTTCGAAGAACGGTCGCATCTGTGCATCGCTGTCGAGCAGCGCATGGATGTGGGAATGAAGATTGGTGCGCTTGTAAGCGGCACGCCCTCGGACCAGGTTCACGCGAGCTGTCATGCCGCCGCGATTGGCGACGAAGCGGCGCCACATACGCCGACCGCTGAAGACATAGCGCTGCAGGTCCGCCGTGAGCCGGTACAATTCCTGCCAATCGTGGTTCAGCGGCCTCACGTTCATGGCGTGGTTGTTGTCGAGGAAGAAGAACGGGAACGGCAAGACCCTGTCGGTCTGTTGCAGCTCGAGATTGAGTGCAGCGGCGCGGCCATAGGCGGTGAACAGGTTGAAAGCCGGGAAGGCGCCGGGGGTCAGGTCGACAAAACGTTTGGTCAACTCGAATGATTCGCTGCCCCGGTCGCCATCGAGCCCTACGACGAAGTTGGTCTGCACGTAGGGAATGTAGCGCAGCACCATGTTGACGTGCTCGGAGATTTGACGAACCTTATCCATGCCGTCCGCCCGCCCGGTCTTCGATTTGGCGCCGTGCTCGAACCAGGATTCGATCCCCGGCAACATCCCGATAAAACCGTTCGCCTTGAGACGCTTCAGGCGCTCCTCCGATAGCAGCGACAAGCTGCTCTCCGCACCGAAGCGGATACGGCCCGGCGGGACCGCGTCCTCGATTGCGTCCATGTAGTCGTCGAAGCGCACGCCGAAATTGGGATCGTGCCAGCCGACGATCGGACGCCTCCGTTTCGTCAGCAGGAAACGCAGATCCTCGCGCAGCTGGTCGTAGGGAAGCGGCTGATAATCCACCGCGGCGTCGATGCAGAAGCTGCAGGTGTAAGGGCAGCCCGTGCTGCCGATCATCGGGACGATCTTGAGGAACGGCTCCTTGGCATTGGTCGCCGCGATGAATTTCCAGCGCGCCGCCACCCCGGGCAGGCTGGAGGGCTGGCGCGCCGCGCTCATCCACCGCCCGAACTTCGGCCGCGGCGAAAGCTCGCGCAGCACCTCGTCGACGGTGCCCTTGTCGGTGAAGCCGAG
>CAZARE010000267.1:0-9853 GCA_964487455.1 uncultured Propylenella sp.
ACGCTGCAGCCGCGCGAGTTCCGCCTGCTCGAATACATGATGAAGAACGCTGGCACGGTGGTGACGCGCACCATGCTGCTGGAGAAGGTCTGGGACTATCACTTCGACCCGCAGACGAATGTCATCGACGTGCACATGTCCCGACTGAGGGCGAAGATCGATAAGGGGTTCGAGCGCCCGCTCCTGCACACGGTGCGCGGCTCCGGCTACGTGTTGCGGGACGATGCCTAGAAGCGACCCGCTGCGCCTGGTCCGCACCACGGGATTCAAGCTCACGTCCGTCTTCCTCGCGGTGTTCACGCTGTTCGCCGCGTTTCTCATCGGCTACGTCGCGCGCAACACGACCGAGATCGTGCAGGCGGAAATGCGTGAGGCCGTCTCCGCCGAGCTTGAAGCGATGGCGACGCAATACCGGCGCGGCGGCATGCCGTGGCTGGCGCGCGTCGTCGAGCTGCGCAGCCGCCAGCCCGGAGCGAGCCTTTACTTCGTGACCGACGCCGACGGGCGGAAGATCGCGGGGAACGTGGAGACCGTCCCGCAAGCGGTCATGCGGCGGTCCGACTCGGAGACTCAGGTGGTTCCCTACATGTGGCTCGACGAGGAAGGGTCGGAGCGGCGCTATTCGGCGCTGGTGCGCGTGGTGGCGCTGCCTGACGGAGAGCGGCTGTTGGTCGGCCGCGACGTAAGCGAGAGCGAGCAGATGGTCGGCGTTGTCCGACGCGCCCTTGTCTTGACGGCGGTGCTGACCGTGGCGCTCGGGCTCATCGCCTGGATTTTCGTCTCGCGGACGGTGCTGAAGCGCATCGATGCGATGGCCGACACCAGCCGCCGTTTCGCCGCCGGCGATCTCTCCGGCCGCCTCGACGTGCGCGGAACCGGCGACGAGTTCGACCGTCTGGCGGAAAGCCTGAACACCATGCTGGCGCGCATCGAGAGCCTGATGCTGGGGCTGAAGCAGGTCTCCGACAACATCGCGCACGATCTAAAGACGCCGCTGACCCGCATGCGCAGCCGCGTGGAGCGCGTGCTTTCCGGGGAGAGGACGGCGGCGGAGTACCGCGACGTGCTTCAGGCGACGATCGAGGAAGCCGACCATCTGATCCGCACGTTCAACGCGCTGCTCATGATCGCGCGGGTGGAGGCCGGCTCGTCCGACGCCGAGTTCTCAATGTTCGACGCGGCCGCGGTCGCGCGCGACGTCTACGATCTGTACGAGCCGCTGGCGGAGCTGGCGGGCGTGGCGCTGAGACTGAGGAGCGATGGGCCGGTCACGGTCAACGCCAACCGCGAACTGATCAGCCAGGCGCTTGCGAACCTCGTCGACAACGCCGTTAAATACGCAAGCGAAGGAAGCGAGCGCCCGGAGGTGGTCATTTCAGTAAGCCAGGATGCCGGGATCGTCACGCTCGGCGTGTCCGACAACGGCGCGGGCATCGCGCCGGCCGACCGCGCGCGCGCGACGGAGCGCTTCGTGCGGCTCGAGGAGAGCCGCTCCAAACCGGGCGCGGGGCTCGGGCTCAGCCTCGTCTCCGCGGTGGCGCAGCTGCACGGCGGCAACCTTGTGCTCTCCGACAACGCGCCGGGGCTGGCGGCCATCCTGCACGTGCCGGGAGTGACGGCCGGCCGTGGCGCCTGAAGCCCTGAGCCGCCGCATCGCGGCTCTGCCGGCCTCCCCGCATGCATCGGCCGCCCTGGACGCGCTCGCCGAGGCGGCGGGCCGGCAGGAGGCCGCGCCCGCTCTCGACTCCCTTCTCGAGGACGCGGACGTGGCGCGCTTCCTGGGCAGCGCGCTCGGCGACTGTCCCTTTCTGCTCGACCTGGCGGTGAACGACGTCCGGCGCCTCAAGGCGATCCTCGGCGCGACGCCGGAGGAGCGCGTCGCGCATGTGCTCGACCGACTCGCCACGGCCAAATGGCCGGCGCGCGCCGAGGCGATGGCGGCGCTCCGGCAGGCGCGGCAGGACGTCGCGCTGACGGTGGGACTTGCCGATCTCGCCGGCGCAATCTCCCTCGAAGAGATGACCGCGCTCATGACCCGCTTCGCCGACGCGGCTCTCGGCGCGGCGCTTGGCTTCGCGCTCGACGATGCGGCGCGGGCCGGCAAATGGAGCGGCTCGGTCGAGACGTGCGGCTTCTTCGTCCTCGGTCTCGGCAAATACGGCGCGGGCGAGCTCAACTATTCCAGCGACATCGACATCGTCGCGCTCTACGACCCGGAGGCCAGCGGCCCGGCGGCGGGCGTCGAGCCGTCGGAGCTCTGGGTGCGCGTCGTGCGCCTGATCGTCGCGCTCCTGCAGGAGCGGACCGGCGACGGCTACCTGTTCCGGGTCGATCTCAGGCTCAGGCCCGACCCGGGCTCCACGCGCGTGGCGATCTCCGCGCCGGCGGCCCTTCTCTACTACGAGGGAACCGGGCAGAACTGGGAGCGGGCTGCGCTCATCAAGGCGCGCGTCGCGGCGGGCGACGCGAAAGCCGGCGAGGCATTCATCCGCGAGCTGGCGCCGTTCATCTGGCGCAAATACCTCGACTACGCCGCGATCGCCGACATCCATTCCATCAAGCGCCAGGTGCAATCGCATCGCGGGCACGGGAGCGTGCGCGTGCTCGGCCACGACATCAAGCGCGGACGCGGCGGCATCCGCGAGATCGAGCTCTTCGTGCAAACACAGCAGCTCATTGCCGGCGGGCGCGACCCGACACTGCGCGGCACGGGGACGCGCTCCATGCTGGCGAGGCTGGCGGAACAGGGGTGGATCGATCCCGGCGTCCGCGACGAGCTCGACGAGGCCTATGTCTTCCTGCGCAGGGTCGAGCATCGGCTGCAGATGGTGCGCGACGAGCAGACGCACACCATGCCGCGTGAGCGCGACGAGCTGGCGCGCATCGCCCGGCTGATGGGGGAGGCGGACGCCGACGCTTTCGAGGCGCGGCTGCGCTTCGTGCTTGAGACCGTTGCCAAGCGCTACTCGCGGCTCTTTGAGAGCGGCGGCGAGCTTTCCGCCGACGCGGGGAACCTGGTGTTCACCGGCGGCGAGGACGATCCGGAGACGCTAAAGACGCTCGCCGCGCTCGGTTTCGAGTCGCCGGAGGCGGTGACGGAGATGGTGCGCGGCTGGCACTTCGGCCGCTTTGCCGCCATGCGCTCCGCGGCCGCGCGCGAAGGCTTGACGGAGATCACGCCGGCGCTTCTGCAGGCGCTCTCCCGCGCCGGCAATCCCGACGCCGCGGTGCGCGCCTTCGATAGCCTCCTGAAGGCGCTGCCGGGCGGGGCGCAGCTCTTCGCTCTGTTGAGGAACAATCCCGATCTGCTCGACCTGCTCGCCACCATCCTCAGCGCCGCGCCGCGGCTCGCCGAGATCTTCGCCCGCCGCCCGCACGTCGCCGACGCGCTGCTCGACCCGATTTCCCTCGACGAGGCGGCTGGGCGCGAAGGGCTTCAGACCGGGCTCGACCGCAGCCTCGCCGAGGCGCGGAGCTACGAGGAGGTGCTCGACCGCGCGCGCCTGTTCGTAGCGGAGCGGCGCTTCCTGATCTCCGTCGGGCTGCTCAACGGCTCGCTCGAGCCGGTGGAGGCCGGCAAGGCATTCTCCGATCTCGCCGAGGCGGTGGTGCGCGCGCTGCTCGAGCGGACGCAGGAGGAGTTCGCACGGACGCACGGGCGGGTGCCGGGTGGACGAGCTGCCGTCATCGCGCTCGGACGCCTCGGCAGCCGCGAGATGACGGCCGGCTCCGACCTCGATCTCATCGTCGTCTACGATCACGATCCCGGGGCGGGGGAATCCGATGGCAGGCGGCGGCTGCCGCCTTCGCAGTACTATATTCGCATGACGCAGCGGCTGGTGGCGGGGCTCGCCGCGCCCACCGCGGAAGGCGTTGCCTACGAGGTCGATTTCAGGCTGCGGCCGTCAGGGCAGGCGGGACCGCTGGCCACGCGCTTTGAGGCGTTCGAGCACTACCAGATGAACGAGGCGTGGGCCTGGGAGCACCTGGCCATGTCGCGCGGACGCGCCGTCGCCGGCGATCCCGCCCTGATGGAGCGCCTCTCGGACGTGCTCGACGCGGTGGTCGCCAAGCCGCGCGAGCGGGACAAGCTCGCCGCCGAGGTTGCGTCGATGCGCGCGCGCATTGAGCGCGAGAAGCGGGCGAAGGGCGTGTTCGACATGAAGCTCGCGCCGGGCGGCCTCATGGATTGCGAATTCGCCGCGCAGTTTCTCGTGCTGACAGGCCTCGGACGCGTCGCCGGGGAGACCATGACCGAGACGCTGGCGCGGGCCGAAGGGGAGGGGCGGCTCGATCCGGAGGACGCGGAGCGGCTGCTCTTGTCGGCGTCGCTGCAGGTGGCGCTCTTGCAGCTTCAGCGCGTGACCGGAGGCGACAGCTTCGATCCGGAAAGGGCGCCGGAGGCGGTCAAGCAGCTTCTTGTCGCGTTCGCCAATCAAGCGCTGGCCAATTCCGGGGTTGGCGGCGAGCGCGCGAGGATCGAATCGTTCGCGGCGCTCGGCGAGCGGCTTCAGCGCGTGCAGGAGCGCACGCGGGCGGCGCTGGAGCGCGTGCTGGGGCGGAAGGTGGAGTAGGAAAGGCGTTGCGGGAGCGCACTCTCGATACTGCGCTTTCGTTACCCCCTCCCGACCTTCGCCCGACGCCGAAGGCCATCCTCTCCCGCAAGGGGAGAGGGCCGCCAGTCGCCGACCATTGAGCTCAAGCCGCGGCGGCGCTGCCGGTGCTGCCCGGCCGGAACGGGAGGACGACGGTCACCTTCGTCCCCGCGCCCTCGCGCGAGACGATGTCCATGCGTCCGCCATGCAGCGCCACCAGCGAGCGCGAAATGGCGAGGCCGAGGCCGGAGCCCTTGTGGCTGCGCGTCAGCGGGCTCTGCACCTGCTCGAAGGGCTGGCCGAGCTTCTCCAGCGCTTCCTGCGGGATGCCGATGCCGGTGTCCTCCACCACCAGGACCAGGCCGTCGCGCCGGCGGCTAGTGCGCACGTCGATCGTGCCGCCCTCCGGCGTGAACTTCACGGCATTGGAGATGAGGTTCGACAGCACCTGGCGCACGGCCTGGCGATCGGCCGAAAGCGTGATCTCGGGCGTCGTCCGGGTGACGATCTCGATGCCGCTCTCAGCCGCGATGGGGGCATAGCTCTCGACCGTCTCGGCGATCAGCTCGTCGAGGTCGAGCGGCTCGCGGTCGATCTCGATGCGCCCCGCCTCCAGCCGCGCCATGTCGAGAATGTCGGAGATGATGCGCAAGAGGAACGTGCCGCTCTCGCGGATGTCGCGGCAATATTCGCCGTACTTCTCGTCGCCGAGCGGCCCGAAGGCGCCCGACAGCATCATCTCGGAGAACCCGATGATGGCGTTGAGCGGGGTCCTGAGCTCATGCGAGACGTTGGCGAGGAACTCCGACTTGATGCGGTTGGCGTCCTCGGCCTTCTCCTTCTCCGTCGCATATTTCTCCGCCAGCTCGACGAGTTGCTGCGCCTGCGTCTCAAGTTGCTGACGCGAGCGGCGAAGATCGTCCACCGTCTCCGTCAGCATGCGCTCGTTCTCCTTGAGCGCGGTGATGTCGGTGCCGACCGAGACGAAGCCGCCGTCGTCGGTGCGGCGCTCGTTGATCTGCAGCCAGCGGCCGTCCTCGACGCGCGCCTCCACCGAGCGCGAGCCGCCGCCGCCGTCCTCACGCGCCTCGGCGAAGGTGTTGGCCACGATCGGGCGGCGCCCGTGCCTGGCGATCTCCGCATAGGGGGTGCCGGGCCGGATGAGCTCGTCGGGAAGCCCATAAAGCTGCTGGTACTTGCTGTTGCAGAGCACCAGGCGGTTGTCGGCGTCCCAAAGCACGAACGCCTCCGAGATCGCCTCGATGGCGTCGCGCAGCCTGAGATCGGCGGTGCGCGACGCCTCCATCAGGCGTTTCTGCTCGGTGATCTCGACGGCGATGCCGACAAGATGCGGCTCCTCCTCGTCCTCGGCCACCACTTCGGCGCGGGCGCGAATCCAGATCCAGTCGCCGTCGGCGCGGCGCATGCGGAACTCGCGGTCCACGTGGTCCTCCTCGCCGCGCATCAGCGTGTCCGCCAGCTCGACGAGGTCGATGTCCTCCGGGTCAATCAGGTCCGCCACCTCGCCGACCGAAAGCAGGCGGCCTTCCGGCTTCAGCCCGAGAATCTCGAACATCGACTGCGACCAGAAGATCGCGCCGCGCGACAGGTCCCAGTCCCACAGCCCGGAATAGCCGCGTCTCAGCGCTGTGTGGAAGCGGTGCTGGGTGGCCGAGTAGATAAAGTCCGCCTCGTGCGTCCGCGCGGTCTGCGCGTGATAGGCGAAGCCGAGGAGCACGAGGACGAGGCTCGTCGCGACGAAGACCGTGGCCTCGCGCGACACCGTGCGCCGCCACTCGGCAAAGACGCCGGAGGTCGACTGCATCACGACGATGGAGCCGCCGACCGTGTCCTGGTTGTGGTGGATGGTGGCGATGACCTCCTCGTCGGAGGTTAGCATGAGCCTGAGCACGCCCGCGCGCTGGCCAAGCGTCGTCAGCGGCTGGCTGGCGCCGAGAATCTCGTCGATGAACCGGCCGACATGATCCGGCTCGCGCGGCGCGGACGCCACCACCATCCCTTGCGGATCGAGAAGGAGGATGCGCCGGTCGACCGTAGTGGCGAGCGGAGGCAGGGCGTTCTCAAGCTGGCCCTGCAGCATCTCCGAAGGCTCGGCGAGCGAGACCGGCAACGGCGAGCGCGCTAGCTCGCTGGTGACGGCGGTGGCGATCAGCGAGAGGCGGAGCTTGGCGTTCGTCTCGATGTTGTCGCGCGTCTGATAAAGGGCCACGCCGCGCATCAGCGCGAGCGCCACGACGAACAGAATGATGAGGATCGGGATGAGCCGCTTGACGTAGGGCTCGCTGTTGACCAGGCGCGCATAGGCGGGATGGACGAACAGACGCGCGTGTCCCGCGAGAGCTGCGCTATCGAGGCGTTGGATGTTCGGGATCCGCCGAAGCGCTGACGCCATGGGCCCCCGCGGCCGCGCCATACCGAGCCTCCTGTCGGTTCGCGGATCCGGGGCGACGCCCCCGAATCATCTCCATTTGAATCAAGCGGAATCCGCTTGTCCACAGGGTCGGCGGGATTTTGTCACATTACCGCCAGGTTGTGCTCAGCCGTCGAGCGTGCGCGCCACGATGTCCGCTACATCGCGCGAGAGCGTCTCCAGCCCGCGGATGCCGCGCAGGCTCTCTTCTGCCAGCTCGCGCCGCGTCGGCTCCAGCATGCGGTACGAGCGAAACGCCGTGGCGATGCGCGCCGCGACAGACGGGTTCTGCGGATCGAGCGTTTTGATCATCTCCGCGACGAGGCGATAGCCGGCGCCGTCGGGGCGGTTGAAGCCGACGGGGTTGGCCGCCGCGAAGGAGCGGATGAGCGCGTAGATTCGGTTGGGGTTCGTTAGCGAGAAGGCCGAGTCGCCGGAAAGAGCCTGGACCCGCTCGAGCGTATCGTGGGCAGGCACGGTCGCCTGCACGGCGAACCACTTGTCGAGCACCAGCGGGTTGTCGCGATAGCGTTCGTAGAAGCGCTGAAGCGCCTCGCCGGCTTCATCGAGGCGGAGATGAGCGAGAATGCGAAGCGCCGCCAGCCGATCGGTCAGATTCTCCGCGTCGGCGAACCTGCGCAACACCTCGCCGCCCGTCATCGATCCGGCAAGCGCCAGGAAGCTCCAAGCGGCATGGGCGAGCGCCCGGCGCCCGGCGCTCTCGGCGTCAGGCGAATAGGGGCTGCCCGGCGCGGCGGCGGCCGCGATCTCCGCCAGCGACTCGCCGATGTCGCGCCCGAGCGCTGTGAGCAGCGCCCGCCGTGCGCGATGGATGGCGTCGGGATCGATGTCGTGGGCGATCGCCTGCGCGATGTCTGTCTCGCTCGGCATGGTGAGCGCCAGCGCGCGGAAGGCGGCGTCAAGCTCTTCGTTCGCGGCAAGCCGCGCAAGCTCCTCGGCGAAGCGCGGGTCGAAGGCAGGCGCCTCGCCGCGGCGCACGGCGTCGGTCGCCCGCTCAAGCATGGCGAGGGCGATCTGCTGCGCCGCTTCCCAGCGGTTGAACGGGTCCGGGTCGCGCCCAACGAGGAAAAGCCGGTCCTCGGTGCTGAAGTCGGACTCCAGGTGCACCGGAGCGGAGAACTCGCGCAGAAGCGACGGGACAGGCCGCGCCTTCACCCCCTCCAGCACCACCTTCTCGCGCCCCTTGGTCAGATGGATCACGCCGTCGCGCACCGCCGCTCCCTGCGACCGCGAATAGCTGAGATCCTGTCCGTCGGGCCCCACAAGCCCAAAGGCGATCGGGATATGCATCGGCTTCTTCGGCTGGCGGTCCGGCGTCTCCGGGATGTCCTGGCGAAGCTCCAGCGTCAGCTGCTCCCTCTCGGGCTGGTAGCTGTGGCGGACGGTGACGGTCGGCGTGCCGGCCTGGCTGTACCAGAGCGCGAACTGGCCGAGGTCGGCGCCGGTGGCGTCGGTGAAGCAGGCGAGGAAATCCTCCACCGTCGCTGCGTCACCGTCGTGCCGCTCGAAATAGAGGCTCATGCCCGCGCGAAAGCCGTCGCGGCCGAGCACGGTCAGGAGCATGCGGCAGAGCTCCGCTCCCTTCTCGTAGACCGTCGCAGTGTAGAAGTTGTTGATCTCCCGGTAGGTCGGCGGGCGGACCGGATGGGCGAGCGGTCCGGCGTCTTCGGGAAACTGGTGCTGCCGCAGCCCGACGACGTCGGAGATGCGCTTCACCGCGCGCGAGCGCATGTCGGAGGTGAACTCCTGATCGCGGAAGACGGTCAGGCCTTCCTTCAGGCAGAGCTGGAACCAGTCGCGGCAGGTGATGCGGTTGCCAGTCCAGTTGTGGAAATATTCGTGCGCGATAACCGCTTCGACATGCGCGTAGTCCTGATCGGTGCCGGTCTCCGGATCGACGAGCACGTATTTGTCGTTGAAGACGTTGAGGCCCTTGTTCTCCATCGCGCCCATGTTGAAGTCGGAGACGGCGACGATGTTGAAGACGTCGAGGTCGTATTCCAGGCCGAAGCGATCCTCGTCCCAGCGCATGGCGCGCTTCAACGCGTCCATGGCGTATCGGCAGCGCTCCTCCTTTCCAGGCTCGCAATAGATGCCGAGCCGCACCGTGCGTCCGGAGCGCGTCAAGAAGCTATCGTGGATCGAGGCGAGCGGGCCGCCGACCAGCGCAAACAGGTAGCAGGGCTTCGGGAGCGGGTCGTGCCAGACCGCGAAATGCCGGTCGGTGCCGGGAACATCGCCGGAATCGATCAGGTTCCCGTTCGAGAGCAGCACCGGCGCTTCGCTCGTCCTCGCCTCGATCCGCGTGGTGAAGACGGAGAGCACGTCGGGCCGGTCGAAAAAGTAGGTGATGCGGCGAAAGCCCTCCGCCTCGCATTGCGTCGTGTAGACGCCGTTGGAACGATAGAGCCCCATCAGTGCGCTGTTCGCCGACGGATCGAGTTCGGTGACGATCTCCAGATTGAAGGGCTTTTCGGGCGGCGAACGGAGCGTCAGCCGATCGGGAGCCACTTCGTACGACTCGGCGGGGAGGACGGTCGCGTCGAGCGACAATCCCTTGAGGCTGAGGCCGTCGCCGTCGAGCGAGAGGGGCGCGCCGGGTGCTGTGCCTTCGCGCGGCCTGATCGACAGGCGCGAAACGATCCGGGCAGCTTCGGGGGAAAGGCGTATGTCGAGGCTGACGGTTTCGATCAGGTAGTCTGGGGGGCGGTAATCTTCGAGGCGGATGAGGGGGGCGTTTTCGGTGCGCATCGGAACTCCGTGTAACGGAGTTCCGATAGCATTTTCAGGAGCGGATGGAACCTCG
>CAZARE010000268.1:0-3403 GCA_964487455.1 uncultured Propylenella sp.
ACCGCGGCAAGCGTCACGCTGTGCAGGATCCAACCGGGAAGCGCGTCCGGCAGCCCGTTGAAACGAACGCGGCGCCAGGAGGCGAGCACGAGATAGCTCGCCGGAATGAGGAAGCCGAAGGCAATCGGCAGAAGGCAGGCAAGCGTCGCGCCGGCGGCTGCGAGACCGCGTAGCGTCGCCGGCGTCGGCGTATGCTGCCGCTTCGCCTCGCCGATGAAGCGCTGCCGCCGCCGCGCCCAGCGCTCCAGGAGGATCAGCGCGAACACGACGGCCAGCATGACGAGCGCGATCTGCGCGGCGCCCTCCACGCTCATGCGCACCGTCCAGGTGGTGTAGATGGCGACCGTCAGCGTGCGCACGCCGAGAAACTCCGAGGCGCCGATGTCGTTCAGCGCCTCCATCAGCGCCAGGCTGCCGCCGACGGCGACCGCCGGCCGCGCCAGCGGGATCGCCACCCTCCAGAACACCCGCAGCGGCCCGGCGCCGAGCGTGCGGGCGACCTCCAGCGTGGCGACCGACTGCATGAGGAAGAGGGCGCGCACCGGCAGGTAGACGTAAGGATAGAGCACCATGCCGAGCAGGAAGATGCAGCCGCTAAGCGAGCGTATCTCCGGAAACCACAGGTCGCGCGGCCGGGCGATGCCGAGAAGCTCGCGCAGCGTCGACTGCACCGGGCCGACCGGGTGCATCACGTCGAGATAGGCGTAGGCGATGATGTAGGTGGGGACGGCGAGCGGCAACAGCAGCGCCCATTCGAACACGCGGCGGCCGGGAAAGCGGTACATGGTGACGAGCCACGCCGTGCCGACGCCGATCACCGCCACGAGCACCGCTACCCCGAGAAGCAGGAGCACCGTGGTGCGCATCGCATGCGGCAGCACGTTGGCGACGAGATTGGGCCAGACGCCGCCGGAGCCGCGAGCGGCAAAATAGACAAGCCCGGCGAGCGGCGTCATGACGATCGCCAGCACGAGGCCGGAGGCGGCGAGCCATCGGGCGTCGGAGCGCGCCCCACGGGCTCGCCGGCGCGGAGGCCGGCCGAGAACGGCGAGCGTCATCGAGGAAAGGCGGGCGCGCTGCCGCGCCCGCCGGGCAATCTACGAGTCCTGATCAAACCCGACCTTGTCGACCAGCTCGCTCGCCGTGCGGCGATGCTCGTAGATCTCGTGGAGCGGCAACGGATCGATCTTGAGATCGCCGAGCTCGGCGATGATCGGATCGACCTCGGCGCCCGGCAGGACCGGGTACTCGAAATTGCCCTTGGCGTAGATCGCCTGCGCCTCCGGCGAGACGAGGTACTCCAGCAGCCTGACGGCGTTCTCCTTGTTCGGGGCGTACCTGGCGACCACCGCGCCGGAGACGTTGACGTGCGTGCCGGCGCCGTCGGCGAAGGTTGGCAGGATCACCTTGATGGCGTCGCCCCATTTCTCCTGGTCGGGGCCGCCCCTGCCGGAGCGCATCAGCCCGACATAATAGGAATTGCCGATGCCGACGTCGCAGATGTCGGCCAGGATGTCGCGCGCCACGTCGCGGTCGCCGCCGCCGGCCGTGCGTCCGAGGTTCCCCCGAACCCCGGCCAGGAATTCCTCGGTCTTCGCGGCGCCCTGCTTGGCGATCATCGCGGCAAAGAGCGCGTTGTTGTACGGGTGGTGGCCGGAGCGGATGCATACGCGCCCCTGCCATTTCGGGTCGGCAAGGTCCTCGTAGGTCAGGGTCTCTTCCTCCACCCGCTCCTTGGAGGCGTAGATGACGCGGGCCCGCATCGACAGCGTGTACCAGTGGCCTTCCGGCCCGCGCAGGTTCTTAGGCACCGCCGCGTTCAGAGCATCAGACTCGACCGGCTGCGTCAGACCGCGCTGGACCATGTCGATCAGCATGCCGTAATCGACCACCATGACGAGGTCGGCGGGGGAGTTGGCGCCCTCCGCTTCGAGGCGTTCGGCGATGCCGCTTTCGACAAAGACGGTATTGGCCGCGATACCGGTCTCTTCTGTAAACTTGTCGAGCAGCGGCTGTATGAGGCCGGGCTCGCGCGTGGTGTAGATGTTCACCTCGCCCTGGGCGAGAGCGGGGGTGCCGGAGACGGCGAATGCTGAAGCGGCAAGGAGAAGGGCGCGGCCGGCAAGGCCGCTCCAAGAGACTTTCATGACGGTTTCTCCAACAGAATGGGTTCAAGGCCCAAACGTTCAGGCAAAACGGATCATAAGTTGACTTTTATTTTCGTCAAGCGGAAAGGCTTGTGATTTCAATAGATTAGAACGGTTCTAAACGACCGGGCCTTGGGCTCACCCGCCATTCTTGAGCGTTAGGATGTACGCGGCCACGTCGCGGACCTCCTCCGGCGTCAAGATAAGGTCCGGCATCTGTCTATGTGGCGTGCGTAATATGACGGTGATGGCGGTGGCGGTCATGCCGGGAACTTCGGCAATCGCGCGGAAGGTCGGCGCGGCTGAATGTGGCGAGGTGGCATCCCCGCCTTCGACGGCATGGCACGTCGCGCAGACCTCGCGTGCGAACTCGCGGCCCGCCTCGGCGTCGCCGAATTCCTGGGCGATTGCGCCGGGCCCGGGTAGCGCCAGGAACCCAACCGCAAGAATCCCAACCGAGAAGGAACAGGCAAGAGTGGGCACGGCAACTCCCGGGCTCGAATCGGCCAACGGTTGCCGAAAGAGCGCCCCGCGTCTTTGACCGAGATCAAGACAGGGATGGTACAGCCGCTCGGGATCGAACCGAGGACCTTCGGATCCACAATCAGAAGCTCACCTGAATTATGGCGGCACCTCCACCGGCGGCGTATCGCCGTCGGCCAGATAGACGCGCAAGCCGCGATTCTGCGTAGGTCGGCATTTCTGCCACAATGGGGCGCTCGACCGGCGGTGCGAACGCGCGGCGCTGCCTGTGCCCAGCTTGACAGCCGCATGCGGCGGCCCAATCCTGACGCCGGTTCGTGGGGCGGTTTTGCGATATCTTCCGAACATAAGGTTAGGCACCGAGCGCTATCCGGAAAAAGTGGCGCGGCGGCTGCGCGCTATGAACATCGCGGCGTGGATTGCCGCCGCGCAGGCGGGATTTTTTGCGATCCTGCGCATGCTCGACCCGGCGCCCGGGATGTTCACGCGCGGGCTGATCAACGCCGGCTATGCGGCCGCATTCGCCGCCCTGCCGCTGCTGCACCGGTTCAGCCCGCTTGCGGGCCCGCTCGTGTTTCTCGCGGTCGTATACGCGCTCATCTTCCGCTCTTCCTACCAGATCGGCACCGGTGGCGGCAGCTACATGTTTTATTTGACCGCGACGGCGCTCATCGTGCTGCTGATCGGCACCGAGCATGTCGTGCTCGGTGCCCTCGTCGCCGCGATTGGGGCCGGCCAGATCATCCTCCTGCACCTTGTCGCGCCCTACAACA
>CAZARE010000269.1:0-18899 GCA_964487455.1 uncultured Propylenella sp.
GCGGCTCACGCCGCCGCCCTTGCCGGCGAGAGGGCCGCCGCAGCGCCCGCAATGGCGGTTCGCCGCGTGCCAGTGGAGGATGGAGCGCGCCTGCGCCAGCGCGCCCAGCTCTCCCGGCTCGAGCACCTCCTGCATGGCGAGGGACCGGAGATCGATCGCCTTGACGCCGTCAGCCCGCTCGGCGGTCGCCTCCACATGCCCGGCAAGGCGGGGTCCGTCAGCGGCGATCCCGAGCAGGATCAGGCTCTCGGCGTCGAGCCCGGCCTCGCGCGCCTCCGGCGGCCGGAAGCGGGGGTCGAGCCCATGCGGTCCGACGCGCAGCAGCGCGCGGTCTTCGGCGAAGAGGTAGATCGCGGCGTTCTCGGCGGCCAGCACCTCGTCGAAATCGATGTCGCCGCGCGCCTCGCTCCAGCGCTCTATCGTATTTCCGGAAAAGCCGTTCAAATGGCTCGCTTCCCGGAAGATGCGGCTCTCGAAGAATGAAGACATCGTCTTGGCGGGGCCGTTTGGTTGACTGTGAGGCGGCCTCGGCTAAAGGTCCGCGCGCGACGTGCGGGGGAGGCCCGATGAGCGACATTGCCCAGCTTCAGTCCGTTGTCGAGAGCGCTTTCGAAGAGCGCGCCTCCATCGGCGTCTCGACCGGTGGCGAGCTTCGCGACGCGGTCGAGGCGGCGCTTGAGCTGCTCGATTCGGGCGAGCTGCGCGTCGCGGAGAAGCGCGACGGTCGCTGGGTCGTCAACGAATGGCTGAAAAAGGCGGTACTGATCTCCTTCCGGCTGAACGATATGGAGGCCATTCCGGGCGGACCGGGGGGCGCCCAATGGTGGGACAAGGTGCCCTCGAAGTTCGCGGGGTGGGGCGAGAACCGCTTTCGCGCTGCCGGATTTCGAGCCGTCCCCGGTTCCATCGTGCGCCGCTCCGCCTACATCGCGCCCGGCGTGGTTCTTATGCCCTCGTTCGTCAATCTCGGCGCTTATGTCGACGAGGATACTATGGTCGACACCTGGGCGACCGTCGGCTCGTGTGCGCAGATAGGCAAGCGCTGCCACATTTCCGGCGGTGCCGGCATCGGCGGCGTGCTTGAGCCGCTGCAGGCGGGTCCGGTCGTGATCGAGGACGATTGCTTCATCGGCGCCCGTTCCGAGGTCGCGGAGGGCGTCATCGTGCGCGCAGGATCCGTGCTCTCGATGGGCGTCTATATCGGAGCCTCCACCCGCATCTTCGACCGCGCGACGGGCAAGGTCTCATACGGCGAGGTGCCGCCCTTTTCGGTTGTCGTGCCAGGCGCAATGCCGGGGGCGTCCGGCGGCCCGTCGCTCTATTGTGCGGTGATCGTGAAGAGGGTGGACGAGCGTACGCGCTCAAAGACGTCCATCAACGAGCTTCTCCGGGATTGAGGCAACGTGGCGAACTCCCACACCGGCCGCCGCCGCTCCCCAATGCTATGGCTCTTCTTCGGCTTGAAGGGTCGGATTTCGCGCGGCATCTACTGGCCAGCCTATTTGCTCATCATCTGCGTGCAATCCGCACTTCTTGCGCAGCTTGCCGGCGCCGAGCAGGCTAGTTTTCACGGCTTGGCACTGTCCATCGGCCCGATGATCCTCCTGGTCTCGCTCTATTCCTCGGTGTCCATTTCGGTGAAGCGCCTGCACGACGTGGGCTATAGCGGGTTCCTGGCGCTCGCCATTCTGATTCCGTTCCTCAACCTCGGCTTCGCCATCTGGGTCGGGCTTCTCCCCGGCACCTCGGGCCCCAATCCCTATGGCGACGCACCCGACGTGACACCGCCGTAGCCATGCCCGTCGTGTCGACAACAAGCGATCTTCTGGCCGAGTTGGTGCGCGTACCGAGCGTCACGCCGCACGGGGGCGCCGCCTTCGACATTCTTGAACGACATCTTGCGTCCGCCGGGTTCGCTGTCGAGCGGCCCGTCTTCAGTGCGCCCGGCAGCGAGCCGGTGGAGAACCTCTTCGCCGTGATTGGCGAGGGGGCGCCGCACCTGACGCTTGCCGGGCACGTCGACGTAGTGCCGCCCGGCCCGGAGGGCAGCTGGCGCTATCCGCCCTTCTCCGCGACCGTCTCCGACGGCGTGCTCTATGGCCGCGGCGCCGTCGACATGAAGGGCGGGCTTGCTGCTATGGTGGCCGCGGCGCTTCGCTTCGTGGCGGAGCGCGACGCTGCATTCGGGGGGCGCCTGTCGTTCCTGGTTACGGCCGACGAGGAAGGCGCGGCGATCAACGGCACCACAAGGCTGCTGGAATGGGCCGCAGCGCGCGGCGAGCACTTTTCAGCGGCGATTGTAGGCGAGCCGACCAGTGAGGAGAGCCTCGGCGACCAGATCAAGATCGGGCGGCGGGGAAGCTTCTCCGCCTCCCTTACCGTTGACGGGCGGCAGGGCCATTCCGCGTATCCGGAAAAGGCCGACAACCCCATCAGGGGACTGACGCAGCTGCTCTACGCGCTGCAATCGGCGCCGCTTGACCAGGGCTCCGAGCACTTCGGGCCGTCCTCGCTGGAGGTGGTGAGCGTGGATGTGGGAAACCCCGCGTGGAACGTCATTCCCTCCAGCGCCTCGGCCAGGCTCAATTCCCGCTTCAACGATCGATGGACGCGTGCGAGCCTCCGGGCCGAGATCGAGAAGCGCCTACGGACAGCCGCCGCCGACGCTTCGCTCGGCGCGCGCACGCCGATCGCCTGGCGTCTGAGCGAAGCGGCGCCCTCGTCAGACGTCTTCCTCACCCGCGACGACGACTTGATCGCGATGGCCGCCGCGGCCATCGAGAAGGTCACCGGCCGACGCCCCCGGCTGTCGACCGCCGGCGGCACCTCGGACGCGCGCTTCATCAAGGACTATTGTCCGGTCGTCGAATTCGGCCCCGTCGGAACCACCATGCATCAAGTCGACGAACGCGTGCCGCTCGCCGAGATCGAGCAGGCCTCTCAGGTGTTCGAGACGTTTCTCAACGCCTATTTCGCCGCATGACGGGCCTTCTCAACCTCGTCGTCGCGAATCTTGCCGGCGCCTGGCAGGTCATGATCGGTCGGCCCGAGGGGCTCAATCGCCTCGACACGTCGCTGGAGGGGTTTTGGCGCTCCTTCGCGGCCGTGATCTTGCTGATGCCGTTTGCGCTGCTTGCGCTGGCCAGCCAGTCGCGGCTTTCCGAGGCGGCGGGGGTTCCCCCGGAGCCGTTGACCGGGAGCGGCGTGGGCTTCGCGCTGGTCGCGCTTCTCACCGACTGGCTTGCCTTCCCCGTCGTCTTCGCGCTACTCGCCCTCCCCTTCGGCCTCGGCTCGCGCTACGTGCCCTTCATCGTGACCCGCAATTGGGCCTCCATCATCATCGGTGCCGTGGTCGGCGCGGTGCACGTACTGCATCTCCTCGGCGTGCTGCCGACGGCACTCGTGCCCTATCTCCTGCTTGCGGCGATCGCCGTTGCGCTGCGCTTCTCCTACGTGATCGCGAGGCTTGCGCTCGCCGTCTCGATGGGCATGGCGTTGCCGATCGTGATGCTTGAGCTCTTGATCAGTCTGACCGTTTGGTCGGCCTTCGACCGCTTTCTCTAGGAAGCACCGGCGGCATATGGAGCCCTGCCGGTATGCCTTGTCGGCGTCAGCCCGCCGGCGGATAGTCCACTCTCGCGAGATATAGCCCCTCGGCGGGAGCCACGGGACCACACGCGGAACGGTCGCGGGCTTCGAGCGCGCCTTGAAGATTATCGGCGCTCCAGCTGCCGTCGCCGACAAGCTTCAGCGATCCGACCAGCGAGCGCACCTGGTTGTGGAGGAACGAGCGCGCCGTCGCGCTGATTGCGATCTCCTCGCCGCGTCGCACGATGTCGAGTCGGTCGAGCGTCTTCACCGGGCTCTTGGCCTGGCACTCTGCGGAGCGGAAGGTGGTGAAGTCGTGCGTGCCGATGAGCCGCCTTGCGGCGCGCTGCATGGCCACGGCGTCGAGCCCGCGTCTCACGTGCCACACACGGCCTCGCGCGAGCGCCGGCGGCGGACGGCGCACAAGCATGCGGTAGAGGTAGTGCCGGCGGATGGCCGAGAAGCGAGCGTCGAAGTCGGCCGGCACGCTCTCCGCTAGAAGCACCGCCACGGGCTCAGGCCTCAGATGCGCGTTGATCCCGTCCCTGAGCTTGTCGCCGCTCCATTCTCGCTGAAGGTCGAAATGCGCCACTTGCGCAAGCGCGTGCACGCCCGCATCCGTGCGTCCCGCTCCGCCGACCGTCACCGTTTCGCCGGTGAGCCTGACGATTGCCTCCTCGATCGCTTGTTGTACGGATCGCCCGTTCGCCTGCCGCTGCCAGCCGACGAAAGGGCCGCCGTCGTATTCAATCGTGATCTTGAGCCGCGGCATCTTCGCCGAGAAGGTTGAAGGCGGCCGGATAGACAAGCCGACCTTCCCAGGGCGCCGCTCCGAAGGAGAGCGCCATCAGATAGGGTGACTGGTACTCGCTCTCGAAATGCGCCGCACGCCGATTGGAATAGCCGAAGCGGCTGTAGAAGCTCGGCTCGCCCAGCACCACCGAAAGGGTGATCCCCATGGCGGCAAGGCAGGCGTGGCCCTCGCGCGCCAGCCGCGTCGCCACTCCCTGCTGCTGGTACTCCGGGTAGACCGCGAGCGGCGCCAGCGCGGCAGCGTGGAACGGCTGGTGGCCGCCCTCGATCATCAGCCGCGAGAAGGCGATATATCCGATGACGACGCCCTGGTCCTCCGCGACCAGCGAAAGGTCGATGTCTCCGTCGCTACGCAGCCTATTCACCAGCGTGGCCTCAAGGTAGCCGGGAAACGACGCTTCGAGAAGATCGCGGATCTGCGAGGCGTCGGTCGGGTC
The DNA here is from genome assembly GCA_964487455.1 of uncultured Propylenella sp. Taxonomy (GTDB): domain Bacteria; phylum Pseudomonadota; class Alphaproteobacteria; order Rhizobiales; family Afifellaceae; genus DASWJZ01. The sequence continues at coordinate 4,839 of CAZARE010000269.1, forward strand.
CTCCTGGCGCATGACCGCAAGTCCCGGCTGCACCTCGTGCTTTTCCGAAAGCAGCTTGTCGGGAGGAGGCTTGATCCAGGTCAACGAGGACCTCCGCGCGCGTTGCAGCATCGTTTTTCGCAAATCTCGACGCCGGTCAACGGGTGTAGATTCCGATGCTCAGCCGAGCACCGTGCCCGCGCGGACGCGGGCGCCGCGCAGGAATTCTCCCGCCGCTGCGGGCTTTCGCCCGGCGCGCTGCAACTCCAGCAACCGAAGCGCGCCCTCGCCGCAGGCGACTATGAGCGGACTAAGGCTGAGGATCGTTCCGGGCGCGGCCGTTCCTTGCTCTGGTCGCGCGCTGAGCACCTTCACCCGCTCCGGAGCGCCGTCGAGCGGCATCTCGCACCACGCGCCCGGGAAGGGCGAAAGGCCGCGGATGCGATTGTGGAGCGCCGCCGCCGGCAGCCGCCAGTCGATGCGGGACTCGTTTTTGCTGATCTTCGTCGCATAGGTGACGCCTTCGTCGCTCTGTGGCGAGCAGGCAAGCGCCTCGCGCTCAAGCGCCGCCAGCGCCCGCGCCATCAGGTCGGCGCCGAGCCTGGCCAGCCGGTCGTGCAGCGTCCCCGCATTCTCATCCGACCCGATGAGCGTACGCTCGGCGAGGCACGCCGGCCCGGTGTCGAGGCCTTCCTCCATCCGCATGACCGTCACGCCGGTCTCTTTGTCGCCCGCCATGATGGCGCGCTGGATCGGCGCCGCGCCGCGCCAGCGCGGCAGCAGTGACGCATGCAGGTTGAGACAGCCCTCGCGCGGCGCCTCGAGGATCGGCTTCGGCAGGATCAGCCCATAGGCGACCACCACCGCGACGTCGGCTCCATGCGAGACGAACAGCTCCGCCGCCTTGGGGACCTTGAGGGTCTTCGGCATGACAAGGGGGATGCCGAAGTCGCGCGCCTTCTGATGTACCGGCGAAGGTTGCTCGGCCATGCCGCGGCCCGCGGGACGCGGCGGCTGCGTATAGGCGGCCACCACATCGTGGCCCTGTGCGATGATCTCCACCAGGGTCGGTACGGCGAAGTGGGGCGTGCCCATGAAGACGACGGTGAGCGTCATCGGGCTAGTACCTGTTCTCGCAGAATAGGGACTCGGAGTCGGGATTTCTCGCGAGAGTGTTCACCGGCGTGAGTCCCGGCACTAGATGCGATGCTGGCGCTGGCGTTCTTTCTCGCGCGCCGCTTTGGTGAACTTCTTCACGACGAGGTCGCGCTTCAGCTTCGACAGATAGTCGATGAACAAGACGCCGTTCAGATGGTCCACTTCATGCTGGACGCAGGTGGCCAGCAGCCCGTCCACCTCCATCTCCTGTCGCTTGCCGTCGTAGTCGACGTATTGCACGCGCACCTTCGCTGGACGCTCAACCTCGGCGTAGTAGTCGGGTATGGACAAGCACCCTTCCTCGTAGGTCGAACGCTCATCCTCCGATCGCCAGACGATCTTCGGGTTGATAAGGAAGAGAGGGCTCTTCGGCTCGTCCTCGCGCGCCACGTCGATGGCGATGATGCGGCGCGGCTCGCCCACCTGGATCGCCGCCAGCCCGATGCCCGGCGCCTCGTACATGGCGCTGAGCAGCTGATCCATGAAGCGCCGCGTCTCGTCGGTGACCGATTCCACCGGTTCGCTCTTCTGGCGCAGCACCGGGTCGGGAAGCACGAGGATTTCGAGGTTCGTCATCTTCGCGCGACATAGGAGGTGGGGGGAGGGGCGTCAATCGCGGGTTCACGCGGGCAGGCTCACGACCGCCTTCAGTCCGCGCTCCGCCAAGTTCTCCAACCGCACGTCCCCGCCATGGGCGCGGGCAATCGAGCGGGCGATGGCCAGACCGAGCCCGGCGCCGCCGGTCTCGCGGCTGCGCGAGCCCTCCAGCCGCACGAACGGGTCGAACACGCGCTCCAGCTCCGCCGCGGCGATGCCCGGTCCGTCGTCCTCGATGATGATGGAGACCTCGTCGCCAGAGCGCTCGACCCGGAGGCGCGCGCGCGTGCCGTAGAAGATCGCATTGTCGAGGAGGTTGCCGATCGCGCGCTTCAGCGCCAGGGGGCGGCAGCTCACGATGACCGGCGGTGAGTCTTCGAAGCGCGCGTCGCGTCCGCTCGCAGCCGCGTCTTCCACCAGGCTTTCCGCAAGCGCGGTCACGTCGGTCGGCCGGGTCTCCTCGCTCTCCGCATCGCCGCGCGTGAAGGCGAGCACCGCCTCCGCCATGGCCTGCATCTCCGCAAGCGTCTCCAGGATCCTCTCCCTTGCCTCCTCGTCCTCGATGAACTCCGCTCTGAGCCTGAGAGTGGTGATCGGGGTTCTCAGATCGTGGGCGATCGCCGCGAGCATGGTGGTGCGGTCGCGGACATACCGGTCTAGCCGTTCGCGCATGCGGTTGAAGGCGATGTTGGCGCGCTTCGTCTCCTGCGGTCCCGTTTCCGGCAGCGGCGCAAAGCTTTCGCCGCGTCCGAGACGGTCCGCTGCGCCGGCCAAGCGCTTTAGAGGGGCGCTTGCCCAGGTCACGCCGAGCGCCCCGACCGCGGCAACCGCCGCCGCCGAAATGAGGAAGGATGCGAGAAAGGCGCGGCCAAGCGGCGGCACCGGCGGCCGCTCGGCCGCGGCATTCAGCCAGCTGCCGTCGGACAGCCGGATCGAGGCTCGCGCCCAGGGTGGCGGCCTGTGCCGCCGGGCCTCCCGCTCCCCTCGCGCGTCATCGCGCCATCGATCGCGCCAGTGCCGGCGCCACGGCGGATGGCCGACCGCAACGCGCACCGCGTCGAGCGGCTTGCCCGTGGCGTCGGCAAGCCGGGCGCGCAGCGCATCATCGTCACCGTTCTGAGCGCCGATGGCCGGCTGCGCATCGATCGCGGCGCGATAGCCCGCGGAGCTTGCCGTCGCGACGAGCCGCTCGTGCAGTGCCGGCGGCGTCTCCTCCAGGAGGTCGACGAGCGACACGAGGCGGAAGAACAGGTCCTCGCGGTAGGCGGTGACAAACGCGGAGATGCGCTCGCCGGAAAACAGCGCGAAGGTGACGATCTGAGCCGTCACCAGGGTCAGGATGAGAAGCGCCGCAAGCCTGCCGGCAAGGCTCTTCGGCCACAGCCTCATGTCCGCCTGACCTCGCTTGCGAAACTATAGCCGTCGCCCCACGCGGTCTTGATCAGCTCGGGCCTGCGTGGATCGCGCTCGATCTTCTTCCTGAGACGGCTGACCTGATTGTCGATCGAACGGTCGAAGGGCTGCGCGGAGCGCCCGCGCGTCAAATCAAGCAGCTGGTCGCGTGTCAGGACCATGCCCGGCCGCTCCAGCAGAGCCGCCAGCAGACGGAACTCGCCGCTCGACAGCGGCACGGCGACGCCCGCCTCGTCGACCAGCTCGCGCCGCCCGAGATCAAGAATCCAGCGGTCGAAGGCGAGCCGGCCCTTGCCTGCCTCCCGCTGGCGCGGAAGCGTGTGCGCGCGTCTCAGCACCGCCTTGATGCGCGCCAGGAGCTCGCGCGGATTGAAGGGCTTTGCGAGATAGTCGTCGGCGCCGACCTCCAGCCCCACGATGCGATCGGTCTCTTCGCCCATGGCGGTCAGCAGGATCACCGGGACGTCGTCGTTCTCGCGGATGGAGCGGGTCAGCGACAGCCCGTCCTCGCCCGGCATCATGATGTCGAGCACCACCAGATCGATCTTCGCCGCCTGCATGGCCTTGCGGGCCGCCGCCGCGCTCTCCGCTACGCTCGCCCTCAGCCCATGCTTCGCCAGATAGCGCGCCAGCAGATCGCGGATGTCGCGATGGTCGTCGACGATCAGGATGTGCGGCGTCCCGTACATTCTCGCGAGTTAACTCCGGGCGGCCTGCGGCGCTTGGGAAAAGTGTATCAGACTGTATCAGCCGTCATGCACGTCACGAACGGCGACAATGTTGGCGTGGCGGCCCATAATTCTGCGACACGTCCTTCCCATATCTCCTGGAGAGGACCCGCGTTCCCGGGGATTCAATCAAGGAGACGAAGAAATGAAAACAAGCGTGAAAGTCGCTCTCGCAGGCGGTGCGCTCGCCATGACGGGCGCGCTGTTTCTTGTTGGCACGAGCTATGCGGATCGCGGCTTCGGCGGTCATCGCTTCGGGATGATGAGCCATGGCGGACACCTGGCCCGCGAAATGCTTCGCGATATCGACACCAATAATGACGGCGCGCTCTCGCAGGAGGAGATTGACGCCGCCCTCGATGCCCGCTTCGGGGAGTTCGACGCCGATGCCGATGGAAGCCTCTCGCTCGAGGAGTTCCAAGCGCTGTGGGCGGAGATCACGCGCCCGATTGCGGTGCGCGCCTTTCAGTTCCTCGACCCCGACGGCGACGCGGCCATCTCCAAGGCGGAGCTGGAGGACCGCTTCGGCTCGGTGGTGGCGCATTTCGACCGGAACGAGGATGGTGTGCTTTCGCGTGACGACCATCCGCGCCGTCACAGCTGGCGCGCTGGTTGGAGAGACCGCGGGGAAGCCAACGAATAGCCACGGACGCAGTGCCTTGAACTTGTAAGATCGTCGTCTGGGGCGAGTGCCGCGCCCTCGGCATCGCCGCGAAGAGCGTCTCGCTGGCCGGGGAACGCTGCGGAAAACGAGCCGTTTCCGGCACGACCGGCTGGCCTGACACGGAGAGGGCGCGGGAGCAGAACGCTTCGGCGCCTTCGCCGATTTCGTCCTGGAGCGGAATCGGCTACAAGAACAATATGGAAACGCTGGTCACGGCGACAGGGGGCGCGCTTGGCGCGGTCGTGCTCGCCGGCTTTCTCGGTGCGCTGGTTGCCGCCCTTATCCTCTGGCGCGGTCAGCGTGCCGGCCAGCACGCCGAGCGGGAGGCCGCGGACAGGGCGCGCGAGCTCGAGGGCCGGATCGCAGCCCTCGTTTCCGCGCAGTCGGAAACGGCAGGCCGCATCCAGCAGATGTCGGAGTCGATCGGTGGCGGCCAAGCGGAACTCAACAGGACCGTATCGGAGCGCCTCGACGGTCTCTCGCACCGTCTCAACCAGTCGATGGGCGAGGCTGCGAAGAACACGCACGAGAACCTGAAGCGCCTGCACGAACGGCTGGCCGTGCTGGATTCCGCTCAGAAGAACATCTCAGACCTCACCGGGCAGGTAACGGCGCTGTCCGGCATCCTGGCCAACAAGCAGTCGCGCGGCGCCTTCGGCCAGGGCCGCATGGAAGCGATCATCGGCGACAACCTGCCGCCGGGCTCCTTCTCCTTCCAGTTCACATTGAGGTCGGGCGCACGCCCCGACTGCATTATTCGTTTGCCCAACAACGCGCCGCACCTCGTCATCGACGCGAAATTCCCGCTGGAGGCCTACAACGCGCTGAGGGCGGCCGAGACGCCGGAGGCGATGAAGGCGGCACAGGCGCAGCTTCGCAACGATGTCGGAAGGCACATCAAGGACATCGCTGAAAAGTATCTGGTGCCTGGCGAGACGCACGACACGGCGCTGATGTTTGTGCCGTCGGAATCGGTCTTCGCCGAGATCCACGAGAACTTCGACGACTTGGTGCAGCGAGCCCACCGCACCCGCATCGTGCTTGTCTCGCCCATGCATCTGCTGCTTTGCATACAGGTTATCCAGGCGGTGCTGCGAGACCATCGTTTGCGCGAGCAGGCGCACGTCATCCAGGACGAGGTGGCGAAGATGATGCTCGACGTCGAGCGGCTTGACGAGCGCGTGCGCAAGCTCGCCGTCCACTTCGGCACCGTGCAGAAGGACATCGAGCAAATTCTCATCTCCACCGACAAGGTGACGAGCCGCGGTCGCGGCATCGCAACCATCGGCCTCGAGGAACACGCAAGCGACGAGGAGCAGCCTATGCTGCTGGCGGGCGAGTAGCCCAGACGACACTACGGCGGCGGTAGCGGCGGTAGCCGGCATGGAGCGCAGCGCAATGCGGGGCTTCGGCGCCAGCCCGGATTTCGCTGCGCTCCATCCGGGCTACGGCTCCGGGCCTAGTCTCGGCCGAATCCCCTCAGCGCCCGATACTTTTCCACCAGCCCCCGCGTTGATGCGTCCAGCGTCTCCGTCCCCGCGCCATTTTCGATCACCGGCAAGAGCCGCGTCGCCAGGGCCTTGCCGAGCTCCACGCCCCACTGGTCGAAGGAGTTGATGTCCCAGATCGCGCCCATGACGAACACCTTGTGCTCGTAGAGCGCCAAGAGCATGCCGAGCGTCTCCGGGTCGAGCTTTCGGTAGATCAGCGTGTTGCTCGGGCGGTTGCCGGGAAAGGTCTTGTGGAGCACGAGCTTTTCGATCGCCGCGGCCGAGCGGCCGGACGCCTCCAGCTCGGCGCGTGCCTCGGCCTCCGTCTTCCCGAAGGCGAGCGCTTCGGTCTGCGCCAGGCAGTTGGCGACCAGCTTCGCGTGATGGTCGCTCATCTCCTCATGTGGCTCGGCGGCGATCAGAAAGTCCGCGGGCACGATCTCGGTCCCCTGGTGGAGAAGCTGATAGAAGGCGTGCTGGCCGTTGGTCCCAGGCTCGCCCCACACGATCGGCGCGGTACGGTATTCCACCAGCGACGACTGCCGCGTCACGCGCTTGCCGTTCGATTCCATGTCGAGCTGCTGGAGATGCGCGGCGAAGCGTGCAAGCCTCTGGTCGTAGGGAAGCACCGACAGGGTGCGAAAATCCCAGACGTTGCGGTACCAGACGCCAAGCAGGCCGAGGATGACGGGCATGTTCTCGGCGAACGCCGCGCTCAGGAAGTGATCGTCCATCCTGCGTGCGCCGGCGAGGAAGCGGCGAAAGTTCTCGGCACCCACCGAAATGGCAAGGGGCAGCCCGATTGCCGACCAGACCGAGTAGCGGCCGCCGACCCAGTCCCAGAACCCGAAGACACGGTCGCCCCGGATGCCGAACTCGGAGACCCTGTCGAGGTTCGACGAGATGGCGGCGAAATGGTCGCCCACCGCCCCCTCGCCCAGTCGGTAGCTCAGCCATTGGCGGGCGGAGGCGGCGTTGGTCATCGTTTCCGACGTGGTGAAAGTCTTGGAGGCGACGAGAAAGAGCGTGCGCTCCGCGTCGAGCTCCTTCAGCGTATCGGCAAGGTGTGCACCGTCCACGTTGGAGACGAAATGCACCTTTGGGCCGAGGCCGCGATAGGGGGTGAGCGCCTCCGTCGCCATCGCGGGCCCAAGATCGGAGCCGCCGATGCCCATGTTTACGACGTCGGAGAAGCGGTCGGCCGCGACGCCGCGGATCTCCCCGGAGCGGATGTCCTCGGCGAAGGAAAGGAACTTGTCGAGCTCTTCGTGCACGTCCGGCACGACATTCCTGCCGTCGACCCGGATGTCCGCGTCGGGCGGAGCGCGGAGCGCTACGTGCAAAACGGCGCGGCCTTCCGTCAGGTTGATCGGCGTGCCGACGAACATTGCGTCGCGCAGTTCCGCAACGCCGGCCTGTTCGGCGAGCCGAAAGAGCAGCGGCATCGTTTCCGACAGGATGCGGTTCTTGGAATAGTCGAGCGTGAAGTCGCCGAGCGTGAGCGAGAAGCGCTCGAAGCGGTCGGGATCGGCGGCGAAGAGATCGCGCAGGTGCGGATTGCCCATCAACTCGCGGTGGGCGCGCAGCTCCTGCAGCGTGGCGAAGGCAGGGGCCTTCATCCTCCGGTCCCGAGCGCGGCGGCCTCGCGCGCTAGCGCCTCGATGCGCTTCCACGCGCCGGCCTTGACGGCGTCGCCCGGCGCCGCCCAGGAGCCGCCGACGCAGATGACGTTTGGAAGCGCCAGGTAGATCCCGACATTCCTGGGGTCGATGCCGCCGGTGGGGCAGAAGCGAATGGCCGGCAGGGGCGAGGCGAGCGCTTTCAGATAGGCGACGCCACCGGCCGGTTCGGCCGGGAAGAACTTTTGGATCGTGTAGCCCTCGTCCATCAGCCGCATCATCTCAGACGCGGTCGCCGCGCCGGGCATCAGGGGTATGTCTGAGTCGCGCGCGGCGGCCAGCACGTCGGGACTTGCTCCCGGCGACACGACGAAGCGCGCGCCGGCCTTCTGCGAAGCCGCGTATTGTCCCTTGCTCAGCACCGTGCCGGCGCCCACCACCACGTTCTCGACTTCGGCGGCGATGGCGGCGATGGCGTCCAGGGCCGCGCGCGTCCGGAGCGCGATCTCCATGACGCGAAGGCCGCCGGCGGCGAGTGCCCGGGCCAGCGGCACCGCCGTCGCGGCGTACTCGACGGTCACTACTGGAACGACGGGAACGCCCGTGAGGATCAACTCCAGCGTTTCGCTGCGGCTCATCGATGCCCTCTTATTGTGCGCAATGTGCGCATGGGCGTCAGCGCGTGCCGCCGGCCAGCTCGAGCGGCTGGCCGATGTCGTTGAGCATCTCACCAAACCACGGCACAGACGCGTCGAACCGCTTGCCCCCCTTGATGCGAGGAAGCTCGATGGCGCGCAGCTCGTCGCCGCGCTCCTCGTCGTGGCCGATGACGCCGGGGACGCCGGCAAGACCGCAATCGACGGCCAAATGCGCCATCTCTCGGATGAGCTTGCGATCCTCGTCGTTCGACTTGGCGGAACGAGCGAAGTATCCGGACTTCTGCACCAGCACGCGCTCGGCGCCGAGCAGCTTTGCGAGGCGCTTGGAGAGCCAGTCTCCGACATTGACCTTGTCGAGCGCCACATGTCCGAAGGCGTCGCGCTTCACTTCTTCTCCGCGCGCCAGCATCTCCTCGACGATGTTGGCCGCGTTCGCGCCTTCCGACACGAACACGCTTGCGCAGCTCTTGGCGTCCATGATGCGGCGTAGCCGGGCCCCTTCCGCTTCGATATCAAGGTCGGCCTCGGGAATGTAGACCGCGTCGATCTCCTTGCGCTCGCGGCGCAAGTTGAGATTAGGCAGGAAGTCCAGGGTCTCGCAGCGCCGCCGGTACGCGTGTGCCGTCGCTGCGGTCAGCCAGCCGCAATTGCGCCCCATGACTTCATGGATCAGCAGCGTGCGAGGACTGGACGTCCCCTCGTTGACGACGTTCTCGAAAAAGATCGCTCCCTGTTCGGCGGCGGTCGTCGCGCCGAGCGATTGTCGGATCGGAACAATGTCGTTGTCTACGGTTTTCGGAAGGCCCACGACCGTCAGGTCGTATCCGTTGACGCGGAGGTATTCGGCGAGGTCTGCAGCCGTCGTGGAGGTATCGTCGCCGCCGATCGTATGAAGGATGGTGATGCCATCCTTCTGCAATTGCCGCGCGGCGACCTCAAGCGGATTGTCCCCTTCCTTGACCAGGCTGCGCGCCACGCAATCCCTGACGTTGGTGAGCTTGACGCGGCTGTTGCCGATGGGAGATCCGCCGTGGCGATGGAGAATATCGGCGTTTGAGCGAACATCGGGCGTCACCGCGATCGCTTCGCCTTTCAACAGACCAGCATAGCCGCTCTTGTAGCCTACGATCTCCACGTCCGGCGCAATCTCACTGTAGCACGCAATCAGCTCGGCGACGGCCGAGGACAGGCATGGGGCGAGGCCGCCGGCCGTCAACATGGCGACTTTGTGCGTGGGCATCGGGCCTCCGGTCAGATCACGGCGCGGCGAGGCGGCCGGTTCCAATAATAGGCCTGGCTGCGGAGATCAAATCGGTGGTCGAGAGGGAGGACGGGTGGTCGTCCGTTCGGTATAGCCGCCGCCTTCGTGCCAGGCGGCAAGCTTGGCGCGGGCTGAATCCGGCGGCAGAAACTGTCGCTTGCTACCGCTTCGGGCGGAAGGTGGTGCTCTGCGTGCTAAAGCCGTCCAAGGGACGCACCAACGCGATCTGGGCCGTCGCCACAATGATTTCGCGGGCAGCGGTCGACGCTCCGCTCGTCACCTCGGTATAGAGCAGGAAGGCATTGCACTTGAGTTGCGACAGGATGTCCTTCATCCCGTTTGCCGCGTGGTCCACGAGGATCTTCTCCCCGGCTGCCGTGGTCATTTCAAAGCGTGCCAAGCGTGTCTCCTTTTCGGGATGGCCGGCGAGACCTCGGCTGGGGCTAACCGAGCGCCAGCCACTTAGTGGCGCGCGAGCGGATACGTGTCCTGGTCATAGAGCTCGCGGATGCCTCGATGGTCATAACGCTGCTCGTTGACCTCTAAAATCGCTCCGACCAGCGCGGGTGTGGGTACTTGCTCGACCGCGAACTGAATTGCTTCCGCCGCGGTCTTGAACCTCCGATACGCGATTGGCGAGCTCCGCGCGAGCTTGGCGCGCGCCATGAACATCTCGGCAGGGGCGGCGTAGTCGAACCCTTTCACCGCGATGCGCCCGGCAGAACGCTGGCTCACTTCTTGACTCCCGACCGCGAAGTGTCGGACTTCGCCGACTGAACGAGCTCGGGCGCGCGCAGATACTTTGGGCCCGTAGGCTTCTTCTCGTTCGATTTGGGCTTTCTCGGTTCCTTGGTGCTGCGCTTCTGGCCTTTGGCCATGGTCACGCTCCTTGATCTAATGTCGCTGGCGAATGCGCCGCGTCGTTTCCGGATCTCGCCAAAGGGCTGAGGCGCCGTCGAGCGAAAATGGCGATCAGAGTCTCGCGCCGTGCGGCATTCTCAATCGAGCTGGAGCCGTGAGAACCCGGCAGCGATGCGTCAGAGCGACTCGATCCCGGTAAGGCGGCTCTCTATGACGACTCGCTGCTGGGGGCTCGTCGTGCTCTGGACGCGATACTGGTGCTCCCCGCGCTCTTCCGGCAAGTGCGCAACGATCTTGTAAATCCCGCTTGAGCCACGGTCGATGGCGGCTGCTGAGAGCCGCACTCTCTGTCCGACCTTGAACTTGTGCATGAGATTTCGTCCTTCTGGAGCTTGGGGTGGGAGCGCGAGCGTTCGCGCTCCCGCCATCCGCGGTTACGGATGCTGCAAGTTGGCAGCCGCGGTCTTGCCGGAACGCTGGTCTTCCTGGACGTCGAAGGAAATCTTCTGTCCTTCGACCAGACCGCGCATACCGGCCGCCTCCAGCGCGGTCGCGTGGACGAAAACGTCCTTGCTGCCGTCATCCGGTGCGATGAAGCCGAAGCCCTTGGTAGAATTGTAGAATTTCACTGTCCCTACGGGCATGATGTCGTCCTTTGCTCATTCTAGATAGGCGAATGGGCGAGCGCGCGCCTGCGGCCCACCCGGTTCAGTTTTCGAGTTTTGGAAAGAGAGTCTGAACGTACGCCTAGCGAGGCAAAGGCGAGCGGCCCAGTTGTCCGGCCAAAGTCGATGATCAAAAAATGGGGTGCGATTGCGGTTTATTCAAGGCCCTTAGAGCCTTCCGGGCGGGATGCGGGGGCTCTGGCCGCACAAAACTGCGAGGAGTGCGCAGCAATTGCTGCCGATATCTAGACGTATACCAAGCAACCTGGGGTCAATGGCGGTCTGGCTCAGCGGTAGCCCCGAGTGGTTGTTGGCTTCTTGCGCTTGGGAGCGGGAATGAGACCTTCTCGCTGCGCCTGCTTGCGCGCCGCCTTGCGCGAGCGGCGGATGCCCTCGGCCTTCTCGCGCGCACGCCGCTCCGAGGGTTTCTCGTAGGCCTTACGGCGCTTCATCTCACGGAAAACGCCTTCCCGCTGCATCTTCTTCTTCAAGGCCTTGAGGGCTTGATCGACGTTGTTATCGCGGACGAAGACGTGCAAGGGATATCCTCTCTCGGCAAAAAGAATTGGCGCCAGGGGACCAAAGCGGCCGGTTCGACGGGTCCCGGATTCGCGGCCCACTAGTGGATGAAGACAGAATCTCCTTAGCATACTTGCCGCGACGATGCGAGACGTCTTCGGATCGCACGCCTAGGGTCGCCAGCCGGGACGCGTTGCGCAGCCCATTCGTAGCGCGGTGCGCCGCGCGAGCGGTTGACAAGCGTCACTCTCCTTAGTTCCTGCCATCGTTCCAGAAACCTGGGCGGGGGGCGAGCCCGCGAGAGGAGGATGCATGGCGGACTGGCCCATCCACGCGAAGATAGACGGCCCTGTCGTGATGATTGGGTTCGGCTCGATTGGACGCGGAACGCTGCCGCTCATCCTGCGCCACTTCGAGTTCGACCAGAGCCGCATGGTGGTGATCGATCCGGACGACAGCGGCCGGCACATCCTCGACGAGCATGGCATCCGCTTTATCCATCAGGCGGTCTCCCAGGATCGTTATCCGCATCTGCTCACTCCGCTTCTGACGGAAGGCGGTGGCCAGGGCTTCTGTGTCAACCTTTCCGTCGATACCTCCTCGCTTGAGATCATGCGGCTCTGCCGCAAGCTCGGCGCGCTCTATATCGACACGGTGGTAGAGCCGTGGCCGGGATTCTATTTCGACCGTTCGGCTCCAGCCGAGACGCGCACCAATAACGCCCTGCGGGCGACCGTGCGCGAGGAAAAAGCAAAAGGCCCGGGCGGAACCACGGCGGTGTCGTGCTGCGGCGCAAATCCCGGGATGGTGTCGTGGTTTGTCAAGCAGGCGCTGATCGACCTGGCGAAGGACCTAAATCACCCGTTCGAAGAGCCTGACACTGAAGATCGCGAAGGCTGGGCGCGCCTGATGCGCGATCTCGGGGTGAAGGGCGTCCACATCGCGGAACGCGACACGCAGCGCTCCAAGAAGCCGAAGCCGATGAACGTCTTCGTGAACACGTGGTCTGTGGAGGGCTTCATGTCGGAGGGCATGCAGCCGGCCGAAATGGGCTGGGGCACGCACGAGAAATGGCTGCCTGAGAACGGATGCCTGCACGAGATCGGCTCCCGGGCCGGCGCCTACCTTTTGCAGCCGGGCGCCAATACGCGCGTGCGCTCCTGGTGTCCGACGCCTGGGCCGCAATACGGCTTTCTCGTCACCCACAACGAATCGATCTCGATCGCCGACTTCTTCACCCTGAAGGAAGGGGAGAAAGTGGCCTACCGGCCGACCTGCCACTACGCCTACCATCCCGCCAACGACGCGGTGCTTTCGCTGCACGAGGTCTTCGGCAGCGGCGAGCTGCACGAGAAGGGACAGCACATCCTCGACGAGAACGAGATCGTCGACGGCGTCGACGAGCTTGGCGTGCTGCTCTACGGCCATGCCAAGAACGCCTATTGGTTCGGATCGCAGCTCTCCATCGACGAGACGCGCGATCTCGTGCCCTACCAGAACGCCACGGGGCTGCAGGTCACTTCGGCGGTGCTCGCCGGCATGGTGTGGGCGCTCGAAAATCCTGAGGCAGGCATCGTCGAGACCGACGAGATGGACTACCGCCGCTGCCTGGAGATACAGCTTCCCTATCTTGGGCCGGTGAAGGGTTACTACACCGACTGGACGCCGCTCGCCGGCCGGCCGGGGCTGTTCCCGGAGGACATCGACGAAAACGATCCGTGGCAGTTCAAGAACGTGCTGGTGCGATAGCTGTGCCGGAGATCAGCCGTCGAGCCAATCCTCGACGCTGAGTCCGGGCACCCGACGAAATTCCCGCACGTTGTTGGTGACAAGCGTCAGGTTCCGCCCCAGCGCCTGCCCGGCGATCAGGGTGTCAAAGGCACCGATTGGCGTGCCCCGTGCCTTGAGGTCGGCGCGAACTGCGCCAGCGCGTCGTGCGTCGTCTTGATCGAATGGGACAACTGAAAAACGCATGCCATCGATCGCGGCGAGATTGCGATCCAGCCTCGCACTGCTGAACGCCCCGTAATAGAGCTCGAAGGTGACGATCGATGAGACCGCGATCGCATCGGCTTCATGTGCTCGGATTTTCTCTTCCAGGGGAAAATGACGGCCTGTCAGAAGGGCTATTATCACGTTCGCATCGAGGAGGTATTGGATCACTTGAACAGCTTGTGCAGTTCAGGCCTCTCCTGCATTTCAGGCTGCTCCCGCCCCTCCGGCATGAAGTCGCTGCCAAGCTTTCCGGCAATCTCGTCGAGCCAGGCCCAGTTCTTCGAATTGTCTTTCACGACGGGCTCCAGCACCACCGCATCCCCCTGGCGCCGGATGTTGACCTCTTTGCCCTCGAAGCGGAATTCCTTCGGCAGGCGAACCGCTTGCGAGCGACCCGTCCAGAAGAGCTTGGCTTTGTTCACTGCCGCACCTCGTGATATCTACCATCGATAG
>CAZARE010000270.1:0-4578 GCA_964487455.1 uncultured Propylenella sp.
GCCTCCGCGGTCTCGATCGTCGGCGGCTCGCCCGGGCGCATCACGCGGTAGATATCGAAGAGCGCCTCTTCGCGGTTCTGGTTCTTGTCGGCCGCCAGCGTATTGCGGATGTAGCCGCCCACATTGATGTGGTCGATCTCCAGCAGCTGCATCTTCTTCAGGCCGATCTCGGCGAAGGTGGCGAGCATCTTGGCGTTGATCTCGTCGCCCGCCTCGGCGTGGATCTCGCCCGTCTCCAGGTTGACGACATCTTCAGCCAGATAACGACCGGTCAGCGCCTCATCGGTCACGCGTAGCGCCTTGACCTTTTTTTCCTTGATCTGGTTGGCAAGGCGTGCGGTGACCTTCTTGCCGGCCTCGGCAACGACTTCGCCGCTCTTGGCATCGATCAGGTCCTCGATCGGCTTGGTGCCGCGCAGCTTCTCCGGGTCGAGCGGCAGCCGCCAGCCGCTGCCGTCGCGGGTGACGGTGACGGGCTCGTAGAAGGTGGAAAGAATCTGCTCGCCGTCCAGCCCGAGCGCATGAAGCAGCGAGGTGACCGGTATCTTGCGTCGCCGATCGATGCGCGCATGCACGATATCCTTGGCATCGAACTCGATGTCGAGCCAGGAGCCGCGATACGGAATGATACGGGCGGCAAAGAGCAGCTTGCCCGACGAGTGCGTCTTGCCCTTGTCGTGGTCGAAGAACACGCCCGGCGAACGGTGCATCTGGCTGACGATGACGCGCTCGGTTCCGTTGATGACGAAGGTGCCGTTGTCCGTCATCAGCGGCATGTCGCCCATGTAGACATCCTGCTCCTTGATGTCCTTGACCGACTTGGCGCCGGTTTCCTGGTCGACATCGAACACGATGAGGCGCAGCGTGACCTTCAGCGGCGCGGCGTAGGTCATGTCGCGCTGGCGGCATTCCTCGACGTCGTATTTCGGCGGATCGAACTCGTAGCGAACGAATTCGAGCTGTGCCGTGCCGGCAAAGTCGGAGATCGGGAACACCGACTTGAAGACGGCCTGCAGACCCTCGTCGCCGCGACCGCCTTCCGGCTCCTTGACCATCAGGAACTGATCGTACGAAGACTTCTGAACCTCGATCAGATTAGGCATCTCCGCGGCTTCGGTGATGTGCCCGAAAAACTTCCGGATACGGCGACGGCCGGAGAAGCTCACCTTCTTCGCACTTGTTGCTCTTGCCATGAATTCGTCCTCGCCAATCTGTTCGAGCGGCTGTCCGGAAAGATGCACGCAACATTCGTGCGCCTGTCGGGGCAGCCTTGAGGCCTTGCGGCCGGTGACCCGGGCGCGGACGACCCGCGCCCGGAGCTTTCGAAAAACGCGTTACTTCAGCTCGACCGTCGCGCCGGCTTCCTCGAGCTTCTTCTTGATCGCCTCGGCATCCGCCTTGGCGACCGCTTCCTTCACCGTCTGGGGCACCCCTTCCACGAGATCTTTCGCCTCTTTGAGGCCGAGCCCGGTGACGGCGCGCACCTCCTTGATGACGTTGATCCGCTTGTCGCCCGCTGCCGTCAGCACGACGTCGAACTCGGTCTTCTCTTCGGCTTCCTCCGCTGCCGCGCCGCCGCCGGCCGCCGCCACAGCCACCGGCGCCGCGGCGGAGACGCCCCACTTCTCCTCCAGCATCTTGGAGAGCTCGGCGGCCTCCAGCACGGTCAGGCTGGAAAGGTCCTCAACGATTCTCGATAGATCAGCCATGATTTCGTTTCCCTGTCGGTTCGAACCGGTTTCTCAGTCTCTCAAGATCGGCCTCAGGCCGCTTCACCCTTCTCGGCATAGGCGGCGAACACGCGCGCAAGCTGCCCGGCGGGCGCCTGCAAGACGCCTGCGATGCGGGTCGCCGGCGTCTGGATCATGCCGACGAGCCTGGCACGCAGCTCGTCGAGCGAGGGCAGCGTGGCCAACGCCTGGACACCTTTGGCATCCAGGGAGGTTGACCCCATGGCGCCGCCGAGAATGACGAGATTCTCGTTCGCTTTCGCGAACTCGGCGGCGGCCTTGGGGGCGGCGACGGGATCGTCCGAATAGGCGATGACCGTCGGGCCCACGAACAGCCCGCTGATGTGTTCGACGTCCGTGTCCTTCAGGGCGAGCTTGACGAGGCGGTTCTTGGCGACCTTGAGGCTGGCCCCCGCCTCCCGCATGCGGCCGCGGAGGGCCGTCATCTGGGCGACGTTCAGACCTGAATAGTGGGCCACGACAACAACCCCGGCGCTCGAAAACACCTGGTTGAGCGTGGACACCATCTCGCTTTTTTGCGCTCTATCCACTGCCTCTGTCCTCATCTGGCCCGCAATCGCTCCGGCGATTGGCGGGCCGTTTCGCCTTGCCGCCCGGCTCCTGGAACGGAGGACGGGCGGCGGTAACGCCTGTCCCCCGAACCTCCGAGGAGGCGCGGGCCCTCGCTTCCCGACCGGGAAGCGAAGGACGAGAGGTTCGAACCCACACAGGAGCTTTCGCCCCCAACCCGGGTCCCGAACCCCTCTCAATCAGGCCCAAAGGCTTAAGAGCCGAAGCTCACCTGCAATCTCGGACAGGACCGGGCCGAACAGGATCTGCCTGCCGGCCCTTTTCCGCCCGCGGCGCTCGCGCGCCTTGGACGAAACCGATGTGCCCGCACCGCGGTCCGGGCGAATTCCTACTCGACCTCAACCCGCGGAAAGCGAGGCTGGGTCCACGCGTACGCCCGGACCCTGCGTAGAGGTCAGGGCGACGCGCTTCATATAGGTTCCCTTTGCGCCGGACGGCTTCGCCCGGCTCACCGCGTCGGCGAGCGCGCGAATGTTCTGCGCCAACGCTTCCTCGCTGAAGGACGCTTTGCCGATGCCGGCCTGCACGATCCCGGCCTTCTCCACCCGGAACTCGACCGCGCCGCCCTTGGCGTCCTTCACCGCCTGCGTCACGTCGTTGGTGACGGTGCCGACCTTCGGGTTGGGCATCATGCCGCGCGGGCCGAGGATTTTTCCGAGCCGGCCGACGAGAGGCATCATGTCGGGCGTCGCGATGCAGCGGTCGAAATTGATCTCGCCTTTCTGCACCGTCTCCACCAACTCCTCCGCGCCGACGACGTCGGCTCCGGCCGCCTTCGCCTCCTCCGCCTTGTCGCCGCGCGCAAACACCGCCACGCGCACCGAGCGTCCGGTGCCGTTGGGCAGCGTCACGACGCCGCGCACCATCTGGTCCGCGTGCCGCGGGTCGACCCCGAGATTGAGCGCGACCTCAACGGTCTCGTCGAACTTGGCGACCGCGCGCTCCTTGACCATGCGGATGGCGTCGGCAAGCGGATAGAGCCGGTCGCGGTCGATGCCCTCGCGGACCTTCGTAATGCGTTTGCTCACCTTGCCCATCTGCCTAGCCCACTACTTCCAGGCCCATGGAACGGGCCGAGCCTTCCACCATCCGCATCGCCGCCTCAACGCTCTGCGCATTGAGGTCTTTCATCTTCTCTTCGGCGATCTTGCGCACCTGTTGCCGCGTGACCGTCCCGATCACCGCCCGGCCCGGAGCCTGTCCGCCCTTCTGCAAACCCACCGCCTTCTTCAGATAGTGCGACACCGGCGGCGCCTTCATCTCGAAGGTGAAGCTGCGGTCGGCAAATATGGTCAGCACCACCGGGATCGGCGCGCCCTTCTCCATGTCCTGCGATGCGGCGTTGAACGCTTTGCAGAACTCC
Source organism: uncultured Propylenella sp. (assembly GCA_964487455.1). GTDB lineage: Bacteria > Pseudomonadota > Alphaproteobacteria > Rhizobiales > Afifellaceae > DASWJZ01. The sequence goes on from CAZARE010000270.1 coordinate 3,685, forward strand.
ATGATGTTCAGGCCGCGCTGGCCCAGCGCCGGCCCGATGGGCGGCGACGGGTTGGCGGCTCCCGCGGGCACCTGCAGCTTGAGGTAGCCCGTAATCTTCTTCGCCATGACGCACTCCGTTCTTCAGCCGCTCGAGACGCGCGGCGTTGGGGTGTCCGTGGTTCGGCCCTTCGGCTGCCCGATGGCGCGGGCCGCCGGCCTCCCACGCGCTCAGACCTTCTCGACCTGTGCGTACTCCAGTTCGATCCCAACTCGGGTGTTCCCGAGTTGGGCAACCAGGAGCCTGTCGAACTCGATCCTCACGACTCAGACCTTCTCGACCTGTGCGTACTCCAGTTCGACGGGCGTCGCCCGGCCGAAGATGGAAACCGCCACTTTCAATCGCGCCCGCTCCTCGTCGACTTCCTCCACGTTGCCTTCGAACGAGGCGAATGGCCCATCGGCGACGCGGATGCGCTCTCCGACCTCGAAGCTCACCGACGGCTTCGGCCGCTCAACGCCCTCCTGGACCTGCGCCATGATGCGCTCGGCCTCGGAGTCCGGGATCGGCGTCGGCCGGTTGTCGGCTCCCAGAAAACCCGTGACCTTCGGCGTATTCTTGATCAGGTGATACGCCTCGTCGGTCATGTCCATCTTCACCAGCACGTACCCGGGAAAGAACTTCCGCTCCGAATCGACCTTGCGGCCGCGCCGCATCTCCACGACCTTCTCGGTCGGAACGAGGATGTCCTCGATCAAGTTGCCGAGCCCGGTAGCCGCCGCTTTCTCGCGGATGGAGTCGGCCACCTTTCTCTCAAAGTTCGAGTAAGCGTGGACGATGTACCAGCGCTTCGCCATCAAAGTTCCGCTGCTTGTTCGGCTCAACCGGCCGTGCCGAGCATGAGGCCCACGCCCC
>CAZARE010000271.1:0-2836 GCA_964487455.1 uncultured Propylenella sp.
GGAGGAGGGTGCAGCGCCGCCGCGTTCCGGCGCGTAGATGTTCAGCAAGGTGCTCATCGCCAATCGCGGCGAGATTGCGCTGAGGGTGCTGCGGGCCTGCAAGGAGCTCGGCGTGCAGACGGTCGCGGTGCATTCCACCGCCGACGCCGACGCGATGCACGTGAGGCTCGCCGACGAAAGCGTATGCATCGGGCCGCCACCGGCCTCGGAAAGCTACCTCAACATTCCCAGCATCGTCTCGGCTTGTGAGATCACCGGCGCCGACGCAGTCCATCCGGGGTACGGCTTCCTTGCCGAGAATGCCCGCTTTGCCGACATCCTCGCCGCGCACGGCATCATTTTCATAGGCCCGTCGGGCGATCACATCCGCCTGATGGGCGACAAGATCCGCGCCAAGGAAAAAGCCCGGGAGCTGGGCATTCCCGTTGTGCCCGGCTCGGACGGGGCGGTGACCGACGACCGGGAGGCGGAACGGATTGCCGACGCCATCGGCTATCCCGTCCTCGTCAAGGCGTCGGCCGGCGGCGGCGGGCGCGGCATGAAGGTGGCCGAGCGGCGATCCGCTCTCGGGCGCGCGCTGGCGACCGCTCGGGCGGAGGCGCGCAAGGCCTTTGGCGACGACTCCGTCTATATCGAAAAGTATCTCGCCCATCCGCGTCACATCGAGGTGCAGGTGCTTGGGGACGGAAGCGGCGGGGCCGTGCATCTTGGCGAGCGCGACTGCTCGCTGCAGCGCCGCCACCAGAAGGTTTGGGAGGAGGCGCCTTCGCCGGGATTGAACACGGGCGAACGCGTGCGGATCGGCGAGCTTGTCGCAAAGGCGATGGCGGACCTCGGCTATGCCGGCGCCGGCACCGTTGAGTTCCTTTACGAGGAGGGCGCGTTCTACTTCATCGAGATGAATACGCGGGTGCAGGTCGAGCATCCGGTGACCGAGGCGATCACCGGCATCGACATCGTGGTCGAGCAGCTGCGCGTCGCTTCCGGCGCGCCCATGTCGTTTCGCCAGGACGAAGTCACTTTCGCCGGCCACGCCATCGAGTGCCGGATCAATGCGGAGAACCCGCGCACGTTCGCGGCGTCGCCGGGGCAGATCACCTACTTTCACCCGCCCGGCGGGCTCGGGGTGCGCGTCGATTCGGCGGTCTACCAGGGCTATACGGTGCCTCCCTATTACGACAGCCTGATCGGAAAGCTCATCGTGCACGGGCGCGACCGCGAAGAATGCCTTATGCGTTTGCGGCGCACGCTCGACGAATTCGTGGTCGACGGCGTGCAGACGACGATCCCGCTCTTTCAGGAGCTGGTGAGGCAGCAGGACATCGCCGATGGCGCCTACGACATTGGCTGGCTTGAGGCGTTCCTGGCGCGGCGGACAGCGGAAGCGGCTGAGCGATGACGCGCGCCTCCCGCAACCGCGGCCAGGACATCGTGACCCCGTCGCTGATTCTGCGCGCCTACGCCTGCGGCATCTTCCCCATGGCCGATTCAGCGGACGATCCGACGCTCTACTGGGTGGAGCCGAAGATGCGTTGCGTCCTGCCGCTCGAACGGTTCCACGTGCCGCGGCGGCTCGCCCGGACGGTGCGCTCCGAGGTTTTCGAGGTGCGCATGGACACCGATTTCGAGGGCGTCATCGCAGCCTGCGCGGCGCCGCGCGGGGGGCAGCAAGAGACCTGGATCAACGCACCCGTCCGCCGGCTCTACGGCGAGCTCTTCCGCATGGGCCACGTGCACACGGTCGAAACGTGGCGCGAGGGGCGGCTGGTCGGCGGGCTCTACGGCGTCAAGCTCGGCGCGGCGTTCTTCGGCGAGAGCATGTTCGCCGAGATGCGCAATGCCTCCAAGGTGGCGCTGGTGCACTTGGTGGCGCGGCTGAGGCGGGGCGGTTTCATGCTGCTCGACGCGCAGTTCATGACCGCGCATCTGGCGCAGTTCGGCGCCGTTGAGATACCGCGCGACGACTATGTGCGCGTGCTCGACGAAGCGATCGCCGGAGCGGCAGAGCTTTCGGGCGGCCGGCTGACGGGAAGCGATACGCTTGCGCTGGCTGAACGGGGAGGGCGCGAGGCGGCGCCCCGGGCGGCCGCGCACTAATCCTCCGGCAGCTCGTCCGGGCTCGGTAGCGCCGGCTCTTCTTCTTCCGGCGCGGCTTCCGGTTCAGGCGCGCGCTCCGGCTCGCCCATCTGCAGCTTGCAGTCGACCAGCCACACGTCATAGACGGGATGCTCCACCGCGTTCAGGCCGGGGCTGGCCGCGAACATCCATCCCGTGAAGATGCGCTGAATCTCGTTGGAGAGCGTGATCTCGTCCACCTCCACGAAAGCGGTGGTGTGCTCCGGCTCGGTCGGCGGCCTGGTGTGGCAGACGCGCGGCGTCACGCGGAGCGCGCCGAACTGCACGGTCTCATCGATCAGCACATCGAAGGTGATGGTGCGCCCGGTGATCTTGTCGAGCCCGGTGAACTCCGCCACGGGATTCTTGATCGGCGCCGCGGACGCGGGAAGCGTGGCACCGACCAGCGAAAAAGCGCAGGCGAGCCGGAGGAGGGAGGGGGTGACTCGCGCGGCGCGCCAAGACCCCCTCCCGAAATTTACGGTCGCTCCGCTCCGCAGACTTCGACCTCCCCGCAAGCGGGAGGTTGGGGTGCGCGCGACGCCGATACCGAGCAAGTCCCGAATTCTCAAGCCGGCGTCCATGGCTCGTAGTCGTCAGTCACCTGGGGGCGGCTCTCCGGCGTAAGGATGGAGCCGCGCGGGCGATAGGCGGCCGGCGTGCCGGTGAGGTTAGGCAGGTGCGGCTTCTCCCACTCGCGCGCCATGTAGGTTTCTTCGGT
>CAZARE010000272.1:0-9718 GCA_964487455.1 uncultured Propylenella sp.
GGCGAGGGCGATGAGGAAGCCAGCCGCTACGGGTCCGGCCGCGTTGCAGTCGACGCAGTGTTCGATTCCGTCTCCGTCGCCACGACCTTCAAGAAGGAGCTCATGAAGGCCGGCGTCATCTTCATGCCGATCTCCGAGGCGGTGCAAGAATATCCGGAGCTGGTGCGGAAGTATCTCGGCTCGGTGGTGCCGATCAGCGACAATTTCTTTGCCACCCTCAACTCGGCCGTCTTCACGGACGGGTCCTTCGTCTATGTGCCGAAGGGCGTTCGCTGCCCGATGGAGCTGTCGACCTATTTCCGCATCAACGAGGCGAAGACCGGTCAGTTCGAGCGCACTCTCATCATCGCGGACGAGGGCTCCTATGTGAGCTACCTAGAGGGCTGCACCGCGCCGATGCGCGACGAGAACCAGTTGCACGCCGCCGTGGTTGAGCTGATCGCGCTCGACGACGCGGAGATCAAATACTCGACCGTGCAGAACTGGTATCCCGGCGACACGGAAGGCAAGGGCGGCGTCTACAACTTCGTCACCAAGCGGGGCGACTGCCGCGGCAAGAACTCCAAGATATCGTGGACGCAGGTGGAAACCGGCTCGGCGATCACCTGGAAGTACCCGTCCTGCATCCTGCGCGGCGACGGCAGCAGAGGCGAGTTCTATTCCATCGCCATCTCCAACGGCTACCAGCAGGTCGATTCCGGAACCAAGATGATTCATCTCGGCAAGAACACGTCGAGCCGCATCATCTCGAAGGGCATAGCCGCCGGCCATTCCGACAACACGTATCGCGGGCTCGTCTCGGCGCACCGCAAGGCGAGCGGCGCGCGCAACTTCACCAACTGCGATTCGCTTCTGATCGGCGACAAGTGCGGCGCGCATACCGTGCCCTACATCGAATCGAAGAACGCGAGTGCCGTGTTCGAGCATGAGGCGACGACCTCGAAAATCTCCGGCGACCAGCTCTTCTACTGCACGCAGCGCGGCATGAGCGAGGAAGAGGCCACAGCCGTCATCGTGAACGGCTTCGTGCGCGACGTGCTGCAGCAGCTGCCCATGGAGTTCATGGCCGAGACGCAGAAGCTGATCGGCATATCGCTTGAAGGGAGCGTGGGGTGACACCCGAAGCGCGGCCGAAGTCGGTTATCAATCTCGCCGACGTGCCGTTGCGCGACAATGCGCATGGCGAGGCCTTTCAGGCAAAGGTCGGCAGCTTTGGTCACATGATCGGCTCGACCGGCATCGGCTGCATGCTGCATGTGGTGGAGCCGGGCAAGAAGGCGTTTCCCTTCCACGCGCATCACGCCATTCACGAGCTCTTCGTGATCCTGGAGGGGGAAGGCGAGTACCGCTTGGGCGACCAGACCTACAATATCAGGGCGCATGACGTGCTGGCAGCGCCCACCGGCGGCCCGGAGGCCGCGCACCAGATCATCAATACCAGCGATAACACGCTGAAGTATCTCGGGATTTCCACCCAGGTCGGGACCGAGGTGGTGGAATATCCGGACTCCAACAAATTCGCCGTCCTGTCCCGTTTCGATTGGAGCAACCCGCGGAGCGCGGGCATCCGTTTCGTCGGCCGCACCGAGAGCTCGTTGGATTATTGGGACGGCGAGGCGGAGGGGAGCGTTGGGTAGAGGCTGCGCATGGGCAAGTTTCTCGAGGGTTGGGAGCGAGCGCGGGCGGCCGCGGAGGAACGGGACGCAGCGGAGCGCCACCGTTTAGAGGTGACGACGGCAGCGCTGAAGCAGCTGTCCGACACGCTTGCCGAGGACGGCGATGAACTCGCCCGACGCAACATGAACCTGCGGATGGAGCACGGGGCTTTGGTGTTGAGAAGAATGGTCGAACCGCTGGCCGGTGTAACGTTCGACGTCGCTACCGGGCGCTACAAGATTCACAAGTATTCCGGGGGCGAGACGGAAATGGAAGCGCGGGACCTTGAGGAGTGTGCGCTGAAGCTTGGCGAATTCGCCTATTCGCTGAAGGCTTGAGAAGCCGGGGAACGGATGGTTCTGTTGGGACGGCAAGTGAGGTTTGACGGTGCTCGCGGCGGATGTGCTTCGTTCGGCGCTTGCATGTATCCCGGCTTTGTCCATGGCGATACCGTCGTCTGGCGAATGTCTGGGTCGCTGACGACATGAGCCTCGAAGAGCTGGTGAAGAGCATCAACGACGTGGCGTTTCGAAACAGGGAAGAGTTTGAGAATGCTTGAGATCAAGAACCTGCACGTCAACGTCGGCGGCAAGGAAATACTGAGCGGATTGGATCTCACCATAAACCCGGGCGAGGTGCATGCGGTCATGGGCCCGAACGGGTCGGGCAAGTCGACACTCGCCTATGTGATGGCCGGAAAGGACGAATACGAGGTCACCGAAGGCGAGATCCGCTACAATGGGCAAGATCTGCTGGAGATGGAGCCGGACGAGCGCGCCGTCGCCGGGCTGTTCCTGGCGTTCCAATACCCGGTCGAGATTCCGGGCGTGGGGACGATGACTTTCCTCAGAACCGCGCTGAACGCGCAGCGCAAGGCGCGCGGCGAGCCGGAGCTGACCACGCCCGCCTTCATGAAGCTCGTCAAGGACGCTGCGGCGAAGCTGCATATCTCGCAGGACATGCTCAAGCGCCCGCTCAACGTCGGCTTTTCCGGCGGCGAGAAGAAGCGCAACGAAATCCTCCAGATGGCACTGCTTGAGCCCAAGCTCTGCGTCATGGACGAGACGGATTCCGGGCTCGACATTGACGCGCTGCGAGTTGTCGCCGATGGCGTCAACGCGCTCAGGGCGCCCGACCGGGCCTTCCTCGTCATCACGCACTATCAACGGCTCTTGAACTACATCGTGCCCGACATGGTGCACGTGATGTCGAGAGGCCGCATCGTGCGCTCGGGGGGCAAGGAGCTGGCGCTGGAGCTGGAGGAGCGCGGCTACGCCGACTATGCCAGCGAGGCTGCGTAGCATGACCGAGCAGCCCACCCGCATGTTCACCAAGGCCGAGGAGGCGTTGACGACGCATTTCGCAACGCTTCCCGCCGACGACCCCATGCGCGACATCCGCGCCGCCGCCTTCGACGCCTTCCTGTCGCAGGGGCTGCCGAACCGCCGCGTGGAGGAGTGGAAATACACGGATCTGCGCGGATTGATGCGCGATGCGCCCGCGCCGGCGAAGCCGGCAACGCCGGACGCGGCCCGCGCGGCGCTTGCGCGCGCGGACATCTTCTCCGCCATCGACAGGGCGCGAATCGTCTTCGTCAACGGGCATTTCGTCCCGGCGCTCTCGGACATGGCCGGCCTTGAAGGCGATGTCGATTTCGCCTCGCTCGGCCGGTTTCTGGCCGATGGCGGCGCCATCCTCGACCGGACGCTCGATCCGGCCGAAGCTCCCATCTTCGCGCTGAACAGCGCCTTCGTGCGCGATGGGGCAGTCCTCAAGATCCGCGCGGGGGCCAAGCTTGCCCGGCCGCTGGAGCTGGTAAGCGTCTATGCCGGGACCGAGGCCGGCCTGCAGACGATGCGTCATCAAGTATCGGTCGGCGCCGATGCGGAGGCGACCATCCTGCAGACGTTCTCAGGCCCGGACGGGGTCGCCTATCAGACGAACGTCGTGACCGAGATGCAGGTCGGCAACGGCGCGCATCTGCGCTGCGTGAACGCCCAGGAGGAAGGCGACGAGGCTATCCACCTATCGGTGTCTCTCCCGCGGCTCGGCGGCAATGTCCGATTCGCTCCTTTCGGCTTCAACATTGGGGCGCGCGTGGCGCGGAGCGAGATTCGCATCGGCTTCGAGGCGGAGCACTCGGAGGTGGCGATGGGCGGCGCGACGCTTGGGCGCGACAAGCAACACCTGGACACGACGCTCGTCGTCAATCATTCGGCGCCCCATTGCGGCGGCCACGAATACTTCAAGTCGGCCATGGACGGCGAAGCGCAGGGAGTCTTTCAGGGCAAGATCATCGTGGAGCCGGGCGCGCAAAAGACCGATTCCAAGATGATGAGCCGGGCGTTGCTGCTCTCCGACGCTTCCAGCTTCTCAAATAAGCCGGAGCTGGAGATCTTCGCCGACGACGTGGTCTGCGGACACGGCGCGACCTGCGGCAGGATCGACGAGCAGATGCTCTTCTTCCTGCGCTCCCGCGGTATCGAGAAAGCGGAGGCCGAGCGCATGCTGGTCCTCGCCTTCCTGGCGGAAGCGATCGAGCTCATCGAGGACGATGCGATCGTGGCGGCGCTGGAGGCGCGCACGCGCCACTGGCTCCGCCTTGACGCACTGACGGACTGATGGCGGGAAACGGCTACGACGTCGAGAAGGTGCGGGCGGAGTTCCCGATCCTGTCGCGGGAGGTCTACGGCAAGCCGCTCGTCTATCTCGACAACGCCGCCTCCGCGCAGAAGCCGCGCGTCGTGCTGGAGCGCATCCAGCGGGCCTATGCGGAAGAATATTCCAACGTCCATCGCGGCCTGCATTACCTCTCCAACGTCGCGACGGAGGCCTACGAGGATGCGCGCGAAACGGTGCGGGCGTTCCTCAACGCGCCGTCGATCGACGAGATCATCTTCACCCGATCGTCCACTGAAGGTATCAACCTCGTGGCGCAGTCCTTCGGCGGCATGCGTTTCAAGGAGGGCGACGAGATCGTCCTCTCCATCCTGGAGCACCATTCCAACATCGTGCCCTGGCACTTTCATCGCGAGCGGTCCGGCGCCGTCATCAAGTGGGCGCCGATCCACGACGACGGAGCCTTCGATCTCGAAGCGTTCGAGAAGCTGTTGACCGATCGCACCAAGATGGTGGCGATCGTCCACATGTCGAACGTCACGGGCACGGTGGTGCCGATCAAGGAGGTCTGCCGCATCGCGCACGAACGCGGCATTCCGGTGCTGGTCGACGGCAGCCAGTCGGCGGTGCATCTGCCCATCGACGTGCAGGACCTCGGCTGCGATTTCTTCGTGTTTACCGGCCACAAGACCTACGGGCCGTCGGGCATCGGCGTGGTGTGGGGCAGGCGCGAGCACCTCGACGCCATGCCCCCCTACATGGGCGGCGGCGAGATGATCGAGAACGTGACCGAGGACTGGGTCACTTACGGCGTGCCGCCGCACAAGTTCGAGGCAGGCACCCCGCCGATCGTGCAAGCCATCGGCCTCGCCGCGGCGCTGCGCTACATGGAGGGGCTCGGCCGCGACGCGATCCGCGCGCATGAGGCGGACCTTGCCGAATACGCGCAAGAGCAGATCTCAGCGCTGAACTCGATCCGCGTATTCGGCAGCGCGCCGGGGAAGGGCGCCATCCTCGCGTTCGAGATGCAGGGCGCGCACGCCCACGACGTCTCCACCATCATTGACCGGGAGGGGATCGCCGTTCGGGCCGGCACGCATTGCGCCCAGCCGCTTCTCGCGCGCTACGGCGTCACCTCGACCTGCCGCGCCTCGTTCGGCCTCTACAATACCCGCGCGGAGGTGGACGCCCTTGCACGCGCCCTAACGAAGGCGCATTCTTTTTTCGCTTGATCTGGTGATGTTATGAACGAGCAGGCCGAGAAGCAACCGGACACGATCGCCGGCGAGGCGCAGCCGAACGAGGCGGCGTTCGAGGGGTCAACGATCCCGCCGGAGGAGCTGGAGCACCTGAGCTCCGGCATCGTCGCGGCGTTGAAGACCGTCTACGATCCGGAGATCCCGGCCGACATCTACGAGCTCGGCCTCATCTACAAGGTCGACATCGACGACAGCCGCCAGGTCAGCGTCGAGATGACGCTGACCGCCCCCGGCTGCCCCGTAGCCGGCGAAATGCCGACCTGGGTGGAGGACGCGGTCGCCGCGGTTCCCGGCGTCTCCGGAGCGAAGGCCAACCTGGTCTTCGATCCGCCGTGGTCGCCGGAGCGCATGTCCGACGAGGCCAAGGTCGCCATCGGCTGGTGGTGAGCGGCTGGAATCTTCAGAGAAAAGGCCTTATCTGATGGCCATGGCCGGATTCCAAGTCGTCAGCGTGACCGATCGCGCCGCAGAACGCGTTCGTGAGATCCTCGCGAGCGCCGATGGGCCCGCGGAGGGCATCCGCATCGGCATCAAGAAGGGCGGCTGCGCCGGCATGGAGTACACCGTCGACCTGGTGCGCGAGCCGGAGCCCCGCGACGACGTGGTCGACGTGGGTGGCGCTAAGGTGTTCGTGAACCCCGAGGCGACGCTCTTCCTGCTCGGCACCGAGATGGATTTCGAGGTGACCAAGCTCAGGACCGGCTTCGTCTTCCGCAATCCCAACCAGACCTCGGCCTGCGGCTGCGGCGAGTCGGTCGAGCTGCGGCCGGCGGACGCGCAAGGTCTCATCGGGGCCACGGGCTGAGCGCCGAGGAAAGCTGGATCCACGACATCTTCGAGGCGTTCGGTCCGGTTTCTGTGCGCCGCATGTTCGGCGGCGCCGGGATTTACAGCGACGGCGTGATGTTCGCCCTGGTCAGCGACAACGATATCTACCTGAAGGCCGATGCCGAGACGGCGGAGCGGTTCCGCCGGGCCGGCTGCCGGCCGTTCGTCTATTCGCGGGCGGGCAAGTCCGCGACGATGTCCTATTGGAGCGTGCCCGATGCCGCGCTTGACGACGGCGAAGCGCTGAGGGATTGGGCCGCGCTCGCGCTTGAGGCTGCCCTGCGGGCCGGAACGAGGCGCTGAACCGGAGCCGCCCGCCGCCTCCGGCGGGCGGGATCCATACTGAGAGGTTGGAGTTTTCGCGGCGGCCCGTTTCCGGTAACGCACAGCATGCAGCCGGGCCCGGCGGCGAATCGCTGCCGCCGGCGCGACGACGAGGACATTCCGATGCGCTCAAGTCTGGCCGTGGTGCTCGCCGCGGGCGAGGGGAAGCGGATGATTTCGCGCCGGCCGAAGGTGCTGCACCCGATCGGCCGTCTGCCCATGCTCTTCCATGTGCTTAACGCACTCGAGCCGGCGGTGGACCGCATCGTCGTCGTGGCGGCCCCGTCCTCGGAGGCGGAGATCGCTGGCGCCGTCGGCCAGAAATACCGCAAGGCCGAGGTGGTCGTACAGCGGGAGCAGCGCGGCACCGCGCACGCGACCCTTGTGGCGCAAGCGGCTTTCGCCGGCGCCGACGACGTGATCGTGGTGTTCGGCGACACGCCTTTCACCTCCCCGAATTCCCTCGACCTGATGCGGCGGAGGCTCGCGGACGGAGCGAGCGTGGTGGTCGCCGGCATGTTTCCGGACGACCCGAGAGGCTATGGGCGTTTGGTGATGCAAGGCGAGGGGCTCGTCGCCATCCGCGAGGAGCGGGACGCGAGCCAGGAGGAGCGCGCCATCCGGTTCTGCAATAGCGGGATCATGGCGTTCGCGGGTGCGACGGCGCTCGATATCCTCTCCGAGATCGGCGACGGCAACGACCAGGGCGAGCTCTACCTGACCGACGCCGTGGAGATCGCTCATCGCCGCGGCCTCAATGTCGCCACGGTGGAAATCGCGGCCGAGGAGGCGCTCGGCATCAACGACCGCGCCCAGCTGGCGCAGGCGGAGCGGCTCTTTCAGGAGAGACGCCGCGCCGAGGTCATGGCCGGCGGCGTTTCGCTCGTCGCGCCAGAGACGGTCTTCCTTGCGCATGACACCACGCTCGGAAGCGACGTCACGATCGAGCCTCATGTCGTGTTCGGTGCGGGGGTCAGCGTGGGCGACGCGGTGACTATTCGCGCCTTCTGCCATATCGAAGGCGCGGCGATCGCGCGGGGCGCGGTCATCGGCCCCTTCGCGCGGCTGAGACCCGGGGCCTCAATCGGGGAGGGCGCGCATATCGGAAATTTCGTGGAGGTCAAGGAAGCCGACGTGGGCGAGGGCGCCAAGATCAACCACCTGACCTATGTCGGCGACGCCAGCGTGGGGGCCAGGGCGAATGTCGGCGCGGGCACCATCACGTGCAACTATGACGGATTCGCCAAGCACCGCACCAATATCGGCAAGGGCGCCTTTATCGGCTCCAACTCCGCTCTCGTCGCCCCGGTCACCATCGGCGACGGCGCCTATGTCGCCTCCGGCAGCGTCATCACCAACGACGTAGAAGCGGACGCGCTGGCGATCGGGCGGGCGCGCCAAGCGGAGGACAAGCGCGGCTGGGCGTCCGCGCGGCGCAAGAAGACGGAGTCCTCTTAGGCCTTTCCGAGGCATTTTAGTCATATTCTGACATTGCTTTTGATTTCCGCCGGCTTCGGCGCTTCAGTAGAAGGTGGCGGTAATTCTCGCGAGGTCAGGGATGTGTGGGATCGTCGGCATTTTGGGGCGCGGCGCGGTTGCGCCACTTCTTGTCGACGCCCTGAAGCGGCTGGAGTATCGCGGCTACGATTCAGCCGGCATCGCCACGCTTGAGCACGGGCGGCTGGCACGGCGCCGGGCCAGCGGCAAGCTGGTCAACCTGGAAGCGCGCCTGGCGGAGGATCCGCTTTCCGGCGCCACCGGCATCGGCCACACGCGCTGGGCGACGCACGGCGCACCGACGGAGTCGAACGCCCACCCGCATGCCACCGAGCGCGTCGCCGTGGTCCATAACGGCATTATCGAGAACTTCCAGGCGCTGCGGCGCGAGATCAGCGCGGCGGGCCGAGAGCTCGCCAGCGAGACGGACACGGAGGTTATCGCCCATCTCGTCACCATGGCGCTCGACCGGGGGCTGAAGCCGGTCGAAGCGGTGGCGGACACGCTGAGCCGGCTCTCGGGCGCCTTTGCACTGGCCGTGCTCTTCGCCGGCGAGGATGACCTCCTCGTCGCGGCGCGCCGCGGCAGCCCGCTCGCCATTGGTCACGGCCAGGGCGAGATGTTCCTGGGCTCCGATGCGATCGCGCTCGCGCCCTTCACCGATTCCATCACCTATCTCGACGACGGCGACTGGGCGGTCGTGACCCGCAACTCCGTCCAGATCTTCAACGACGAGGGCAAACTAGCGGAACGGCCTATCGTTCACGCTGTGGCGTCCAGCCTCACGGTGGACAAGGGCAACCACCGCCACTTCATGCTGAAGGAGATCTACGAGCAGCCGGAGGTGATCTCCCACACGCTGGGTCACTACGTCGATTTCGTCACCGGGCGGACGGCGCTTCCCGAGGACGCGCAGGTCGATTTCCGCGGACTCAACAGGCTCGTCATGTCGGCGTGCGGAACCGCAAGCTATGCCGGCCACATCGGCAAGTACTGGCTTGAGAAGCTGGCGCGCCTGCCGGTCGAGATCGATATCGCATCCGAGTTCCGCTACCGCGAGACGCCATTGGACCGCGACGGGCTGGCGTTGTTCATCTCGCAGTCGGGCGAGACGGCCGACACGCTGGCGGCGCTGCGCTATTGCGCCGGCCAGGGGCAGAGGATCGGAGCGATCGTGAACGTCCCGAGCTCGTCGATCGCGCGCGAAGCCGACTATGTGCTGCCGACGCTCGCCGGGCCGGAGATCGGCGTCGCCTCCACCAAGGCCTTCACCTGCCAGCTCACCGTGCTCTTTGCGCTTGCTGTCACGGCGGCGCGCCAGCGCGGCGCGATCTTGGCGGAGGAGGAGGAGCGCCTCATCCAGGCCGCGATCGAGGTCCCCCGCCACGCGGCCCATGCCTTGAAGCTCGAGGACGAGATCGAGGCGCTTGCCAAGGAGCTGTCAAAGGCAAGCGGCGTGCTCTATCTCGGCCGCGGCACCTCCTATCCGCTGGCACTGGAGGGCGCGCTAAAGCTCAAGGAGATCTCCTACATCC
>CAZARE010000273.1:0-17404 GCA_964487455.1 uncultured Propylenella sp.
CCCATGAAGCCCGCTGTCGCCTACTACCGGGTCTCCACCGAGCGGCAGCGGAAGTCCGGGCTGGGCATCGAGGCCCAGAGGGAGGCCGTCGCCCGCTTCGCCGCACAGGAAGGCTTCGAGCTGGCTGCCACGTTCACCGAAGCGGAGAGCGGCAAGGGCCCCGATGCGCTCGACCGGCGCCCGCAGCTCGCCGCCGCACTCGCCGCGACCTGCGCAAACGAAGCGGTGGCCACTACGTCAGAACACCGGGGTCTCGCGATAGACGCCCCAGACGGTCTTCAACTTCTCCACGATGTCGCCCATGGTGGCGCCTGAACGCACCAATTCGATTGTCACCGGCAAGATATTCTGATTCTCGTCCTTCGCCACCTCGACAAGCCTGACGAGCAGCGACTGCAAGGCTGCTTCATCACGCTCCGCACGTACACGACGCGTGCGGGCGATCTGACGTTCTGCCGTTGTGGGATCGTAGGGGTGGACTGCGATATCTTCGTTCACGCCCTCCATCACGTATTGATTGACGCCGATCACCGGCTTGTCACCCGACTGCTTCTTGAGCGCCGTTTCATAGGCGAAATCGGCGATATGCTTCTGGAACCATCCCTCCTCGATGAGCTTAATCGTTCCGCCACGCTCGTCGATCTCCTCCAGGATCTCGAATATCCGTTTCTCGTATTCCGTGGTCAGCGACTCCACGTAGTAAGACCCACCAAGCGGATCGACGACCTGGGTGACGTTCGTCTCATCGGCGATGACCTGTTGCGTGCGCAGCGCAAGCAGCATCGCCTCCTCTGTGGGAATTGCAAAAGCCTCGTCAAAGCCGTTCGTGTGCAGCGATTGAGTCCCGCCCAGGACAGCAGAGAGCGCCTGCATCGCGGTGCGCACGATATTCACCATGTATTGCGGCTTCGTAAGCGATGCGGCGGCGGTCTGAGTGTGGAATCGAAGTCGCATCGACTCCGGCTTGGTCGCGCCGAAGCGGTTCTTCATGATCTTCGCGTAGCAGCGCCTGAGCGCGCGGAACTTGGCGATCTCTTCGAAGAAATCCGCCTGGCTCACGAAGAAGAAGGCAAGTCGTGGCGCGAAGTCGTCGACGGCGAGGCCGGTCTTCATAACTTCCTCGACATAAACGATGAGGTTGGCGAGGGTGAACGCCGCCTCGTGCAGCGGCGAGGCGCCAGCCTCCGAGATGTGATAACCTGAGATGTTTATCGGGTTGTAGCGCTTCATGTTTTGCGCCGAGTAAGCGATCAGGTCGCGGACGATGCGCACCGAGGGAGCGATCGGGAAGATGTACTCCTTCTGCGCCATGTACTCCTTCAGGATGTCGGCCTGGACAGTGCCCGACAGCTTGTTCAGGTCGTACCCGCGTTTCTCCGCGAGGACGACGTACATGGCGAAAAGAATCCAAGCGGTCGGATTGATCGTCAGGGAGACCGAGATGCGCTCCAGGTCGATGCCGTCGAGCAGCGCCTCCATGTCTGCGAGGGTGTCGATCGCGACGCCCTCTCTCCCCACCTCGCCGTCCGACATGGGGTGGTCGCTGTCGTAGCCCATCAGGGTCGGCATATCGAAATCGGTCGAAATGCCTGTTTGACCCTGCTCGATCAGGTACTTGAAACGCCGGTTCGTATCCTCGCCGGTGCCGAAGCCGGCGATCTGCCGCATCGTCCAAGTGCGGCCGCGATACATGGTCGGATACGGTCCGCGTGCGTACGGATATCTTCCAGGAAGCCCGATATCCTCCGTCGGCGTCGCGGCGACATCGGCTGCCGTATAGACGCGTTTCACTGGTATCTTGCCCAGCGTATCGAAATACTCCCGGCGTTCCGGCGCACGCTTGATGAACTCGGCGACCTCGGTCTCCTCCCAGTCTCGGACCTGACGCTCAAGTTCCTGCATGGAGATTTGATAGGTCGTTTCAGACATCTTTCTCACCTCTCATGAACTTGTGCACGATGGCGCTCGCCGCCTCGTACGGACCGGAATCGCGGATGCTGATCTTTGCCGCCGTCTCCTCCTTGTTGGAGAAGAGCATAGTACGGAACTCTTCCAGTGCGAGCATCTCAGCCGTCTTCTTCAGCCGAAACCAGGCAATTGCCGTGCGCCTCTGCTCGCCGGCCTCTCCGGTGACAGCGTCGCGATGGCGGTCGAGGGCGGAAAGCAACTCATCGAAACCCTCGCCGTTGAGCGAGGAAACGCCGATCACAGGCGGCCGCCAAGTGCCGTCGCGCGGTCGCTGATCCTTCAGCATCATCTTCAGGTCGGTCAGGGTGCGGTTGGCGTCGGAGCGGTCGCATTTCGACACCACGTGAACGTCGGCTATTTCAAGTATCCCGGCCTTGAGTGCCTGAACCTCGTCGCCGAGCCCCGGCGCCGAGACCACAACAGTCGTGTGCGAGGCATTGGCGATCTCCACCTCATCCTGGCCCACGCCAACCGTCTCGATGATAATGACGTCGAAGCCGGCGACGTCCAGGATGTCGATCGCGTCAAGCGTGGCATGGGCCATCCCGCCCACGGCTCCATGCGTTGCCATGGAGCGAATGAAAACTCCTGGATCGATGCCGAGCTCGGCCATACGGACGCGATCACCGAGTATCGCCCCGCCCGAATAGGGGCTGGAGGGGTCGACTGCGACAACGGCGACGCGCTGATCCCGCGCCCGCAGCCTGGCGACCAGCTTTGCCACAAGCGTCGATTTCCCGGATCCCGGAACGCCGGTGACCCCAATCACGTGAGCGCGTCCCGCCTTGCGGTAAATCTCGCCGAGAGCGTCCCGCGCCTCGGCACTCCCCGCCTCGGCACGCGAAATAAGGCGCGCAACCGCGGGGACTGCCCCGTTCTCGATCCGCGCAACAAGGTCGTTTGACGGCGTATACGGCCGAGCCGTCACGAAGACGTGCCTTCCAGTTGACGAAGCACGTCACGCAGGACCTCCCGGTCGTCGATCACCCGTCGCGCCTTGAAATCCGTCCGCTCGATGGTGTTCGGCCCGACGATTTCCACGCTCGCGCGCAGCCCGAGAAGCGTCTGGAGACCACCTGTCACCTCGTGGCGGAATGCATTCCGAGAATCCGTGTCATTCCAAACGGACTCGTCTGCCTCCACACGCACCGCGATCTCATCCATCGCGCCCTCGCGCGATATGATGATGCGGTGCTCGCCGCCATAGCCCGTAGTGGCGTTGAGCGCTGAGTCGATTTCGCTGGGATAGACATTCTCGCCGCGCACCGTGATCATGTCGTCGACACGGCCGATGATGCCCATCGGCAGCCGCGGATAGGTGCGTCCGCAGGGCGTCGGCCCGTCTTCCCAAAGTGTCAGATCGCCGGAGAACAGCCGGATCATAGGCTGAGAGGTCCTTTCTAGGTGGGTATAGACCGGCGTGCCGCGCGATCCGTAGGGCACGCGCTCAAAAGTTGCCGGATCGCAGACCTCGGTGTAGACCACATCCTGCCAACAGAGCATGCCCCCCGTTTCGGACGAGCCTGCGATGTTCATCCAGGGCGTCATCTCCCCCATTGAGCCGGTGTCTATGACCTTTGCACCGTAGGCCGCTTCTATCCGGCTCTTGACCGCCGGGATCGAAGCGCCGGGTTCACCGGAGAAGAATAGAATCCGCAGCCCGAACTCGCGCGGATCGAGACCGTTCTGCCACGCCGTATCCGCAAGATGCAGAGCATAGGTCGGCGTTCCATAAAAGGCGGCCGGTTTCAGCATGTTGAGCCACTGCGCGCAGCGCGCCGTCATGCCCCCCGCACCGGCGCCAAACGGGAACGACTTGGCACGCAGGCGCTCTGCCCCCGCAAGCGCGCCCCAGCTCCCGACATAGAGGCTGAAGATGGCAGCAACGCAAACAATGTCATTCGGGCGCAGGCCCATCCCCCACATGATACGGGCGTGCGCATTGGAGATGGCGCTCCAGTCGTCGCGGCTGATGGCAAAGGCCGTCGGGCGGCCGGTCGTGCCGCTGGTGCCGTGGATGTGGTGTACCTCGCTCTCAGGCACGCAAAGATAATCGCCGAAGGGAGGATGGGCGTTCTGCGAGGCGCGCAGTTCTGCCTTCGTCACCACCGGGACGCGGCGGTTGAAATCCTCCAACGTCCTTAGCATCGACGGGTGGAATCCCCCCTCGTCCCATTTGCGTTTGTAGAATGGCGCGTGCGCGTACGCGTAGGTACATACCTCTTTCAGCCGCTCCAGTATGGCAGCCTCACGGTCGGACGAGTGCATGGTCTCCCGAACAGGAAGCCAGTAGCGGCTCTCGGAAGGCGGGATATAGCTGTCGTCGTAGGCAGGCGGGAAGCTCCAGGCCTCCATACGCTGCGTACTCATCGCGGGCCCCGCTCTGTCACAAGTTGCTTGAGCCGCTCCACGATCGCCTGAGGTGGGGTGTCCTGCAGCATTATCTCCGCCACACCCATCTTCTTCAGCTCGACAACATCCTCATCCGGCATGACGCCGCCGGCGACGACGATGACGTCGTCCGCGCCGTGCTCGCTGAGAAGCTCAAATATTCTTGGAAAGACGGTCATCTGCACGCCAGACAGGAGGCTGACGCCGAGCACATCGACATCTTCCTGGACGGTGGCGTTGACGACTTCCTCCGGCGTCCGATGCAGCCCGGAATAGACGACATCCATGCCCGCGTCGCGCAACGTGCGGGCCACCACCTTGACGCCGCGGTCGTGCCCGTCGAGGCCAACCTTTGCCAGCAGCACTCGGATGGGCTGCGCCATCATCGCTCCTTAGACGCGTTAGTTTTCCTAGACGCATAGGTTCGCATTTCGTATACGAAACCTGCGCGGCAGTCCACTTCGATTCCGGATGGGTCCGCTAGCTTGAGGCGAGGGTTTCGTGGACGCGATCGCACCGACAAAATCGCTCGTGGAAATGACCTACGACGCACTGGTGGATGCGATCTGCGCCGGCGTCTTCAAACCCGGCGAGCGGCTGACCCAAGACGAAATCGCTGAACGGCTCAACGTGTCGCGCCAGCCTGTCAACAACGCAATCGCGATGCTGAGAGCCCAGCGGCTGGTGATTGATACCGGACGGCGCGGCGTCGAAGTTGCTCCCGTCGACAGGAGACTCTTTGAATCGATCTATGAGTTCCGCTCCGTGGTCGAGCCGCTTGCCGTACAGCTAGCCACGCCACGCCTCAATTCAGCCGCGATACGACGGGGTCGAGCGATCGTCGAGAGAGGGTCAGCACTGGTGCAGAAGGGCGACCCAAAGGCCGTCCTTCAGGCCGACATCGATTTCCACACACTTATCTACCAATCGAGCGGCAATCAGATCATCGTGGACACGATGCGGCTCAACTGGCTGCATCTCAGGAGGTCAATGGGCGAAGTGTTGCGCTTTCCGGGCATGACGATCCATGTCTGGAAGGAGCACAAGGAGATATTCGAGGCCATGGCAGCAGGCGACGTCGCAACCGCAGCCAAAAAGATGCGCAGTCATATTGTGGAGGCGCCGAAGCGCGTGATGAGGTAGAAGTCCCGGCCGCTTCGTTGAGTTGTTGCGGCCCGCTGCGGGGTGAGAAACCCGCTTCACCGCCCGTTCCACGCGAGATCGATTGGCTCGGTGGCTGGGCGGGCCCTTTGATGGTTCCCACGTCATGCGGAGTTCGTCGTCATCAAGCGTCGGAAACCCAGATGGCCCCGAAACCGTTGAAGAAATGAGCAACCGCGGGCGATAGTGGTTCTGAGTTCGCCCTGCGGCCAGGAGATTCACCGGAGTGGCGTGGCCAAGCGTCTCGCCACTCCTTTCTCCTAATGGGCGGAGCGGTCGATCTGGCGCGCTATGCGCGCTACAAGGCCGATCTTTCCAACACGCTGCCTAGTCGGCTTGAACGACCGCTTCGGCGAGCGGGCGATGGCACGTGTCGACTGTGAGGAACCTGCTCGCTCGATCAGAGCAAGCCGCCGAAGCCTAGCCTTTTGTTACTGCGGAGGCCTAGCAACTCGTTGCCGCCTGCTCCCCGGCCTCAGTCACGAAATCGGCTTCCTTGAAGGTCGAAGTCCTCCGGTAATACTCACGGATCGGATGCGGCCAGGTCACGGTCGGCCGGCCGCTCCTGCCCTGATACCAAGTCTTCACCCTGGACGTGCCCCATGCGCGCAGCCGATTGTGTTGGTCGACGTCCTCGTTGAAGGCATCATAGGCCTCGCGACGCACTTCGACCGACTTCACCCCGTTGCGCAGCATATGTTCGACGGCACGCATGGCATATTCGAGCGCGCATTCGGACGTAAAGATGGCACTGCCGTTTACCACCAGGCCGGCGTTCGGCCCGCCGATGATGAACAGGTTCGGAAAGTGGGGCACGCAGATTCCGAGGTAGGCGCGGCTGTCACCGTTCCAGAACTCACGCAGCTTGGTGCCGCCCACGCCCTCGATGTCCATCGGATCGAGGTAATCCGCCGCGAGAAACCCGGTCGCGTAGACGATGATGTCGACTTCGTGGCGCGCGCCATCGGCGGTGACAATACCGCCGGGGGTCAGCCGCTCGATCCGTTCGGAAACGAGGCACGCATGCGGTTGCTTCAGCGCTTCAATGTAGGCGCCGTTGTCGCGGACCATGCGCTTGGCGCCCGGCGGATAGGTCGGCGTCAACTTCTCCAGCAGGTCGAGCCGGTTCCCCACCTGCGCGGCGAGGTTGGCGAGACAGCCCTGCCGCAACTCCTCGTTCACGGCGCTGATCGAGATCGGGTGCCGCCACTCCGGATCGACCTGAATGGCCGGGAAACGACCTTCCGCCGCGATCCAGAACTGCCAGAAACGGAACCACCGGCCGTAATAAGGGACGTGTTTCAGCAACCATGTCATGCCGGGCTTGATGTCGTCATGATAGGTCGGCGTCGACAACATCCAGGACGGGTTGCGCTGGAACACATGCAGGCTCGTTACGCGGTCTATGATGGACGGCACGATCTGAAAGCCGCTGGCACCGGTGCCGACCACGGCAACGCGCCTGCCGGTGACGTCGATGTCGGCCGGCCACTCTGCCGAGTGGAAGGCGCGGCCCGCGAAAGTATCCTTGCCCGCGACGTCCGGGATGTTGGGCCGGTTGAGATGGCCGACGCCTGGCATGACCACGTGCGCAAACTCCTCGCGCTTGCCGTTCGGCCCGCCGAGGCGCAGCCGCCATCCGGCCCTTGCCTCGTCATAGCGCATGCCCAGAACTTCGGTGGAGAACTCAAAATGCCGGCGCAGGTCGGCGTCCGCCACGACGCGGCGCGCGTAGTCCATGATCACGTCGCGCTCGGAAAACTGCTGCGGCCAGTCGGACTTCTGGGCGAAGGAGTAGCTGTAGGCAAAGTTCGGCGTGTCGAGCCGGCAGCCTGGATAGGTGTTGTTCCACCACACGCCACCGATCTCGGGGTTCTTTTCGTAGGCGACGAAATCGATACCGGCCTGGGACAGCCGGTACGCGGTCGCGATGCCGGTCAGTCCGCCGCCGATGACGGCGACGCGCATGTCGCGGCCGGCGGCGATTGCGGTCTTCGACCATTTCGGCCGTCCGGGATCGTCCGGAAAGCCGATCTCATGCATCAGCAGGTCGAGATAGTCGTCTCCCGCGTTCTTGGTCAGGAAGGCGATTGCCGCCCTCAACGCTTCTGGCTTCGGCAGCGGATTCTTCCAACCCTCGTCGCGCCCCTTGACGAGCGCGGCGACGCAGAGTCGCTTCGCCTTCGCCTGTGCTTCAAGCGACATGCCTCCCTGCGGCGCAATGCGCATGATCATCGGTGGCGTAGGCGGGACAAGATCGATGTCCAGCAGCGCCGGGTCGCTGGTGAGTGCGGCCAGCGTTGCGAGCAGCGCAGGCAGTTCCGCGTCCTCCACGGCCGCTGCAATCGCCGCTTCGTCTGCTTCGAGCACGGCGACCGTGTCGAAACCCGAAAACGGGCTGGCGGCGTGATCGGTTGCTCTATCCACGCTCATCCTCCCGTCGCAAGTATGTCTCAGGCAGTCGGGCGCGGTGATTTCTGGGCAACCCCCGAACTTTCGGCAAGCGGCGCCGGGCTCCGTGGGTCGAGGCCTGCCTATTCGCTTCCCGCGGGTGCCGGGCGCAATGGCGCCCTGCTAAGCTCGTTACCGGCGACAATGGCTTTCTGCAGCAGCCGGATGAGCTGCGACGATTCCGCCGCGTCCAGACCGCGAAGTACGATATCTTGGGCGGACAGCACGGCCGGCCTGATGCGCCGCAATGTATCCAGCCCGTCCGTAGTCACGCGTAGCGCATGTGCGCGTCGATCTTTGGTGCTCACCTCCCGTACAACCAGCCCTTTCTGGGTTAGGCGATCTACGACGCCGCCGATTGTCGCCCGGTCATAAGCGATCAGTCCAGCCAGCGACGCCTGGTCGGTTCTGGGATGAAGTTCAATCGTGACGAGGGCGGCATATTGTACGGGTGTCAGGTCGAACCCCGCCTCGGCTACCTCGGAATGGAACACGGCAACTGCTATCTGCTGGAACCGGCGCGCTAAATGGCCGGGCATGTCGTAGAGATCGGTCACGAAACTACCTCGGCGCGGGACTCGAATTGACAGGCATACTTACTATAAGTACTCTTACTAGAGCCAATGCTGAATTTTCTTAGCATCGCGGCAGCGCTGTCAAACACCTCCGTGTTTTTCGCGGTCGGCCGGGGCGCCGGACAGGCAGCGCGATTTCGGGGACGCGATTGGTGCTTGGCCGGGGTCGGGATACGCCAGCGTAGATCATTCGGCGATCGGGGGAGTGCGTATTGCAGTTCCACCTCAATGGCTTCAGGCCCGGCGATCCCCGTATTGCCGAACGCTTGGCTGCAGCCTCGTGGCCTGCCTCAGGTCGCGCGCTACCTGCCGAGATCGACGTGCTCATTGCCGGCTGCGGCCCCGCCGGCCTTACTCTCGCCGCACAGCTTTCTGCCTTCCACGGGATCAGGACGTTGATCATCGACCAGAAGGACGGCCCCTTGCTGATGGGCCAGGCCGACGGAGTAGCGTGCCGCACCGTCGAGATGTTCGAGGCATTCGGGTTCGCCGAGCGGGTGTTGAAGGAAGCTTATTGGGTCAACGAGACGACTTTCTGGAAACCGGATGCGGCGCACCCGCATCGCATCGCCCGCAGTGGACGCGTGCAGGACACCGAGGACGGGCTCTCGGAATTCCCCCATGTGATCCTAAACCAGGCGCGCGTGCACGACTTCTACCTCGAAGTGATGCGAGATGCGCCGAACCGGCTGAAGCCGGCCTATGGCTGGCGTTTGGTCGATGTGGACATACAGGGAGGCGGTGAGCACTCGCTGCCGGTCACAGTTCGTCTCGAGCGCGCCGATCGAGAGGCGCGCAACCAGGTGCAAACCGTCAAGGCGCGCTACCTCGTCGGCTGCGACGGTGCGCGCAGCACCGTAAGACGCTCGCTCGGGCACGAGCTTCGCGGCGACGCGGCCGACCAGGTCTGGGGCGTAATGGACGTCCTCGCGGTGACCAACTTCCCCGACATCCGATTCAAGTCGCTGATCCAGTCTGCCGGCGAAGGCAGTATGGTCGTCATCCCAAGAGAAGGCGGCTATCTCGTCCGCCTGTACATCGAACTCCACAAGCTCGCTGTCGGCGAGCGCGCGGCAAGTCGCGATATCAGCGCCGACGATCTCGTCGCCGCGGCCCGGCGGATTCTCAATCCCTACACGCTCGATGTGAAGGAGACCGCGTGGTGGTCGGTCTACGAGATCGGCCAGAGGCTGTGCGACAGGTTCGACAATCTGGCCGCGGCAGACGCGGACAGCGGTCACCCGCGTGTCTTCATCGCAGGAGACTCATGCCACACGCACAGCCCGAAGGCCGGTCAGGGCATGAACGTGTCCATGCAGGACGCATTCAATCTTGGCTGGAAGCTCGCATCTGTCCTCCGGGGGCGCACCGCTCCCGCATTGCTGCGAACCTACTCGGCAGAACGGCAGGCGGTTGCGCGTGAACTCATCGAGTTCGACCGCGAGTGGACCCGCATGCTCAGCATGCCTGCCAAATCGGCCGCAATTTCGCACGTGAACCAAGGCGACCCAGCCGAAACGCAGCGCTACTTCGTTCAGCACAGCCGCTATACCGCCGGTACGGCCACGCTCTACACGCCATCGATAATCACCGGACCGGCGACGCATCAGCGTCTCGCCTTGGGACTCCCGGTGGGAATGCGGTTCCACTCCGCGCCTGTGATCCGGTTGGCGGATGCTAGGCCGACGCAACTCGGCCATCTCGTAAAGGCGGATGGGCGATGGAGGCTGTTTGCCTTCGGCGGAGCCGGAGACAGTGGCCGCGATGGGTCAGCAGTCCGTGCCTTGTGCGACTTCCTGACCGAATCAGTGAATTCGCCGGTGACCCGTTACACCCCGCCCGGCGCGGATATCGACGCAGTGCTTGATGTGCGTGCGGTTTTCCAGCAGGGGCATCGCGAGTTTTCGGTACAGGACCTGCCGGCACTTCTGCTGCCGCCGAAGGGCCGCTATGGCCTGCGCGACTACGAGAAGGCGTTTTGCGCCGATTCGAAGAGCGGGCAGGACATTTTCGATCTGCGCGGCATCGATCGTCGCCAAGGATGTTTGGTGGTCATGCGCCCCGACCAGTATGTCGCGCACGTGTTGCCCCTCAATGCCCATCAGGAGCTTTCGGAATTTTTCGCCGGCTTCATGATCCGTCAGCAGGGGCGTGGCGGAAAATCCGCCTCCAGTCGGCCGCTCCAGCCCCAATTCCACGACTCGCAGGCCGCGCCCGCATCGATGGAAGAGATGCGATGACGGGCCAGTTCATCGACTATCCGACCCTCATTGCCCGCTCGGTCCTGCTTGAGGCTGATGGCGTCCGCATCCTCGACCGGCGCGTGTTTCCCTTCGAGATCAGCTTCGTAAACTGCCGTAGCGTCGAGGACGTGGCCGTAGCGATTGAGCAGATGGTCACACAGAGCAACGGGCCGTTCTTCGCCGCCGGCGCCGCGATGGTGCTGGCCGCCCGCGATGCCGACGCGAAAGGATTGACCGACAAGCCCGCGGCTATGGCGGCAGCGGCCGCTCGCCTGCGCCGGACCCGTCCGACGAACAACAACATCCGCACCATGGTCGATGGCGTGGTGGTCTTCGTCAACGGTCTTGTCACGAAGCATGGACGCATCGCCGAGCAAGTCACCGGCTTCGTCGAGCAGAGCTGGCAGGAACGCCGCGAGATGCTGCTCAGAGTAGGCGTGAACGCCGCCGGACTGGTGCCGGAGGGCGGCCGAATCCTGACCCATTGCTGGTCCGAGGGAGCGCTGATCGAGACGTTGCGCGAATTAATCCGCATCGGCCGGAAGGTCGAACTCTGGTGCACTGAGACACGCCCGTATCTGCAGGGCGCCCGGCTGACGGCTCACAGCGCCGCTGAACTTGGCATCAAGGTGACATTGGTCACCGACGGTATGGTGGCACATGTGATGGAGCACCGGGACATCTCGATGTTGATGACCGCCGCTGACCGGGTGACGTTGTCCGGGCATGTGTTCAACAAGGTCGGCACGTTGACGGCGGCGATCGCCGCGCGCCATTTCGGCATCCCCTACGTGGCCACGGTGGTGCGGCCGGACGCGACAGCATCCGGACCCCGCGACGTGCACATCGAAGAACGCGATGGCGACGAGGTGCTGCATTGCCTGGGCATGCGCACCGCCTCGCCTCTGGTGCAGGGCTGGTATCCCGCATTCGACGCTACCCCGCCTGAACTGGTCTCGGCGGTGGCGACGGCGGACGGAGCTTTCGCGCCTCTGGAGCTCGCGAGCCGATACGGCAGTGGCGACGGCAGTGAAAAACAGGTTGATCGGCAGGGAGTCAATTGATGGACGCGGTGCTCGGTGGGAGCAAGCTCACCAGCTTGCCGAACATGACCAACATCCGCAGCGAGACAGTGTCGACGCCGTACGGCGCGCCATCCGCGGCGATCAGCATCGGCTCCATCGGCGGCCGCGAGGTTGCGTTTCTACCACGCCACGGCTCACCGCACATGTTTGCGCCCCACAGCATCAATTATCGCGCCAACATGTGGGCGCTGAAGCAGTTGGGCGCCACGCGCGTTTTCTCCGTCGCGACGTCGGGCGGCATCAGGCCGAGCTTCGGCGCAGGCGACTTCGTGGTTCCGGATCAGATCATCGATTACACGCGCGGTCGCGCGGAAACCTATTTTGAAGGCACGGACGGGCGTCCTGTGCACCACATTGATTTCACCATGCCATATCACGAGGACATACGAACGGCTATCCTGCGCGCGGTGAAAGATGCCGGCGAGGCGGCGCATGATGGAGGCTGCTACGCGTGCTTCAACGGTCCACGCCTTGAAACCGCCGCCGAAATCCGGATGCTCGCCAAGGACGGCTGCGACCTCGTCGGCCAGACGGGCATGCCGGAGGCAGCGCTAGCTGTTGAACTGGAGCTGCCCTACGCAGCGCTCTGTCCGATTGTGAACCCCGCGGCGGGCCTCGGTGACAATGCAACCGCGATTTCGCGCGAGGAGATCGTGCGCGTTCGCGCAATGATGTTCACACGGGTCGAGCGGATCCTCGAAGCCTTCGTCGCAAGCTGAGTGATGCGGAGAGTTCGCGGCACGAAAAGCGGAACGGGAAGGAACTGATGGCGGTCGACATCTCGGTCAGGAACGTATGCCGGCGGTTCGGCGAACTGGACGCGCTGCTGAACGTCGACCTTCAGATCGCGGCCGGTGAGTTTGTCGCCTTCATCGGATCTTCCGGTTGTGGCAAGACTACCTTGCTGCGCTGCGTGGCCGACCTGGAAAGGGTGAGCAGCGGCGAGATCCTGATCGGCGGTGCGCCGCCGCGCCAGATGCGCAAGGCGCGCAAGCTGGGTCTCATATCCCAGCGACCGGCGGTTCTGCCCTGGAAGCGGGCGATCGACGACGTGCGGTTTACCCAGAGCGTCACCGGTCAACGGGGTTTCGCACCGGCGGCAATGCTCGCCGATTTCGGACTTGCCGGGCATGAGCGCAAGCGCCCCCACGAGTTGTCCGGCGGCATGCTGCAGCGCGTGAACACCGCCAGCGCGATCGCCCATGATCCCGAGCTGCTGATGATGGACGAGCCTTTCTCGGCGCTCGACGAGATGAAGCGCGAGGAGATGGGCGAATGGTTTGCGAACGAGTTGCAGCGGCGACCGCGCACGGTGCTGTTCGTGACGCACAACATCGAAGAGGCGGTGATGCTGTCGGACCGCA
The DNA here is from genome assembly GCA_964487455.1 of uncultured Propylenella sp. Classification (GTDB taxonomy): domain Bacteria; phylum Pseudomonadota; class Alphaproteobacteria; order Rhizobiales; family Afifellaceae; genus DASWJZ01. The sequence continues at coordinate 13,239 of CAZARE010000273.1, forward strand.
TCGTCGTCATGTCGCCGTCGCCCGGCCGCATCCATGAGATCGTCAATGTGGATGTGCCGCGTCCGCGCAACCATGAGTTCCGCAGCAGCAGCGCCTTCATCGGGATCGCGTCGAAGCTGCGCCGCATGCTGTTCAACGACATGGCGACCGCGTCATGAGCAGCGCCGCAAGCATCAAAGAGATGGCCGTGTCCAGCTCGAAGGCCGCCGTAGCGGCGCCGAAATATGCTTCGGATCGTCCTTCCCTTTCGAGCAGTATGCTGAAGGTTGGCCTCAAGGTCGTACTTCCAGTCGTCTCGATCATCGGCCTGTGGTATTTGGCCATCTACACGTCGGGCATGCCGCGATACGTCATTCCCGAACCCACGGCGGTGTTTCAGTCGCTCGTGACCAACCGGGCGCTGTTCTTCGAGCATTTCATCTATACCCTGCAGGTGGCGGTTACAGGGTACCTGCTGGCCAATGTCATCGGCGTCGGTCTCGCCATCCTCTTCGTGGCGCTGCCGATCAGCCGTGACGCGGTGATGCCGGCGGCCATCTCGATCCGCAACGTCCCCTATGTCATCATGGTCACCGTGCTGGCACTCGCGATGGGCGACGGTTTCTGGACTAAGGTGATCATCGTCACCATGGCCGGCTTCTTCCCCGTCCTCGTCAATACCTATCGCGGGCTGAAATCCGTCGACCCGATCATTCTCGACCGCATGCGGATCCTCGACGCGTCGCTTTGGGACGTCTTCGTTCGCGTGCGCATACCCTACTCGGTGCCCTACATCGTGGCCGCGCAGGAAATCACCGGCAGCTCAAGCATCGTCATTGCGATTTCGGTCGAGTGGATGATTTCGCGCAGTGGGCTCGGCTACCTTATCAACCAGTCGATGATGGCCTATGCCGGCGAGCGCGTCTACGCAGTCGCGCTGATTGCCGCCGCCTTCTCGTTCGGCGCCTACTCGCTGATCCATTACCTCGGAAGCCGGCTCAACTGGGCCGAGAGAAAGGAACGGTGATCGATGGCAGAGCCATGCATGCCCGAAGTTACATGCATAAACGCATAACAACAGGAGGAACAAGACCATGAAGTTTGCACAATGGATCGGGGCCGCCGCCCTGGCGGCAGGCTTGGCGCTTCCCGCTACGGCGAAAGCACAAGATCTCACAGAAGTCAGCATCGCGCTGAACTGGCTGCGCAACGGCCAGTTCGCGCCGCTGATGGCTGCGGATGCGCTCGGCTTTTTCAAGGAGGAGGGTCTGAAGCTCAACCTGCTCGACGGAGGCCCGGGAAAGAACACCATCTCCTTCGTCGGTGTCGGGCAAGCCGATTTCGGTCTCGACAGCGCCGTCTTCGCATTCCGCTCGCGTCTCGCCGAGACGCCGGTGGATATCACGGTGGTCGGCTCTGTCTTCCAGCACGGTCCCTATGGGTACATCACGCTCACCGAGCCCGGCGCGCCGGCTCCGACCCCGCAGGACATGGTCGGCAAAAAGATCGGCATCCAGACCGACGGTGAGGTGTTTCTAAAGGGGCTCGCGAGGCTCAACAACCTCGACTACGACAGCTTCGACATCCAGATCGTGCAGAGCGGAATCGAGCCGCTGATGACCGGCCAGGTCGATTTCTACTCCGGATGGGTGATCAACCAGCCCTACCAGTTCGAGCTTGAAGCGGCCAAGCCGGACGCACCGGCCAACCTCAAGAACAAAATCTGGCAGGCAATCGTCATGTCGCAGGTGGCCGTCGCCTCCTATGGGGACGTTCTCTTCACGCGCACCGAGATGGTCAGGGAAAATCCCCAACTGGTGCGTAAAGTGATGCGCGCTTTGGCGCGCGGCATGGAGGTCACACTGCGCGAACCGGAAAGGGTCGCGCAGATGGTCACGGAATATCCGGGCCAGTCCGACGACTACAATCGCGTGATGTGGCGCTTGACGAACGGCCAGAACGACCTGATGACCAGCGACGACACCCGCGAGCACGGCCTGATGTGGATGGACATGGACCGCTGGGTCAAGCACCAGGAGTTCTATCTCGAGGCCGGCCTTATCCCGCGCGTCGAAGATCCGGCCGACTTCGTCACCAACGAATTCAACCCGGGCATCAAGTCCCCGAACTGAGTTCGTATTCCGGGGGCGCCAAGGCGACGCCCCCGGACTCCCGACAGCAATACGCAGAACAGCCGGACCTCGCAGCGCATGACCAATTCTGCCGCCGATCTGCCCACCCTGATGCGCGAAAGCGTGACGCTGACACCCGTTGGCGTGCGTATCCTCGACCGCCGCACCTTTCCGCTCAGCACCGAGTTCGTCGACTGCCGCGACGTGGAAGCTGTCGCCAGGGCGATCGAGGACATGGTCACGCAGAGCGGCGGGCCCTACCTCGCCGCCAGCGCGGGCCTTGTGCTCGCTGCCCGGGAGGCAGACAGGCTCGCGGGGGCGGCAGCGCGCATGGCGCATCTCGACGCCGCCGCAAAACGTTTGATCGCGACGCGGCCCACCAACAATCTGATCCGCAACATCGTGACGCGCATGCTCGAGGAAGCGGAAGCAAACGCGTCGATCGACGACTTCAGCGCCCGCATTGAGGCGCTGATGCGCAAGCTGTGGGACGAGCGCAAGGCCTTCTCCGCGAAGATGGGTCGCAACACCGCCAGCCTGATCGAAGACGGCGAGACTATCCTCACCCATTGCTGGGGCGAGTCCGGTGTCATTCAGACCCTCGCGCATCTCATGCAGGGCGGCAAGAAGGTCAGCGTGATCTGCACCGAGACGCGCCCTTATCTCCAGGGCAGTCGGCTTACTGCCCATAGCGTCGCCGAAATGGGCATTCCGGTCACCGTCATCACCGATAACATGGGCGCCGCCGCCATGGCCGCCGGCAAGGTGAGCCGGTTGCTGACGGCCGCCGACCGCATTACGGCGAGCGGGCATGTTGTCAACAAGGTCGGTACGTTGCAGCTCGCGATCGCGGCAAAGCATTTCGGCCTGCCGTACATAGCCGTGGTGGGCCAGCCGGATTTCACCGCCAGGGGTCCGGATGACGTGGAGATGGAGTTCCGCGATCCGGACGAGACGTTGCACTGCCTGGGCCGCCGCACCGCCACCCCGCTTGCCGTCGGCTGGTATCCGGCCTTCGACGTCACTCCTCCGGAGCTCGTGACCAAGATTTCAACCGCCTATGGCGTATTCGCGCCGAATGCCTTGCGGCCGGAGAACTCGACCGCCTGAGAAGCGACGGGCGGGCCGACGCCGCACCAAATGTGACCGACGAAGACAGGATTCGACCAGGATGCAGGATGAACTCGCGCTGCGCATCGAACTGGTCGAGGCTTGTCGCAGCATGAACGGGCTCGGCATCAACAAGGGGACCGCAGGCAATATCAGCGTGCGCCACGCCGGCGGGGTCCTCATCTCGCCGACCGGTATTCCCTACGACAGGCTGCGGCCGGAACACGTGGTTTCGATGGCTTGGGACGGGTCGTTCTCGGGCGAGATCCTACCGTCGAGCGAATGGCCCTTCCACCGTGACATCCTGCAGGCGCGTCCGGACCTCAACGCCGTTGTCCATACCCACTCCACGCATGCAACCGCGCTTGCCATTATGGGGTGCGAAATCCCGGCGCTTCACTACGGTATTGCCGGAGCGGGCGGAAGCACGATCCGATGCGCGCCCTACGAACTCTTCGGCAGCCAGGCGCTCGCCGACCGGGTGGTGGAAGCTATGGAAGGTCGCCGCGCCTGCCTGCTGGCTCATCACGGCATGATCGCCGCCCATAGTTCCATCACGCGCGCATTGGCATTGGCGGTCACGGTCGAGGAACTTTCGCAGCTCTACCTGCTGTGTCTCCCGCTCGGCGAGCCGCCGATACTGTCGGACGCGCAGATCGGCGAGGTGCTGGTCAAATACAAGACGTATGGACAGCAGCGCGGATCGAACGAATGGGCCGGGCGTAGCGTCACGTAGCGGAGCGCCCGTGCGAGAAGACCCTCAGCATGAGAGGTGGGTCCGCTTTTTGAGACAGATTGGCGGCTGGGCTAAGGTGGATTCCGGGTCTGATTACGCCGCCAATTTCTGCTGCTCGCTGTCGATAGCATAGACCTCGTCGGGCGTCCTGCCGCCGAACGAAGAGTGCGGGCGCGATGCGTTGTAGTAGCCGATCCAGCGACCGATCC